>SVNM01000029.1 GCA_015066875.1 Ruminococcus sp.
GAAAAAGCACTCTTTACGGGATGCTCTTTTTGGTATTGGATATCTTCTTCGCAATAAAAGAGAATTGTATCAGTAAAGCCGTTCATAACTCCGGTTTTTCTTGATACGGGAACTGATATTTTCCCCTCCTGAAGTTCACTGCCACACACGGGACAGTATTTAAAACTTAGATCCCCCATAATTATCTTCCCTTTCAAATACAAGGTCATAGATGACTACTCTGCCGTAGCCTTCTACCGAAACAGGAAGCTGACTTACCAGACGATACCCCTGCTGTGCCATATCCCTGATAACAGTTCTGTGGTCACGGTAGCCGTCCTCTTTAGAGGTTACATAACCGCCCTTCATAATCTTGTATTTCATTTGTATAAATTTGTATTCCCTCATATATAATCCCCCCGCTTGTATGGTTTATCTGCCAAGAAGCTTATTAGCCTGAGCCATCATTTCCTCAATGATGTCCTTACAGGGCTTTACTTCATTAACCATACCTGCGATAAGTCCGCAGAGGAATGACCCCTCGTCAACGTTGCCGTCGATAACAGCCTTTCTCAGCGAGCCCAGTGTAACTTCCTCAAACTGTTCGGGAGTAAGTGAGCCGTCTTTTTCGCCGTTTGCAAGCATTTTAGCAAACTTTGTCTTGATATTTCTGCAAGGGTGACCTGTATAGCGTCCTGTTACAACGTTGTCGGTATCCTTTGCCTTGATTACAAGCTCCTTGAATGTGGGGTGAATCTGACACTCCTCTGAAGCAAGGAAGCGTGTACCTATCTGAACGCCCTCTGCGCCAAGCATAAATGAAGCTGCAATACCTCTGCCGTCTGCGATACCGCCAGCTGCGATTACAGGAATTTCCACAGCGTCAACTACCTGAGGAACAAGACACATTGTTGTGTTTTCGCCGATATGTCCGCCTGACTCAGTACCCTCTGCAACAACAGCGTCTGCGCCTGCCTTTTCCATTCTCTTTGCAAGAGCTACCGAAGGAATTACGGGAATTACCTTGATTCCTGCTTCCTTCCACGCGGGAATGAACTTTCCGGGGTTGCCTGCGCCTGTTGTGACTACGGCTACCTTCTCGTCGATACAAAGCTGAGCCAGATCCTCTGCATTGGGACTCATAAGCATAATATTCACACCGAAGGGCTTGTCTGTAGCTTCCTTACAGGCACGTATCTGGTCTCTCAGATAGTCAATAGGAGCGCTTCCGCCCGCAATAAGTCCCACACCGCCCGCATTTGAAACGGCTGAGGCAAGCTTATGCTCGGCAATCCACGCCATACCGCCCTGAATAAGGGGATACTGACAGCCTAAAAGCTCGGTAATTCTTGTTTTCATAATTATCTCTCCTTTTTGTTTGCTGTATATCGGATATTATCAGTATTCCATAACAATTCCGCCGTAGGTAAGTCCTGCGCCGAAACCGATAAGAGCTATCTTATCGCCTTTTTTAACCTTTCCGCTTCTTACCGCCTCGTCAAGAGCAAGGGGTATTGACGCGCTTGAGGTATTTCCGTAGTGGTCAAGAGTCACAACGAATTTATCCATTGAAACGCCAAGCTTCTTTGCGGCTGTTTCAATTATTCTTATATTTGCCTGATGAGGAATAAACCAGTCGATTTCTTCCTTGGTTACGCCGATTTTCTCTGCGGCAAGCTCAAACGCCTTTGGCAGAGCTGCTACTGCAAATTTATATACCTCTTTACCGTTCTGGTAGAGCTTATTCAGAGACATTTCAGGGAAGTTATCCTCGAAATCGCTTTCAACCGCTACTTCGGGAGCAGGCATAAGACTTCTTGCAAAAAGCACGTTTGCTCCGCTTCCGTCTGAGCCAAGGTGTGATGTGAACATCTTGTCACTGCGCTCTACGATAACTGCGGCTGCTCCGTCGCCGAAGAGTATACAGCTTCCTCTGTCGGTAAAGTCTGTAAAGCGTGAAAGAGCCTCGTTTGCTGTAACAAGCACATACTTCATTGAAGGCTCTGTTTCAAGAAATCTTCTTGCTGTATCAAGAGCATATACAAATCCCGAACAGGCTGCGTTAAGGTCGAATGCCGACGCATTCTTCGCACCTATCTTGTCCTGTATGATGCTTGCTGTGCTGGGAGTAAGAAAATCTCCCGTTACTGTTGTGGAGATTACAAGGCCTATTTCAGAAGGATCTATTCCCGAAGCTTCTATTGCCTTAAGCGCGGCCTGAGTACCCATATACCATACAGGCTCCCACCCGGCCATACGTCTTTCACATATTCCTGTACGAGTTCTTATCCACTCGTCGTTTGTTTCCACGAAACGAGTGAAGTCATCGTTTGTGAAAGTCTGGTCAGGAACATAGCTTCCTGTGCCGAGAATATTTATACCCATTAATTGAACCTCCGAATCAAATATTTCAAAAATGCTGTTGTAAATCATCAAATTTTATGTTATATTATATTATGTGCATTGCGCTGAAAACTCCATAATATTAAGATAATGCAAAAAAGTCTGATATGTACATTGTAAAACATTTCCGGATTTTTTGCAACTTTATTAAGGGACTTTACACAAGTAAATCAAAAATATCGTTTATTTGCACAATTCATTCTGTTGAAAAAATACACTTTTCTCAACCATTTGTACACAACATACAGAAAGGAAGTTACATATTATGACAATTTCACTATTTTCAGGACAGGGCTCTCAGGAACCCGGTATGGGTAAGGATATCCTTGAGGCTTTCGGTTCTCTGGGTTTTATTTTCGATACAGGCTCTGAAATTCTGGGAAAGGACCTGAGAAAAATCTGCTTCGATACTCCTATTGAAGAGCTTTCCCTTACTATCAACGCTCAGCCCGCTATTATGGCTATGTCTATCCTCTGCCACGAGGCTTCTCTGCTTAAGGGCTACTCCTTTGACGGCGTTGCCGGACACTCGCTGGGCGAATATGCAGGCCTTTACGCTTCGGGTATGGTTTCTCTTGAGGACGCTTTCCGCCTTATCAAGGCTCGTGCCGAAGCTATGCATACTGCCACTACTCAGACAAAGGGTGCTATGGTTGCCGTTATGAAGCTTGAACCTGAGAAAATCGCTCAGGTCTGCGATGAAGCTAAAGAATACGCTTCCGCTGTAAACTATAACTCTCCCCAGCAGACCGTTGTTGCAGGTACTCCCGAAGGTATTGCTGAGGTAAGCGCTGTTTTTGCCGAAATGGGCGCAAGAGTTATCCCCCTCAACGTTGCGGGAGCTTTCCATTCAAAGCTTATGAAGCCCGCTTCCGATATCTTCCTTGAAACTGCAAAGACCATTCAGTTCAATGCTCCTAAGGTAAAATACTATTCTAATGTAACAGGCGCAGAGCTCACCGACTTCTCTGATATGCCCGCACTCCTTGCAAAGCATATCGTTTCCCCTGTAAAGTTCACTTCCGAGCTTTCTGCTATGAGTGAGGCAGGCGCTGATACCTTCTTTGAATTCGGTCCCGGAAAAACTCTCACAGGTCTTGTGAAAAAGACTCTCAAGGGAGTAAAAACTGTGAATATTTCAAGCGTTTCCGCTCTTGAGGAGGCTTTTGCTTAATATGGAAAAATATACTCTTATCGGTCATCCGCTGGGACACTCAATGTCTCCCCTTATTCACGAAAAGCTCTTTGAGCTGAGAGGCAAGGCTCAGAATTACGACCTTACCGATATCGCTCCCGAAGACCTTTCCTCTATGGAGGATAAGTTCAGAGCGATAAAGGGCTTTAACGTGACTATCCCCCATAAAGTGAATATTATCCCTCAGCTTGACGAAATGGCTGACAGCGCAAAACGCTATAATTCGGTAAACTGCGTGGATAACAAGGACGGCAGACTTATCGGCTATAACACCGACTGCGACGGCTTTCTCCTTTCCGTAAAGGATATGCCTCTGGGCGGAAAAGTACTGCTTGTCGGTTGCGGTGGCGTGGGACGTATGATCGCTGTTGAAGCTGTACGTCACGGCGCTGACCTTACTATCGCTCATATTCCCGAAGCTCAGGCTCAGGCAGAGGCTCTCTGCAATGAAATCAGAGACTCTTACCCCGACGCAAAGCTCACTGCTGTGCTTACGGGCGATATTTCGGGAAGCTTTGATATGCTTATCAACGCTTCGCCTGTGGGTATGTACCCCAAAACAGACGCCTGCCCCGTTTCAGATGAGGTTATCAATAACTGTGGCTGTGCTTTTGATGTTGTGTATAATCCCGTTGAAACAGTGCTCGTAAAGAAATTCCGTGCCCTTGGCAAGAGAGCTGTGGGCGGTGTGGCTATGCTTGTTTATCAGGCTGTGAAGGCTCACGAGATATGGGATGGCGATTTCTACTCAGCCGAAGAAATAAACAGCGTCATTAAGGCTGTCGAGGACAGGGTTAACGCCGATTTCACCTGATTTTTTACGGAGGTATTACTCATTATGACTATTTTCCTTTGCGGATTTATGGGCTGTGGAAAAACTACTGCCGGTAAAATTATTGCAAAAAAGCTCGGCGTCGCCTATGTTGATACCGATGAGCTTATCGTTAAAAACGAGGGTATGTCCATACCCGATATATTCGCACAGAAGGGCGAGCCCTATTTCCGACAGGTCGAAGCCGAAACAGTTAAAGGTCTCTGCGGAAAAAAGGCCGTTGTCGCCTGTGGTGGCGGTGCTATGCTCAATGAGGATACCGCTTCATATGCAAATGAAAACGGAGCTGTTGTTTTTCTCGATGTACCCTTCGATATGTGCTATGAACGCATAAAGGGCGATAAAAACCGTCCTATCGTCGTTTCTTCAACAAAGGCTCAGCTTCTTGAACGATATGAGCAGAGATACTCTGTATATCTTAAAAACTCACGTATCAGAACAGACTGTACAGGCTCGCCTGTGGAAAATGCCGAGGCTGTTATCAACGCTTTGAAAGGATTGAAATAATGCTTATCTATAACGCTGAAATTCATACGATGGACTCTGACGGAGCTGTCATTAAAAACGGCTGGCTTGAAGTCAAAGAAGGAAAAATTACCGCTATGGGCGATGAGGTTCCCGATTATATCGAGGACGACAGCATCAACGCTTCGGGTTTTGCTGTTTATCCCGGCTTTATCGACGCTCATACCCACCTCGGTATCATCGAAAACGGTATCGACTTCGAGGGCGATGACTGCAACGAGGCTACCGACCCCTTTACTCCTCAGATGCGTGCTGTTGACGGCATCAATCCCTTCGACAGATGCTTCGAAGAGGCAAGAAGCAGAGGTATCACAACTGTCGCTTCAAGTCCCGGCAGTGCAAACGCCTGCGGAGGTGAGATATGCGCTGTCAAAACCGACGGACGCTGTGTTGACGATATGCTTGTAAAGGTCTGCGGAGTTAAATTCGCTCTGGGTGAAAATCCCAAGAACGTCTATAACGGCAAGGACGAGACTCCCATTACACGTATGGCTATTACCGCTCTTATACGTGAGGGACTTTTCAAGGCGCGCCGTTATCTCCACGATACCGACAGCTACCTTTCAGACAGCGATAACTACGATCCCCCTGAATTCGATATAAAGTGCGAGGCTCTTATGCCTCTTATGCAGAGAAAGCAGAAGGCTTTTTTCCATTGCCATCGTGCCGATGATATCTGCACAGCTATAAGAATTTCCAAAGAGTTTGAGCTTGATCCCGTTATCATTCACGCTACCGAGGGAAGAAAAATTGCCGATATCCTCGCACGTGAACAGGTGCCCGTTATCTGCGGTCCCGTTATCTGCGACCGTTGCAAGCCCGAAATGCGTGGACTTGAGCTTGATAATGCCTGTGTTATGGATAAGGCAGGGGTAAAGCTTTCTATCTGCACCGACCACCCTGTTATCCCCATTCAGTACCTTCCCCTTTCTGCTCAGGCAAGTGTAAAGGGCGGTCTCAGCTTTGAAAAGGCTATGCGTGCACTTACCTGTGAGCCTGCTCAGATCCTCGGCATCGACGATGTTACAGGCTCAATCGCTCAGGGACTGGACGCTGACCTTCAGATGTACAAAAAGGACGAAAATCCCCTTGACCTTATGACAGAGCCTTCTCTTGTAATGATAGGCGGAAAAATCTGCGTAAATTCCTTATAAATGGTGATTTTTATGTTTAAAAAATCTGTTTCTTTTGCTCTTTCACTGCTTACCGCTGTGGCTGTTGCTCCTATGTCCTCTGCTTTTGCTGAGGACGCTGTTCAGGGCGAGTATTCTCAGAACGGGTTTACTCTCACATACACTGTATCAGGCGGAAATGCGGTCATCACTGACTGCTCAGGCGAGGGCACAAGCCTTGTTATACCTGCCCTTGTTGAAAGCACCTATCCCGTTTCGGCTGTGGCAGACAGAGCCTTTGAGGACTGCACTACACTGGTGAATATTACCGTTCCCGACAGCGTCGCACAGATAAGCTCCTATGCTTTTTCAGGCTGTAGCTCTCTTCAGACCGTTTATCTGGGAAGCGGTGTTGCCGATATAGGCGACTATGCCTTCGCTTCCTGTCCTTCCCTTAAAACCTTTGACGTTGATACGGAAAACAGCTTCTTTTCGGCTGAGCAAAATATGCTTATGACTTCTGATAAAGCTTCGCTTGTTTGCTATGCGGGCAATCCTTCGGCTATCATTCCCGATGGAACCCTCTGTATTGAAAAGGGAGCTTTCTTCTGCAATACCTCTGTTACAGACGTTTCGCTCCCCGCAGGACTTGACTCTGTGGGTGACTATGCCTTTGCAGGCTGTCTCAGCCTTGAAAGTATAACTCTTCCCGCTTCCGTTACCTCTCTTGGCAAGGGAGCCTTTATGAGCTGTGTTTCACTTTCACAGGCTGTTCTCGGCGCGGGAATGTCCTTTATCCCCGAAGAGTGCTTCAGTATGTGTTCTTCTCTTTATTCGGTGAATTTCCCCACTGCCGTCACAGAGCTGGGCAGTAAGGCGTTTTACAGCTGTCCTCAGCTTACGGGTATTTATATCCCCGCTACAGTTACTGTGGTCGGAGCGGACGCTATCGGTACTCATTACGATATCCGCACAGGCACAAATGCTCCCATTGAGGGCTTCTACATAAACGGCGACAAGGGCTCTGCCATTGAACAGTACGCCATCGCTTCGGGAGTTGACTTCATCGACTACAGCAATATCCCCCTTGGCGATGTTGACGGAAACGGTCAGGTTACCCCTTCCGACGCAGCTATCACTTTAAGCGAGTACGCTTCGGTAAATACAGGTAATCCCCCCGCTTTCAGCGAATATCAGACAAGCTCTGCCGATCTTAACGGCGACGGAAATATCTCTCCCGTAGACGCAGCACTCATTCTTGAGATCTACAGCGTCAACGCTACAACCTGAAATTTTCCGCCGATTGTCTTTTTCGCCAAAAGTCGCCGGTTTTGTACATAGTTTTTTTATATTTGCGAAATGCTTTTTCTATTGACATAATTCAAGAAAAAGAGTATTATTAAAATAATAAGCACCCGTTTGTGCGTTAAACGGGAAATGCACTTTATGCTCTTAAAGGAGGATTTATTATGCTTACTGATATGAACAGCAAATTCCAGAAGGAAGGTCTTACCTTCGATGACGTTCTTCTCATTCCCGCTGAGTCTGATGTTACTCCCAATATGATCAAGCTGGGTACAAGACTCGCAGGTAATGTTATGCTCAACACACCCATTATGACTGCCGCTATGGATACTGTTACCGATTCACGTATGGCTATCGCTATCGCAAGAGAAGGCGGTATCGGTATTATCCACAAGAATATGTCCATCGAACAGCAGGCTGAAGAGGTTGATAAGGTTAAGCGTTCCGAAAACGGCGTTATCGTTAACCCCTTCTCTCTTACAGAAGATCACGTTGCAGGCGACGCTGATGAGCTTATGGGTAAGTATAAAATCTCAGGCGTTCCCATTGTCGATGATAAGGGCAAGCTGGTTGGTATCATCACTAACCGCGATATGCGCTTCCTTACCGACTTCAACGCAAGAATTTCTGAGGTTATGACTAAGGAAAACCTTATTACTGCTCCTGTAGGCACTACTCTTGAACAGGCTCAGGAAATCCTCCGTTCACATAAAATCGAAAAGCTCCCCATCGTTGACGAAGAGGGCTATCTCAAGGGACTTATCACTATCAAGGATATCGAGAAAACTGTTCAGTACCCCAACTCTGCAAGAGACAGCCGTGGCAGACTCCTCTGTGGCGCAGCTATAGGCGTTACTGCCAACGTTCTCGACAGAGCAAGAGCTCTTATCGAGGCTCAGGTTGACGTTCTCGTTCTTGATTCAGCTCACGGTCACAGCGCTAATATCATCAAGTGCCTTAAAATGGTTAAGGAAGCTTTCCCCGATACTCCTGTTATCGCCGGAAATATCGCTACTGCTGAAGCTGCTGAGGCTCTTATCGCTGCAGGCGCTGACTGCCTTAAGGTTGGTATCGGCCCCGGCTCTATCTGTACAACACGTGTCGTTGCCGGTATCGGTGTTCCCCAGATTACCGCTGTTTATGACGTTGCTTGTGTCGCTCAGAAGTACAATATCCCCGTTATCGCTGACGGCGGTATCAAGTATTCAGGCGATATCGTAAAGGCTCTTGCCGCAGGCGCTAACGTTGTTATGCTCGGTTCACTTCTTGCAGGCTGTGCTGAGGCTCCCGGAGATACTGAAATCTATCAGGGACGTCAGTTCAAGGTTTACAGAGGTATGGGAAGTCTCGGTGCTATGGCTAACGGCTCTACAGACAGATACTTCCAGGAAGGCGCTAAGAAGCTCGTTCCCGAAGGCGTTGAGGGTCGTGTTCCTTACAAGGGCCACGTTGCTGATACTATCTTCCAGCTTGTTGGCGGTATCCGTTCAGGTATGGGCTACTGTGGCTGTCAGGATATTCCTACACTCCACGAAAAGGCTAAGTTCATCAGAATTACAGGTGCGGGCCTTAAGGAGAGCCACCCCCACGATATCTATATCACTAAGGAAGCTCCCAACTATTCAACACAGATTTAACTTTATAACGCATAAAAGGTCTGCTGTATAACTACGGCAGACCTCTTATATAGTCTATATTCATTTTTCATCGGAGATAATCCGAAGCGAGTTCGAAACCTTCCTCGCTCAGACAATAAGGCGTCTGAAATCAAAACTAAAGGAGAAATTTAATATGAGAATCAACAGTAAGGTATCCTTCATCTCACAGGGAGCTATTATTGCTTCGCTGTATGTGGCTCTTACACACGTTTCAAACCTTCTGGGACTTGCAAGCGGTGCAATTCAGATACGTCTTTCCGAGGCTCTGACTATACTGCCTGTGTTTACCCCATCAGCTATCCCCGGACTTTTCATCGGCTGTCTGATTTCAAATCTTACGACAGGCTGTATTCCCTGGGATATCGTCGGCGGAAGCTGTGCTACGCTTCTTGGAGCTCTGGGAACATATGCACTAAGGAAATGCCCCTATGCCGGCTCTGTTCCGCCTGTAATCGCAAACGTGGTAATCGTGCCCTTTGTTCTTGCCTATGCTTATGGATTTGAGGGAACTATACCTTATTTTATGCTCACTGTGGGTATCGGAGAGATCATCTGCTGTAGCGTGCTGGGAACTATGCTTATGACCGCTCTTCGCAGATATAACGGTATCAGATGGGCAAAGTAAATTTCACATAAATTAAAGGGAGTCTTTGAAAGGCTCCCTTTTTGTTTTATTCAATTTTTTGCAATCGTTGGTTAAACCATTCTGTAGGGGTCGGATATTATCCGCCCGTTATTGAACAACGTGTATACGTGACGTTGTTTTATTTGTGCGGGACGATGTAGGCATCGTCCCCTACAATTCGTGGGTTACCATTCTGTAGGGGCGAACTTCCGCAAAAAACAAAATCTTTGATTTTGCCCTTTTGCGTATGCCTGTGGTAGTGTTCGCCCGTTGGAAATCTTTGTGTCTGTTTGCGGGCGAACGCAGTTCGCCCCTACAAATATGTGATATAATGGAAAACATCAATCAAAGAAACGGGCGGACGAGGGCGTCCGCCCCCTACAATGTGTTTATTTACATTTATAATATTCCGAGGATTTCCGGCGGAATTTCCTGTGCCATTTTCTCGTATGCGTATGCGCTGGGGTGAAGATGATCTCCGCTGTCACAGCCCTGTGCAAATGATGTGCGGTCTGCGGGATCTCCCACAGCCTTGTCAAAATCTATACAGCCGTCTGCTTCGGTTGTTGTTCTCAGCCAATCATTGAACTCGCATCTCAGCTTTTCACGGAAATCGGCATATGTTCTCCAGCCGTTAATGGGAAGCAATGTGCCAAGATACACCTTCATATTGTGCTCTCTTGCTGTGCGGATATAACCTCTTATGCCCTCAATCATCTCCTCTGCGGTGGGAAGGTCGCTCCAGGGACGGAACTTGTTTACTTCAACTCCCACAGGGTGAATAATATCGTTTATGCCGTGCTGGATTATTACAGTATCTGCTCCCGAAACGGCAATTTCTCTGGGGAAGCGGATATCTCCCTTTATTCCGTAGCTGTCATAGGTGATGTTGTCGTACTGGCGGAGAATTCTTGTACCGCTTGAAGCCTTGCGTATTACGGCTTTTGTGCCGTTGCCCTGTTCAAGAGTACGCTGAATAAGATAATCAGGCCACGCCTGTGCTGTTATAGAGTCGCCGAAGCATATCACAGTGCTCTTTTCCTCAGTGGTAAGAACCTCGATATCGCTGAGGAAGTAAAACCAGTTTGTACGCTTTGATGTATCAATATCAAGAGACTCGTGCTCTGTCTGATTGCCTATTGCAAAATATCCCTTTGAAAGAGGTCCTGTAATGAGGACTCCCGAACGCATTTCCGTAAAATCCGCAAAATAAAGGCTTACAGCGATATCCTCGCCCTTTTTCACAGGCATATCAACAGCGTCGCTTACAACACGCTCGCCTGAGGGCACAGTAACAGAATCTGCTCCGCCAAAGGTTATTTTTCTCATTGACTCTGCGGTTACAGAGTCATCACCCTTTGAAAGAGCCACTGTGGCGCAGGTTACTGTTATACTTTCGTTTCCGCAGAAGTTATCCACTGTAATTCTCACAGCGCTTCCGTCAAGCATCATCTTCACAGGATATCTCAGGGTAAGGTTTTTTGCGTAATTTTCAGGACGTCTTTCCGATACTGATATAGCATTTCCCCATACGCCTACCCATTTGCAGTTGTTTTCAGACATAAATCAATCTCTCCTAAACAAAAATCCTTTATATTATATCACATAAAAGGGAATATTTCAACCATATTAATAATGCCCGTTGTGTATAAAAATGTAGGGGCGGACGCCCTCGTCCGCCCGTGAACCTATTGCGGTTTTGGTACGGTCACATTAGAATTTGTAGGGGACGATGCCCACATCGTCCCGTCACATATCGGAAATGTCGGAATAATCTGATGTAGGGACACGGCGTGCCGTGTCCGCAGAAAAAAATCCCCAAAATATGAATTAACGAACGGGCGAACGCAGTTCGCCCCTACAGAAATGGTAACCCACGAATTGTAGGGGACGATGCCCACATCGTCCCGTCACAAATAAAACAACATCACGTATACACGTTGTTCAATAACGGGCGGATAATATCCGCCCCTACAATGGTTTATTCTTTTTTTGGGTGGACATCAATAAATCGCCGGCGGGGGCTCCCCGTCGCCCCTACACGTGTAACGTGTAGGGGCGAACGATACCACAGGCGTACACGAACGGGCGAACGCAGTTCGCCCCTACAAAATTTTTACCTACGTGTTTTTTATGGGACGATGTTTTGTATCGTTGGTTAAACCATTCCGTAGGGGCGGATATTATCCGCCCGATTTAATTATGCCTGTGGTTTTATCCGCCCGAAACACCGCAACAACAAAAATCCGTTGTGTATAAAATCGTAGGGGACGATGCCCACATCGTCCCGTACAGATTGTTTTCCACACATACAAAAAGGGCGGAAAAATCCGCCCTTGCAATTGTTTTATTAATATGCCTTGCCCCAGTAAACCATATGCTTAGCAGGCTTTCCACAACATACGCAGACATCTGAAATCTCTGTCTGCTCGAAGGGAATACATCTTGAGCCAACGCCTGTTTTCTCCTTGACCATATCCTCGCATGCTTCTTCACCGCACCACATAGCTCTTACAAAGCCATCGCCCTTTGTTTCAAGAGCATTTACGATTTCGTCCATAGTCTTGCAGTCGAATGTCTTGTTCTCGCGGTTTTCAAGAGCCTTTGCAAAGAGTCCGTCACGAACCTCAACAAGCTTCTGAGCAACAGTCTCCTCAAGCTTATCAAGAGGAACGATAGTCTTTTCGCCGTTATGACGTGTTGCAACAACGCACTGTCCAGCCTCGATATCCTTAGGACCGATCTCAACACGAACAGGTACACCCTTCATCTCGTACTCTGCAAACTTCCAGCCGGGTGAGTTCTCGCTGTCGTCAAGCTTAACTCTTACGCCTGATGAAGCAAGACGCTCCTTAAGCTCATTAGCCTTATCAAGAACGCCCTCCTTATGCTGTGCAATAGGAATGATAACAGCCTGTACAGGAGCGATTGCAGGGGGAAGAACAAGACCGCTGTCGTCACCGTGAGTCATAATAACTGCGCCGATAAGACGTGTTGTAACGCCCCAGCTTGTCTGGTGGGGAGCAACTCTCTTGTTTTCCTTATCAGTATATTCAATGCCGAAAGCCTTTGCAAAGCCGTCGCCGAAATAGTGTGAAGTACCTGCCTGAAGAGCCTTACCGTCGTGCATAAGAGCCTCGATAGCGTAAGTAGAAACTGCTCCCGCAAACTTATCGCTTTCTGTTTTCTTGCCCTTTACAACAGGCATAGCAAGCGACTCTTCACAGAACTGTGCATAAACATTGAGCATACGCTCTGTTTCCTCAACAGCTTCCTCAGCAGTAGCGTGGATTGTATGACCTTCCTGCCAGAGAAACTCTCTTGAACGGAGGAAGGGACGTGTTGTCTTTTCCCATCTTACAACGCTTACCCACTGGTTATAGAGCTTGGGAAGGTCGCGGTAAGAGTGGATTATATTAGCATAATGCTCGCAGAAAAGAGTCTCTGATGTAGGACGTACGCAGAGTCTGTCCTCAAGCTTTTCGCTTCCGCCGTGAGTAACCCACGCAACCTCAGGAGCAAAGCCCTCAACGTGATCCTTTTCCTTCTGAAGCAGACTTTCAGGGATAAACATAGGCATACAAACATTTTCGTGGCCTGTTGCCTTGAACATTCCGTCAAGAATTCTCTGGATATTCTCCCAGATAGCGTAGCCGTAGGGACGGATTACCATACAGCCCTTTACGCTTGTATACTCAACAAGCTCTGCCTTTTTGCAGATATCAGTGTACCACTGTGCGAAATCCTCTTCCATAGAGGTAATAGCGGTTACCATTTTTTTATCCTTAGCCATAAAGAAACCTCATTTCATAAATATAAACATACATATTTATATTTTACCATATTCTCTGCAAATGTCAAGATTTTTCCCGAAATTGACCTTATACATTCATTTTTACAGAGCTTCAGTAGTGTCTGCAATTACGGGCGAACAAAGTTCGCCCCTACATTTCGTTATATACATCACTTTACATCAACCGACCTTTATGTAATAAAGCCATTCCTTACTTTACCGCAATAAATCACAAACGTGCACAAATGTGACTGATAATGAAATAATATGATAATGCTATATGTGATAATGTAATAATGTGATAATGTAAATTAAGATGAGAATGAGATATGATACTGAAACTGATGAAACGCTGTTTCAACAGTTTTTTCAACTTTTCCTCAACAGCTTTCAACCTTGTCAACCTTTCAACGATGTTTTCCACTTTTTGTCAACCTTTCAACAGATAAGGCTCTTCTGCAATTTAAAGAAAAAACGAGCCATCAGCTTCGTCTTTTTTATCTGTTTCAACCAAAATACGCCTTTTATCGCTTTTTTTCTTGACTTTTACTGCTGTACGTGATAAAATTGAATACGTTGCGCAAGCTCTTCCGGACTTCCTTTGGCAGTTCGGTTTTTTTACGCTTATCGCTTAATCCAACTACTTGAAAGAAGGTATTTTTCAATGGAATCCTTTGTGATTTTCAGAGACCTTGCAATTATCGTTTTCGCAGCAAAGCTCTGCGGTCTGCTTGCTAAAAAGCTTAAGGCTCCTCAGGTCGTGGGCGAGATTATTGCGGGTCTGCTTATCGGTCCGTCTGTTCTGGGATTTGTGGGACAGTCTGATTTCCTTATCCAGATGGCTGAAATCGGTGTTATTCTGCTTATGTTCTCGGCTGGTCTGGGAACCGACCTCAAGGATCTTCTCAAAACAGGTCCTATGGCATTTGTTGTTGCCTGTGCGGGTGTAGCAGTTCCCCTTCTGGGCGGAACTCTCCTTTACTCCTGCTTCTACGGCTTCTCGGCTGTGGGCTCTGAGGAATTCTTCCGCGCTGTCTTTATCGGTGTTATTATGACAGCTACTTCCGTCAGCATCACCGTTCAGACTCTGCGTGAGCTTGGTCACCTCAAGGGCAAAACTGGTACTCTTATCCTTAATGCTGCGATTATCGATGATGTCATCGGTATCATCGTTCTTACCTTTGTTATCGGCTTTAAGGATCCCCAGCAGAAGCCCTTTACCGTTATTATCAATACCGTTCTTTTCTTCATATTCAGTGCAGGTGTGGGATTTATCATCTATCAGGTGTTCAAGCGTATCGACAAGCGCTATCCCCACCAGAGACGTATCCCTATCCTCGGACTCAGCCTTTGCTTTGCTCTTGCCTATCTTGCTGAGACTCTCTTCGGTATCGCCGATATCACAGGTGCTTACGTCGCAGGACTTATCCTCTGCAGTCTGCGTGATTCCGATTATATCGCTGAAAAAATGGATATCAACTCATATATGCTCTTCGGACCCGTTTTCTTCGCAAGTATCGGTCTGAAAACCGAGCTTTCAGGCTTTACTCCCGAACTGGTTGCCTTCTCTGTGGGCTTTGTGCTTGTGGCTCTTATCACAAAGATTATCGGTTGCGGTCTTGTTGCCAAGCTCTTTAAGTACAGCAACCGTGAGGCTATGAAAATCGGCGTGGGTATGATGACTCGTGGCGAGGTTGCTCTTATCGTTGCTCAGAAGGGACTTGCTGTGGGACTTCTCGACAGCAAATACTTTACATCGGTTATTCTTCTGATTATCTGCTCATCGGTGCTTGTGCCTATTATTATGAAGGTTCTGTATCGTGGGGAAGCTCCCACAGATGCTCCTGTATCCGCTGAACAGACTGCTCAGGCTTGATTATCAATAACAATATTCAAGGGGACTTCACCGTCGTGGTGAGTCCCCCTTATTTTTTGCAGTGTAAAAGAAAAGGTACCCTTTTAAGAGTAATGACCATACAGAAGTAATTACGTATAATATTGAGGAAAACCCTTTTGAAAAAGGGTTATTCCTCAAACTCCTTTCCTAAAACTTTCAAGTTTTAATTTAAGCCCCATAGGGTACACACAACAAGTAAAGAAGAAATCCAAGTATTTCTCTGTGTGCACCCTATGGGGCTTAAATTCAGATTAAAAGTCTTTGTAGGGGGTTCGGGGGCATACTTTCTTCAGAAAGGTTCCCCCGATAATTACATATAATACTTCTATATGAGTATCACTCTTAAGGGTACCTCTTTTTTTACAGTTATCAAGACTCAGGAAGAGTATCGATCATCTGAGCAACCTTTTTCTGAATAGAAAGTGCGTCTGAAAGAGTTATACCGTCGCCACGCTGATAAACGTCACAGTTATTCTTAGCTGTATCGTCAAGAGGATAAGCTGTGGGATTGCTTGCGTGAGACATAATCTTGATTACGTCGTTCATTTTAACCTCGCCGTCAAGGTCAGCGTCGCCGTAAACAACATCAGCGCTGATAACCTCTACAGAAGAAACGCGCTCAAAGACATCTGCGCTGTTCTTTTTATAGCCGACGATTGTGATTGTATCGCCTACCTTTGCGCCTGACTCAACAATAAGTTTGAATGAGTCTGTAACGAAGAAGTACTCAACGCCGTCGATTACAACATTGCCTTCATCGTCAATTGACTCGATAACGCCTGAAACAGTAACCTCGCTTGAGCCTGTATCGGGCTGAACGGGCTCTGTAGTTGTAGTTGTAACTTCCTCTGTTGTAGTTGTTGTTGTGGTAGTAGTTGTTGTGTCTGTGGGGATATCGGGAAGTTCAAGTCCGTCGATAATTGAGTAGTATGCGGGCTTAGCCTGGAACTGATCGTCAAAGAGAAGCGGATAGCCCCAGTCTCTCCAGCTCTGGTCGTCTGTAACGCCCCAGAAAACTACTGCTGAGATGCCGTCTGCATATTTTACGAGAACGTCCATAATATCGCTGTAGTACTGTGCCTGAGCCTCAAGATTTGCCTCTGTAGGCTGATCTCTTGTGATTGTAGCGTCAAGCTCTGTAATCTGAACATCAAGGCCTGTTGCAACGAATGCTGAAATTGCCTTTTCATAAACTGAAACTGAGGGGAATGCGTCGCTTCCGCCGTTTGAAGCAAGGTGTGACTGACAGCCGATACCGTCGATTACGCCCTTTGCCTTAAGGTCGTTTGCCATATTTACGATAGCCTCAGTCTTCTGGGGCATATACTCGTTGAAGTCGTTGTAGTAGAGCTTACAACCTTCGGGAGCATACTTTCTTGCAAAAGTAAATGCGGGCTCGATGAATGAGTTATCGCCGAAAACCTGTACCCAGGCTGAATTGTTGGAGCCACTTGAGCCCTGCTCGCCGGGATTTCTGGGAACACCGCCGTCAAGCCATGCTTCGTTTACTACGTCACAGGCATAAACGTCAAGTCCGGGGAAGTCTGAAGCAAGTGTCTCAAAATAGTTCTTGATGAAGTTTTCCATTCTTGCAAGCATCTTTTCAGATGATACCCACTCGCCGTCTGTTGCATAGCCTTCCTTGAAGAACCAGTCGGGAGTCTGGCTGTGCCATACAAGAGTATGAGCTCTTACAGGAATATTCTTTTCCATACAGTAGTTGAGCATTGATCTTGCTGCGCCGAAAGATACAGGAGGATTTGTGTCATCGCCTGTAGCCTCGAAAGCTTCAATACACTTTGCCTGATTGAGAACTGAATCGGGCTTCATTTCATTTCCTGCTGTAATGCTGTCATCAAAGTGCTTCTCTACAAGCGCCATAAATGAAGGTGATGACAGGTTTGAAGTCATAATTGCTGTTCCTATCTTGAAATAGGGCGAGTAAAGGTCGCTGAGTGAAACCAGATCGTCCTGAATAGGAATAATGGGAGCTGTTTCTACTGTGAAATCGTCGATATAAAGTGAAACATTTGCGTCACTGCACTCGATGTAGATATAAACGTTTGCCATATCATCAGTATAGCTGAACTTTATATCCTCGAAAACTGCCCAGTCGCCGTTGCTTACTGCAGAGCCGAGATTGTTGTAATGTCTTTCGCCCTCAGTATCGGTGTACTCCCAGCTGAGTGTTACTGTGCCATACCAGGGAGTCATTACTGCCGCACTTACATAATACTCTGTGTTGGGCTGAGAATTGCCTGTCATAAGGAACTGAGGTCCGTTCCAGCTTTTTTCTCTGCCTGTTACGCTCATTGAGTATGTTCCTGTGCGTGCATACTCTGTTGACTGTGCGAAAACTTCCACGCCGCCTCTGCCTGTAAAGCTTTCGATGTCTGCAGCGTCCTCAAAGCTTGTATCGATGATAACTTCGCTTGAGGCATTTGCCTTGATTGCCACATTGTTCTCAAAGCTGTTGTAATTTGCCGAAGTGATTACTCCGCAAAGAGTTACAGCACTGAGGATTCCCGCAGCAATACGTTTAATTTTTGTGAAATCCATAAATACGTACCCTCCATAAATAAAATTACGGGATAATTTTATCATACTAATTGCAGATTGTCAAGCCAAATGTACAAATTGTATAACAAATCGTGCTGTTTTTATAGTAAAAAACACTCAGTTTATTTGTTTGTCTGTACTCACATAAATGACGGATTATTGAGGTTAACAGCGGTTAACAGAGGTTGATTATATGGACAATATCGGTTATAATATAAAATGACAAATTTACAGGGGTGTGTTTTCTATCAAAACTGTGGAAATTTTTACCGACGGCGCCTGCAGTGGCAATCCCGGTCCCGGCGGATTCGGCGTTGTGCTCAGATTCGGCTCTGTGGAAAAGGAGCTTTCAGGCGGTGCTTCGGAAACTACCAATAATCGTATGGAGCTTCTCGGCGTTATTACAGGCCTTTCCGCTCTTAAAGAGCCCTGCAACGTTATTCTTACCACCGACAGCAAATATGTGGTGGACAGCGTAACAAAAGGCTGGGTTTACGGGTGGAAGAAAAAAGGCTGGATAAAGGCTGATAAAAAACCTGCGCTTAATGTGGATCTGTGGGAGAGGCTTCTGCCACTTCTGGAAACTCACAAGGTTACCTTCAACTGGGTCAAGGGACACGCGGGTCACCCCGAAAATGAACGCTGTGACAGACTTGCTGTTGAACAGCGTGATAAATATTCTTTATGAGGAGGATCACTTTTTATGGATAAACGTTTTGTGTATGCGGATAACGCTGCTACTACTCAGGTTTCGGAAGAGGTTTTAAACGCAATGCTCCCCTATTTCCGTGAGGGCTACGGCAACGCTTCAAGCATCTACGCTATGGGCCGTGAGGCTAAAAAGGCTGTTGAGCTTGCAAGAGAAAAGGTGGCACAGGCTATCGGTGCAGACGCTTCTGAAATTTACTTTACAAGCTGTGGCTCTGAGGCTGATAACTGGGCTGTAAAGGGTATCTGCGAGAGACTTGCAAAAAAAGGCAAAAAGCATATCATCACCTCGGTTTTCGAGCACCACGCTATCCTTCATACTTGTCAGGATATGGAGAAAAAGGGCTTTGAGGTTACTTATCTTCCCATCGACGAGAACGGTCTTGTAAGTCCTGAGGACGTTAAAAATGCGCTCCGTGAGGATACTGCTCTTGTTACAATTATGTTCGCAAACAATGAAATCGGCACTATTCAGCCTATCGCTGAAATCGCTTCTGTCTGTAAGGAAAAGGGCGTGATCTTCCACACTGACGCTGTTCAGGCTGTGGGAAACGTTGAAATCGACGTTCACGCTATGGGTATCGATATGCTTTCTCTTTCGGGACATAAAATCCATGCTCAGAAGGGTGTAGGAGCTCTCTACGTAAGAAAGGGTATCGCTCTTCCCAATCTCCTTCACGGCGGAGCTCAGGAGAGAAACAAGCGTGCAGGTACAGAAAATGTGCCCGCTATTGTCGGTCTTGGCAAGGCTATTGAAATCGCCTGCGGAAATATTCCCGCCAAAAGAGAAAAGGTTACTGCTATGAGAAACCGCCTTATCGACGGTATTCTGAAGCTCTCCCACACTCGTCTCAACGGCGACAGGGACAAGAGACTTCCCGGAAACTGCAATATCTCTATCGAGGGCATTGAGGGCGAGTCGCTCCTCCTTCTCCTTGATATGAACGGTATCTGCGCTTCTTCGGGCTCAGCCTGTACTTCAGGCTCGCTGGACCCCTCACACGTGCTTCTCGCCCTCGGCCTTAAGCATGAGGTTGCCCACGGCTCATTAAGACTCTCTATCGACGAGAATACTACAGATGAGGACATCGACTACATTCTTCAGGTTGTGCCTATGGTAGTTGAAAGACTGCGTGCTATGTCTCCTCTGTGGGAGCGTATCGTCAAGGGACAGGAGATCAGGTAATATGGGACTTTTAAGCAAGCTGTTCGGACGCTCTCGTGAAACTGACGACGAAAGAGAGCTCCGCTCATACGAAGAACAGGTCTATGACCATTCCACAGCTCCTCAGCCGACTTTTACGGCAAACGGGGAATCGGTTTTTGAAATCAGCGACACGTTTACAATCTCAGGCAGAGGAACTGTTGTTACAGGTACGGTAACTTCAGGCTCGTTCAGCGTGGGAGACATGGTTTCAGTTAACGGCTTTGATACGACAATCACAGCTATCGAGCAGTTCAGAAAACAGTGTGATACAGTCTGTGAAGGCGACAACGCGGGTATCCTCCTCAGAGGCGTTGACCGCGGTATAGTCAGCTCAGGCGATCTTATAATAAAAAAATAAAAGGAGATTTTAATTATGTTATACAGCGAAAAGGTTCTTGACCACTTCTCAAATCCGAGAAATGTGGGAGAAATTGAAAATGCCGACGGTATCGGCGAGGTTGGAAACGCTAAGTGCGGAGATATTATGAAAATGTACATCAAGGTGGATAACGGCATCATTACCGATGTAAAGTTCAAGACTTTCGGTTGCGGTGCTGCTGTCGCTACTTCTTCTATGGCTACTGAGCTTATCAAGGGTAAGTCTATCGACGATGCTCTCAAGCTTACTAACAAGGCTGTTGTTGAGGCTCTTGACGGCCTTCCCGCTGTAAAGCTCCACTGCTCTGTTCTTGCTGAACAGGCTATCAAGTCTGCTCTCTCCGATTACTATACCCGTCAGGGTATCGATCCCCTTCCTATCGTTGGCGAAATCGGCGAGTGCGAGCACTGCCACTGATTACGCTGACTTATAATAAAAAAGACAGCTCACATATCGGTGACGCTTTATAGGAGAATTTATACGCATTATTGAGGAAAACCCTTTTGAAAAAGGGTTATTCCTCAAACTCCTTTCCTAAAACTTTCAAGTTTTAATTTAAGCCCCATAGGGTACACACGGAGAAATACTTGAATTTCTCATTTTGTTGGTGTGTGTACCCTATGGGGCTTAAATTAGACTCAAAAGTCTTTGTAGGGGGGATGGGTGACTCCCCACAGTGTGGGGAGATGTCAGCGAAGCTGACAGAGGGGACGGGTGCCTGTCAGGCATAAACTTTCTTCAGAAAGGTTCCCCCACTAAATACATATAAACTCCTGTTAGAACGTCACCGTTATGTGAGCTGTTCTTTTTAATATGGCAGGGTAAACTCGCCGGCTCTCCAGGCGCCGTCCTTGCCGATTACTGCTGAGAACTCAGTTTTCTCGGTATAGGCACCCTCGCCTGTGAAATCGTCACCGCTGTAGTAATTTTCCACTGTAAAGAAAATCTCGGTATCAGTACGGCTTTTAATTTCTGTAATCTTAGAGCCTGTGTAGTAGATATCTCCGCCTCTTGCGCCGTCAAGAGCGTAGACTCTGCCGTTTTTTTCCATATAAAGCTCGGAAAGGTCGTTGCCGTAGCTTTCGCTGAACACCTTGTAGTAGTCCTGTTCAACATCGGCGACAGAATTTATACCGCTGTCTGTCACAAGATAGAACTCCCAGCCGAAATTATTTGTTACATACTGGGTGGCGTCAAGCTTATACGGACAGCCCACGTGGAATTTCCATTCTGTATCGCATGCCATTTCAAAAAGCTTCTGAGCCTCTGACAGAACAGTGTTATCGTCTGCATCTGCGGGCACGATTATCTCCTCTGCGGGCTCTGTTGCGGGAGCTTCGGGGTCAGGCTGAGTTACCTCCTCGGTAGCGTCTGTAGCTTCCTCAGGCTCTGTGGTGCTTTCGGTAGCGGAAGTATTTTCCTCAGAAGCGTCCTGTGCGTTTGTAGCTTCGGTATTCTCCTCGCCCTGACTCTGTGAAGCTTCGGTTACTCCCTCAAAAAGAGGGTCGCCTGAGCTTACATTTTCCTCAACAGCCTTATTACAGCCCACAAGGATAGTTGTTGCTGTAAAAACCGCCATAGCCATAAGCATAATTATATTTTTCTTTTTCATAGTTTAAATCCTCCGTTAATCCTCATCATCATCGTCATCAAGAACGAAATCTATAGTGCCGTCGCTTACGTTTACCGCTGTGCAGATTACCCTCACCCTGTCGCCGAGAGAATACACTCTTCCACTGCATCTTTCCGCAAGTGAAACAGGCTCAGAGTAGTCGTACTCGCCTTCGGGAAGAGTTCTTATCTGAACAAGTCCCTCGATTGAATTATCAAGGGTAACGTAAAATCCGAACTCGGTAACGCTTGAGATACGTCCCTCCAGCGACTCGCCTATACGGCTCTTCATACACTCTGCCTTATAGCAGTCCTCGCACTCACGCTCGATAGTTACAGCCTTTATCTCGGCATTTGTTGAACGCTCTGAAGCATTATGGACAAAGCCCGAATACCGCTTATTGAGCCACTCGTTGTTGTAGCCCGCAAGGATATCCGTGATAATGCGGTGGATTGCAAGGTCGGGATAGCGTCTTATGGGCGAGGTAAAGTGTGCGTAATCCTCAAGAGCAAGACCGAAATGTCCCAATGGCTCTTCAAGATACTTTGCCTTTGCCATTGAACGCAGTACCATAAGGTTCACTGCTTCGGCATACTGAGTATCCTTTGAGCGTTTCAGTATTTCACAGGCGTGAACGGGACTGAACGTGCTGAAGTGGGGACACTCTATTGAAAATTTGGGCAGAGTCTCAACCAGACGGTTTATTTTCTCCTCCGGGGGAGCCTCGTGAATTCGGTACACAAAGGGCACCTTTTTCTCACGTGCAAGCTTTGCCGAGGCTTCATTTGCGGTAAGCATAAACTCCTCGATAATACGCTCAGACTTTCCGCGCTCTCTTGGCTGAACGTCAACGCAGACTCCTCTTTCGTCGATAATCAGCTTACTTTCGGTTGTTTCAAGCTCAGGAGCCTTTCTGCGCTCCTTTTTAGCGATAAGTATATCCGCCAGCTCATTCATAAGAGCGATTTCAGCTCTCACGCAGGCGTACTTCTCTGCAATTTCAGCGGACTCTTCCCCTGCAAGAATTGAATTTATCTCGGAATATACTCCCTTTACTCTTGAGCGGATAACGCTCTTGCAGAAGCGGTACGAGAGCATTTCACCCGTTTTGGAAAGCTCAATAAAAGCTGAGAGAGTCAGTCTGTTTTCATCGGGATTAAGCGAGCATATGCCGTTTGAAAGCTCCCTGGGAAGCATAGGTATCACCTTATCGGCATAGTAGATGCTTGTACCTCTTAAAAGAGCCTCCTTATCGAGAGCGCTGTTGCCCTTTACGTAATGTGAAACATCGGCAATGTGAACTCCCAGACGATAGCCCTCAGCTGTTTTCTCAACGGAAACGGCGTCATCAAGGTCCTTGGATTCGGCGCTGTCTATGGTAAAAATACAAAGCTCTCTCAAATCCTCGCGGTTGTTTAAGCAGTACTCCTGAACACCGCCCTCAGAAATTTTCCTTGCCTCTTTCAGAACCTCTGCGGGAAACTCAGTTTCCGCTCCGTGAAGAGCAAGCACCGACATTGCACAGGAGGACGCATACTCACTGCTTCCGAAAACAGAGGTTATCCTCACCTTATGCTCGGCATGACGGCGACCACGCTTGACGATTTCCGCCATAACCTTATCTCCGCTATTGAGTCTGAAGCCTCCATCATCGGCGATTATCAGGTGATTTTTTGAAGCTATATCGGGAACGAGGTAAGTCTGCCCGTCAACGTACTCAATTCGTCCCGTAAGAGCAGAGTTTCCAAACTTGAGAATATCCACAACCTCGCCCTCAGGCTCGCCTGTACGAGATGGGATAGCCGAAATAAGCACTCTGTCGCCGGGCATAGCTCCCAGCATACACTTACCCGGAACAAAATACTCTGTTCCGTTATCAGCCAAAGCAAAGCCGAAGGTTCTGCTGAGTCTTGTAACCGTGCCGGGATAGTACTTTATTTTCGAGCAAAGCGAAACCTTCATACTCTTGCGTATAAAGATGACACCCTCTTCTCTCAGCTGAGCAAAAGCCTCAGCAAAATTTTCCCTTCCGTTTTTTCTTGTACGGCACTTCGACTCAAGCTCATTAAGAGCCATAAGTCTTTTATCGTGCTTTTCAAGAAAGGTTTTTATCTTATTCTTATAGCTTTCCACCGAGCAGTTATCTGCCCTGCCCTTTGAAAAAGCCTGTTTTTTTGCGGATTTTCTTCCTGCCATAAAGACTCCTTTATTCTAAAAAATATGCCCTATGACGAAAGGTCATAGGGCACAGGATTACTTGGTGATGAACAGGGGCACAAGATTGATTGCCAGTGTTACAACAAAAAGAATGATGCCAAGAGTTCTTGTTACCTTGTTAAGGATAGCTTCCTTAGTTCTGCCCTCATTCTTACCGTAGAAAGACTCAGCGCTTGCACCTGTAAGAGCTGAAGTCATACTGTCCTGTGATTTCTGATCCTGCATCAGACAAACAATAGTAATAATGATACATACAAGGAGAAGTACAGCTCCTCCGATGATTTCGAGTGTTCCCATATTTAATTGCCTCCGTAAAAATAATAGCGCAATAAGTAAAGACAAACTATTGCATTTTATAAATCCTATTTATTATAACACACAAAAACCTTATTTGCAAGAGTTTTTTTCAAAAATCTGAGACAATTTTCGGGCTTAAAATTGTCATATTCGTACAATTTTGCGAATATGCTTGAACAAAACCCTTTGAGAGGAGTCTGTTTATGACAAAGGACAATCAGATAAAACCCAACCACAACCTCATTCTTGAAAACAGAAAAAGCCTTAGTATTTCAGGAATTACCGATGTTGACAGCTTTGACGACCGTGCTGTCTGCCTTTACACTCAGCTGGGCGAGCTTACCATTCAGGGTAAGGAGCTTCACATCGACTCTATCAGCGTTGAAACGGGAAATATGACCATTACAGGCGATATATGGGCTGTTATTTACGGCGATAAGGACAGGCATGGTCCGCTTTCTGCGCTGGGGAGACTCTTCCGATGATTATTCCCGAAACCTTTTTCTCGGTAAGCGAGCACCTTATGCTGTTTTTTCTCTCCTGTCTTACGGGAGCTTTTCTGGGCGTGCTGTACGATATCTTCCGTATCCTCCGCATTGCTCTGCCACACAGCTCAATTGCCGTTTTTCTTGAGGATTTCCTCTTCTGCCTTATCTGGAGCCTCTCGCTTATGATGCTCTCTTCTGTCTGTGCACGTGGAGAGCTACGCCTGTTTTTTGCCATAGGAAGCCTTCTGGGATTTATTCTCTATATGGTCACGCTGGGCAGACTTGTTATCGCTTCCGCAGGGAAATTCATCTCATTTTTCACAGCTACCGCCCGTTTTTTGACTCTGCCCATAAGAAAACTCTATAATATTCTGTATAAAAAGACAGGTAATATACCCTCTGATAAGAAAAAATCAAGTAAAAAAATTTGAAAATATTAAAATCCTATTGCTAAATTTGTAAGAATTGTTGTATAATATAAGTAAATATAAACAGAAGGAATGTGAAATTCTTTGTCAAGCAAAGTGAAACATCTCAACAAAAAGGGACTCTTCAACAAAGGTCTCGTTAAGCTGGCTGCAGGCGCCCTTATCATAGGCTGTGCCGCTCTTATTATTACAACCGAAAAGGACTGTGCCGAAAAACAGCAGGAGCTTGTCGCTATAGAAGCTAAAATCGAAGCCTATGAGGCCGAAAATATGGAGCTTCAGCGAACTCTCGACAGCGATGATATCTCTGCTTATATGGAAAAGGTCGCTATCGAAGAGCGTGGCTACGCCTACCCCGATGAACGCAGATTCTACGACACATCAAGGGATTAATTTTTAAGGAGTTTTTTATCAGTATGCAGCTTGAAATCGGAAAAATTTACGAAGGAAAAGTTAAAGGAATCACTCAGTACGGAGCTTTCGTCGATATAAACGGCGGTGGCTCAGGTATGGTACATATCTCGGAAATCGCCAACACTTTCGTCAGCGAAATCAGAGAGCACCTTACAGAAAATCAGGAGGTCAAGGTTAAGGTTATCGGTATAAACGAAGCCGGTAAGGTAAGCCTCTCCATTAAAAAGGCTGTGGAAAATCCTCAGCCCGAAAAACAGCATAATCAGCCTAACAGAAGAAAAAATGACAATGCCCGTAACTCTAAGGGCGTTGTGTGGGAGCCTAAAAAACAAACTCCTATGAGCGAGCTCTCCTTTGAGGATATGCTTTCACGCTTCAAGCAGAACAGCGAAGAGCGTATGTGCGACCTCAAGAGAAGTACAGACAGAAAGAACGGCTCAAGAAGAAAGTAAGGTCTCCCTTCGTGTAAGAACAAGGAGAATAAAATGAAATTTGAATTAACGCCAAAGGTACGTAAAAACCTTAAAAAAGCCCTTATCGCCGGTAGTATCGCTTCGGCGCTGGGGCTTTGCTCTGTTTTTGGAATAAGCGGTTTCGTAAAGGCCTGTTCTGAGGATAATATCCTTACACCAAAACAGGCTTCAGAGCTTGATGATGTGGACTGCATTATCGTCCTCGGCTGTCGCGTCAACGATGAAACTCCAAGCCCTATGCTGAGCGACAGGCTTACTGTGGGAGTTGAACTCTATAACGACGGTGTGGCTCCCAAAATTCTTATGTCGGGAGATCACGGACAAACCGATTACGATGAGGTGAACGCTATGAAGCAGTTTGCCATCGACCTTAATGTTCCCTCTGAGGACGTTTTTATGGATCACGCCGGCTTTTCCACCTACGAAAGTATGTACAGAGCCAAGGAGATTTTCAAGGCGGAAAAAGTGGTTATCGTTACTCAGGAGTATCACCTCTACCGCTCAATCTATATCGCCGAACAGCTCGGTCTTGAGGCCTACGGAGTGGCTTCGGACCTTCAGAATTATACAAAACAGCCGTATTACGACTTCCGTGAGGTTCTCGCAAGAGATAAGGACTTCGTTCAGTCTGTCTTTAAGCCTGAGCCTACATATCTCGGAAATGCCGTCCCCATAAGCGGAAACGGCGACGTGACAAACGACAAATAATGTAATATAAATGGTATCTGCCTTAGTGCGATACTCGTACAGAAGTTATTACGTGGAATATTGAGGAAAACCCTTTTGAAAAAGGTTTTTCCTCAAACTCCTTTCCTAAAACTTTCAAGTTTTAATTTAAGCCCCATAGGGTACACACGGAGAAATACTTGAATTTCTCATTTTGTTTGTGTGTGCACCCTATGGGGCTTAAATTCAGATTAAAAGTCTTTGTAGGGGAGCTCGAGGGGAAACTTTCTTCAGAAAGGTTCCCCTCGATAATTACATATAAAACCTCTATATGAGTACCGTTCTGAGACAGATACCCTTTATTTTACGAAAGCTCTGTGTCGGTTATGCCGAGCTTTGTGAAGTAAATTCCGCTGAAACGGCGGTACTCCTCCTGGAATTTCTTGTCGTTTGCCTTGATATCGTGGAGATACTCGTGGATATTTTCCTTCTCGTCGACCTCGATCATACAGCCCGCAATATTTGAGCAGTGATCGGAAATTCTTTCAAGGTTTGTAAGAACGTCCTGGAAGATATATCCAAGCTCTACCGTACACTCATCATTCTGAAGACGGTGGATATGTCTGCTCTTAAGAGCCTTACTGATGTTGTCGACAACCTCTTCAAGAGGCTCGATTTTATGCGCAAGCGCAAGGTCATCGTGGATATAAGCGTCAAGAGCCTTGTCGATATTTTCAGCAATTGCCTCAGTAATAACGGCAACCTCGTGCTTTCCGTCCGGCGAGAAGGAAATACCCTTTTCAGCCATTTCCTTTGCAGACTCGGCAAGATTAACTGCGTGGTCGGAAATTCTCTCAAGATTTCCCACAATGTGCATCATTTTTGAAACCTTACGGCTGTCTGCGCCTGTAATGCTCTCCTTGGAAATTTTTACAAGATAGCCGTTAAGCTTGTCCTCGTAATTATCAAGAGCAGTTTCGTTATCCACAACCTTCTGGTCCAGCTCCTTATCATAGCCCTCTTTCAGAAGGAAAAGAGCGTCCTTGATTGTAGTTCTTGTAAGCTCAGCCATTTCGATTGCAGAGTTTCTGCACACCTCAACAGCGACTGAAGGAGTCTTGAGGAGGTTTTCATCGAGAACGATAATTCCCGAAACAGCTTCACCTGTTCCTTCTCCGTCCTTATTCTTGACAAAGAAGCATGCAAGCTTGACAATCTGCTTTGAAAAAGGAAGAAGCACGAATGTATTGAGAAGGTTGAATACTGTATGCATAATAGCAATTCCCACAGGATCAACCGTATTTTCCATAAATCCCATAAGTCCCAGACTTTCGAGAAGCACCACAACAGGAAGAAAGACCAGAACGCCTATGATTTTAATGATTACGTGAGCTACGGCAACACGCTTTGCATCGCTCTTTGCGCCGATACATGAAAGAAGTGCGGTCATACAGGTTCCGATATTCTGTCCCATAATAATCGGCAGAGACATACCGTAAGTAAGACAGCCTGTAAGAGAAATAGCCTGAAGGATACCTACAGAAGCAGATGAACTCTGAATGATACCTGTAAGAACAGTACCGATGATTACACCGAATACAGGGTTATCAAATGCTACGAACAGATCGCTGAACCAGGGCTCGTTTTTCAGGTCGCTTACAGCGCTTGACATAAACTCCATACCCTGCATCAGAACGGCAAAGCCCACACAGACCGTACCGATATCCTTTTTCTTACCGCTCTTTGTGAACATTATCAGTATAATACCGATAAGAGCGACAATCATTGAGAAATTCTTGGGTTTGAGCATACTTACAAGCAATCCGTCGCCTTCCAGTCCTGAAAGGCTGAGAATCCAGGCAGTGATTGTTGTTCCGACGTTTGAACCCATAATAACGCCGATTGTCTGGCCAAGTTGCATAATACCAGAGTTTACAAGTCCTACCAGCATAACCGTTACAGCCGATGACGACTGGATTACACAGGTTACCACAAGGCCGAGAATAAAGGCAACAAGCTTGTTTGACGTCATCATCTTGAGGATTGATTCAAGCTTTCCGCCTGCTATTTTTTCAAGTCCCGATGACATAACGTCCATTCCGTAGAGAAACAGCGCAAGGCCTCCCGCGAGCATTACGCCCTGCATAATTACTTGTGTGGTGTCCATAAATTGAGCTCCTTTTCCGATAATTATAAGTATATTTTTATAAATTTCCCAATTTCGCCCATAATAATTATACCCGAAAAAAACATAAAGTCAATACAGATTTTGCATTTTCGGCTTTTATCCTTTTTTACGATGATTTTCTGTACCGTTTTACACAATACTGCACAAAAAAAGACTGAGCGTTTAACAGTGATGTTCTTATAGTAGAATTTATACGTATTAATGAGGAAAACCCTTTTGAAAAAGGGTTATTCCTCAAACTCCTTTCCTAAAACTTTCAAGTTTTAATTTCAGCCCCATAGGGTACACACAGATAACGAGAAATTGAACTC
>SVNM01000030.1 GCA_015066875.1 Ruminococcus sp.
AAAAGGGTTATTCCTCAAACTCCTTTCCTAAAACTTTCAAGTTTTAATTTAAGCCCCATAGGGTACACACAGAGAAATACTTGGATTTCTTCTTTACTTGTTGTGTGTACCCTATGGGGCTTAAATTAGACTCAAAAGTCTTTGTAGGGGGTGTGGGGGCAAACTTTCTTCAGAAAGGTTCCCCCACTAAATACACATAAACTCCTATTAGGACATTACCGTTAATCAAAGGCGTTTACTTTTTTTAATTATAATCTGTCTGCATTTGCAATCAGGACTCAGGAAGAGTATCGATCATCTGAGCAACCTTCTTCTGGATAGAAAGTGCGTCTGAAAGAGTTATACCGTCGCCACGCTGATATACATCGCAGTTGTTCTTAGCTTCATCATCAAGAGGATAAGCATTCTGATTGCTTGCGTGAGACATAATCTTGATTACGTCGTTCATCTTAACCTCGCCGTCAAGGTCAGCGTCACCGTAAACAACATCGGGTTCAACATCACCTGTAGCACGGATTACATAGCTTACCATCTCACAGGGATAATCTGTAGCTGTTTCAGTAGCGTTATCCCACACATTTGACCACCAGATCTGAATCTGAGCAGTTGTCAGTTCAGCGGGAATTTCGCTTAAATTAACAAGCACACTCTGTGTTCCGTCATCCATAAGAGATGAGCTCCACTCAATATTTACCCAGTCGTCAGCATTTGTGCCATAGCCTACGCAACCGCCTACGCTTGCACCGGCAGTACCCTCAAGAGTAAATTCAACGAACATACCTTCCTTGCTTCCTTCGGGAATTTCGATATCATACTTCATAGCCTCAAACACAAATCCGGGATCGGGCTCTGTAGTAGTTGTTGTAGTAGTCTGTCCGGGCTGAGTTGTAGTTGTAGTAGTTGTGGTAGTAGTTGTTGTTGTGGTAGTTGTAGTCTGACCGGGCTGAACAACAGTAGCCTTATCAATGATTGCAACCTTAGTAACTGTTGTCTTGCCGAGAGTCATAAAGCAAAGGTGAGCGGGTGTAGTTGAATTTGTCCATGCCTTTGCGATATCGTCGTATGAATAGTAAGCAATGCCTGCGTCTTTATCAACGTCATAGGGATTAACCTGAGTCCAGCCGTCCCAGTTGCTGTCCATAAAGCAAGCAAGAGGAGTATCACCTGTATACTGAACAGCAATATCCTTGCCCTGAAGCTGACTCCAGTTGATAGCAAAGTTGCTTGTACAGTTTCCGCCTGCTACTGATGCGTCGATAGACTGTGAAGTTGTAGAAAGAACGTTACCTGAATCCATTGAGCCGTGATTATACTCAGGGCTTCTGCCTTCGCTACCCCAGACGATAGAATCATCTGCGTGAACGCTCATCATAGTATCAACAACCTGAACAGAGTCCTCATACCACTCGTATGTGCTTCTGTTGATATAGTCGTGACGCTCTGAAGTATTCTTATTGTTTCTTGCATTGTTATCCCAGAGAACACAAGGAATACCGTATTTCTTTGTTGTTGAGATATACTGCTCAGCCCACTCACAGCGAGCCTCTGTATTACCATAGTTTGAAGCGCCGAACTCACCGATTACAACGGGGATATCCTCAGCGATGAAGGTACTTCTTACTCCTTCGAGGATTGAATCGAGCTCATTTGACCAAGCTTCTGTAAATGTGCTGTGGTCTGAAACTGAGGGATCCATTGTAAATCCATAGGGTGAATAAGCGTGGATTGAAACAGCCACGAAATCGTCATCGGGAACAACAACCTTTGAAATGATTGTACGGTCGCTTGATGCGCAGTAGCCGGGAATCATAAGCAGACGAGTATCTGCATAAGGTGAGTCATCGTTTCTGATAAGCTCTACGAAATCAGCATTGAGCTTGTTGATACAATCAACCTCATTCTGCTGAGGACCGTACCACTCGTGAGTTGTACCAACAGCACGGGGCTCGTTCATACACTCAAAAATGAGGTGCTGGTCGTAATCTGTAAACTCATCAGCAAGCTGTTGCCAGATATCGAGAAGCTTAACCTTCATCTCATCGTAAGCAGTACCGATATCCGAACGGTTTACCCATTCCTCGTGGTGAAGGTTAAGGATAACGTACATATCGCGCTTGTAAGCGTAGTCTACAACCTCGTGAACACGAGCAAGCCACTGAGCGTCGATGTTATTGTTTTCATCGAGGTGCTGATACCATGTAGTAGGGATTCTGACTGTGTTGAAGCCCTTAGCCTTGATAGCGTCGATAAGCTCCTGAGTAGCCTTAGGGTTACCCCAGGCTGTTTCAGAGCTTAAGCCCGGATTAGAGCTGTTGCTTGTAGAATCCAGTGAATTACCCAGATTCCAGCCGATCTTCATATTCTGTGTGATTTCGAATGCGCTCATTGTATCAACAGCATTTACCTCATCGCCGGCCTGAGGAATGACTCTGAAAGCAGAGATCATACAAGCCATAGCGGAAGCCACGCTGATGATACGTTTAAAATTAAACTTTTTCATTGATTTTTACCCTCCCCGTAAAAATTCACATAAAAATTTATAAATTCCTCTGAAAGCCAGTGCAATGCAATCAGAGGCATCATCTATAGTAGCTACATTTTAACATAATACGCACACCAAGTCAATAAAATATGTTAAAGTTGCACACCAAAACTTTATGTAAATTTGATGTTTGTTTTAACTGTACAGCAATAAAATAGTACGGGAACTGAAAATTCCCGTACTATATTGCTATATATGGCTTCTTATGTAAGGAATTACCTCTTCACGCTTTATTCCAAGCACATACGCAAACTCATCGTGAAGCAGATTTTCCGCTTCTTTCAGAAAATGCTCGTCGGCGCTGTGGAGCTTCTTTTTAAACTCGCTCCGTTCTTTTCTGTGGATATACAGAGTCTTTATCAGCTTTACAAGCTCTGCTCTGTCGCCGTCACGGATAATGCGTCTGTATTCTTCCTTGCGCTGAAACTCATCCTCGATCCATATATAGTCGTCATCGGGCATAATATTAATAAGCTCCTGAATTTCCTCACGGGTGAGCACCTTTCTCATAAGGCGGGTAAGATTTTCGTTTGCCACAGGCACATAAAAGGTATTTCTGCTGTCGCCCACAGGACGCAGTATGTAATATTTTTCGGCAGAGCCTGTAAAGTCACGCTCCTCAACAGCGTCAACACGGCAGACTCCGTAAGTTGAATACACAACAATATCCTCAGGCTTGAACATAGCAAACTCCTCACTTTCGGTAAAAATAAAAAACGTGCAGTTTCTTCAACAGGACTTACGTTCCGCAAAGCAAACTACACGTTGATTCAATATAATTATATCATATTCCCCACAAAAATGTCATAGGCAATCTGCACAAAACCCGAAAATTTTATCAATCTGCGTTTTGCATTATGACTATCTGAAGGAAAACCTTGCCCCCTCAGACTCGGTATTGCCGTCAGGGATAACCCTACTGCAAAGGTGATCGTACATAACGCTGTAGGCTATGTCGCTGAGCTGAGCGGTAGTCATCTGAGCAACCTCCTCAGCTGGAATAACCTGAATTATATCAAGGTAGATATCCGTTGAGAAGAGAAAAAAGCGCTTGCAGAGACGCTCGGTATTTCTTATGGTTGAAATCACCAGCGGAGCTCCCGCTTTTTTAGCGATTTTAAACGAGCCGTTATGGAAGGGCAGAAGCACATTTTCCGTTTTATTTATACCGCCCTCAGGGTAAATTCCCATTGAACAGCAGTCCTCGGAAAGCCTTTTTGAAGCCTGCATTATAGTTTTCACAGCCTCGCGGTTATTTTCACGGTCAAGAGCAAGACAACCGCTTGCAAGCATAAGTCTGCCGAAAAAGGGCAGGTTTATATTCTCTTTTTTTGAAACGAAGGCAAGCTCGCAATCACGCAGTACCGACATTTCGATCATAGGATCAAAAACCGAACGGTGATTTCCCACAAGGAGAAACCGCTCATTTTCAGGAAGCTTTTCTATGCCTGTAACGTGGACCTTTGCCTTTACCACCTTCATAATGAAATCTATTGTTTCAATGGTAACTCTGCGGAAGAAATTATCAAATCTGCCGAAGCTCTTACCCTTTGGAGCAAACAGTGAAAGTGCCGAAATACCGATAGCGTGAATGATTATACAGCAGGCAAACAGCAGTACGAAAACAAGCAGTGGTCGCCATATATCGCCCACCGTCACCAGCAGATTATTTTCAACTGTAATTACAAGGTCCGCAGTAATGCAGATAATCAGATAAATCGAAAACACAAGCTACACTCCTTATCGTAATAATTTATATTCTTTCCGCAGAAGCGCTATAACCTCCAAGGAAATCAAAGACAAAAAAACAGGAACTCCCTGTATATTAATTATAACAGGGAATTCCTTATTTTTCAACAGTATTTTATTAATTCTCAGAAGCCGGGCTTACTTTTTCTTCTTTTTGGAAGCATTTTTTCTCTGCTCGCTTTTTTCCTGAGCTTCCTTCTTATCGCTGGCGATTTTCTCATCAGCTTCAGAAATATCAACCTCAGCAACTGCGCCCTTTGACTTGATAATGCTTACGCTTTTCTTGCCTGTTGCGGGCTCTTCGGGGGGAAGTCCCTCCTTAGCTCTTCTCTTTGCTCTGATGCGTGCAACGAGGATTTCGTTGTGCTTTCTGTCGTAGAGGTAGAAAAGAACGATACAGCCTATACCGAGGATAAGAGTAATAACTCCCACGATAAATCCGGGCGGAGTATACTTCATAGTAACAGTATGCTCGCCGGGCTCAAGCTCGATACCGATAAATGCCTTGATAATTTCAACAGGCTCTACCTTTTTACCGTCAACCCTGATTGTCCAGCCGGGCTCTGTAGGAATTGAGGTAAGCATAAGCTGTCCCTCGGAAGCAGTGATTGTACCCTCGATATAACGGTCGTTATACTCAGTAATATTCCACTGATTCTGCTTGAGAATGTCGATATCCTGCTGGAAGAGCTCATCATTGAAGTGATAGAAGAAGAAGTCCTTGATGATTGTGTACTCTTCTGTATCGGGATTAGCGCTGTTAAGGCGGATAGTAAGACGAACCTCGATTTCTGTGCCGGGCTCGAATGAACCGAGTCTTACGATAGAGTAATCGTGGTTTTCGTAGTAAGCGCCTGCACCGAGAGAGTTATGACCTGTAAAGTTGCCATTCTCGTCCTTGGTGGTTGAAATCCAGCTGTTTACAGCCTTTTCGTTCTGAGTTTTGAGATACATATAAATCTCATCGTCTGTCTGAGCTGTAAGGTGGATATTGATAATGGGGTTGCTTGCGTCCTTGTTTGCTGTGAAGAGACGCTGTACTCCGTAAGGAGACTCATAGCACTCGCTGAGCTCAATCTCCTCGGGAATTCTTGTGTAGTACTCCTTACAGCCATCGATTTTGATAGAGTCCTCAGTCTCAGTAAACATAGTGTTGCCTGTAATTGTGCTCATAAACATATTCTGGCTGTTGAAGGGGTTATCGTTGCCGAGGAAGGCAAGCTTCTTGATATCAGCGTTTACCATATAGCCAACTGAAAGAGCGTTGGGGTTTTCGTAAACCTCAAGAGTTGTGTTAGCCTTGCCGGGCTCGCTGTACTTATGGTTGAATACAAACTGATAGTTGGGGTTAAGACGTGAATTCTCGCCACTGCCCTTGTTGGGGTTGTGGATAACGTACTTGATACCGAGAAGTGAGTCTGAAAGCATTGTGTTACCGTCATATCTTGTAACGTAGCTTCTCATTGAGTAGCCCATTGTCTCGATAAAGTTGATTATCTTTGTGTTCATAACCGAGCTTGAGTGTGAGATTCCTCTCAGACCGTATGCAAGGTTATCGTTAACTGTACGGAAGTAGGTTTTCTCTGCACGATAGAGACCGTTGTCGTACTCTTCAAGAAGCTCTGTAATCTCACGACCTGAGTCTATTTCTGCGCCGTAGGTATCACGGTTTGAATAGTAAACTTCCTTGTCGATCTTCTTTACGGTATCGTAGGAGTTGTAGCCTGCCTCGAAAACAACAACGCCCGCAACAGCCATCATAATGATGTTCTTGTGCTTGATGTTCTTGGAGTTGCTGTAAAGCCAGAGCATTACAAGATAGAATGCGGCAAGCATTACGCCGAATACAAGAGTACCCAGCCACAGCTCAGTTTCCTTTACTCCGTCAACCATTTTATCGGTTACGTAGGGAGCTGACGCAACGTAAGTAAACTTTGTCTGGATATACTCAAAGCTTTCCATTTTAGCCTCGAAAAGCACAACGAGGATAGTGATGAATCCGAACGAGCCCGCCACAGACTTGAAGCTGAGCTTATAGCCGTCAAGATTACCAAAAATGGTTGTCGCCATTGATACAAGTATAAATGAAACAAGGAATGAATATCTGTAAGGAAGCCAGTTAGGAGTCTGTCCGCCGTGCCACATCATATCAAGAGGCTTTACGTACATACTGAAAAGGAGAACGAAGAGGATAAGTGAATATCCGATCTTCTGGTTGACCTTGATCTTCTTGTTGATGTAGAAAAGGGGCAGAAGTGCAAAGGTAAGAACTCCGCAGTAGATTTCGGGCTTGCCGTGCATATTAACCGAGTAGTACTGGTTTGGAAGAAGCGTAGGCACAAGCTCAATAGGATTGAACTGTGTGGCAAAGCTGTAATCGGGAGTACCCGAAAACTCGAACTTACCGAGAGAAAGAGCGTTATATACAGGCAGAAGCATAATTGCACTGCACATAAGAACGACAATAGTGGAAATTCCCATAGTGAGAATTACCTTGACATAGTCGTAAGCACCCTTGAACTTGCGGTTTGTTCCGAAGAAAAGATAATAGAAGAAGTAAACCGCAACGAAAATAGCGATCATAAATCCGATGTAGAAGTTTGCAACAAACATTACCGCAAGAGGAATAATGTAGTTGATTTTTCTGCCGTCGTCGATAAGGTACTCAAGACCCAAAATAACAAGGGGCAGGAATACACAGCCATCCAGCCACATAGGGTCGATAGTCTGGATAACCGCATAAGCCATCATCGCATACATTGTAGCGAAGATCACCGAATGCATAGGCTTGAGATGCTTTGATTTCTGCGCATAGATGCAGAAGGTAAGTCCCGCAGCACCAAGCTTGCAAAGTTGCATGATCATAATGCTTTCAACGATCATAGCTCTGGGCAGAAGAATGGGTATCAGTGTGAACGGGCTTGCAAGGTAGTAGCCTATAACGCCCATAAACTCGCCGGAAAGGTCACGTCCCCAGCTGTAGAAGATACTTCCGTCGCCCCAGAAAGCGTCTCTGATAGCCTCAAAGTAGTAGATATACTGACCGTTAAGGTCAAGTGTGAGGACAGAACGCTCACCGAAGGGGTGAACTCCGAAGAGAATATAGGTGATGAACATCAGGATAACCGGAATAAAAAATGCAAGGACGTAGGAAAACGGATCGGATTTGCTTCCGTTATTCTGCTCAAGAACGTCTGTCGCAGTAAATGCCGGCTTTGTTCCGACGGATTTCTTGCGGTTTCCGCCGGACTTTTTGTTTTTAGCCAATTTTGTTCCTCCTTTGTTTTGGCAGTATGAGCACATACTACCCTATTTTAATAATAATACACTAATTATACTACATAATTTCTCCATTTGCAATAGGAGAATAAAATTTTCACATTATTTGTAGGGGCGGAGTACCTCCACCGGTGATTACGCATTACATCACAGGGAATATAAACATACGGAACGGTAACGTTACGCTTTGTAGGGGACGGCGTCCTCGACGTCCCACCCAAAACGCCCTGTTTGATTAAAACAAAAAAATATATCGGATTTTTCGTCTTTTCACGCTTCTGATTACACTACATTACAGAAAACTGTTTTCAGGAGGTAACAAAAATGAAAAATATCACAAGAATTACAGCTCTTGCTCTTTCTGTGCTCACTCTTGCATCGGCTTTTTCCTGCGGAAAGGACAGGGATAAGGACAAAAGCTTGAACGAAAGCTCTGTCACTGAGGAGCAATCTGCCAAAACCGTTATCGACATAGCCTGGTGTACCTATGAGGAGCCCGCTGTGAGCAACAGAATAAGTGCCTTCAGCAAAAACAATGAAAGCTATACCATTAACCTTACAAACTACTGGGATGTCGCCTGGGAGGAATACAAGGACGAATCAGGCGATGACCCTTACTTCTACGAAAAAAAGGCGCGTGAAATGCTCCATATGGATATGATAAGCGGAAAAGTTCCCGATATCATCATCGGCGAAACAGATGTAATGCTCTCATTCCTCAACGGAGATTACTTCACCGATATGTATCCCCTTATGGACGCAGGTACAGTTCCCCGTGACGCTTTTCTGCCCAATTTCCTAAAGGGATTTGAAATCGAAGGTCAGCTTCCTTTGCTTGCCTATGGAGTAACGCTTGAGACAGCTGTTGCTCTTTCTTCCGATATCGGCAAGGAGTACGAGCACTGGACTCTTGACGAAATGAAGGAGTACTGCGAAAATTCTATGCCCGATGACAAATCACTCCTTGATTACAGGGATTCAATCTATGATATCCCCGATTATGTGCTTTATGCAATCACTCGTGAGTGCGTTGACTACTCCACAGCCGAGTGCGATTTCCACGGAAGCTTCATTGACGCTCTTGAATTCGCAAAATCAATCAATATCGGCGAAAACGAGCACATTGACGGTTCACAGGATTTCGTAATCAAACACCTTATGATCAAAGGCATCAGCAGTATATTCTCACAGGAGATAGTATACTCAGGCTTGGGCGGAAAGGACTTCACCTTTGTGGGATATCCCAGCTCAGACGGTTGCGGAGCTGTTGTGGGCGCAATGAGCAATCCCGTTTTCGGTATCCTTGAAAACAGCGACTGCAAGGAGGGCGCATGGGAGTTTCTCAGCAGTCTTTTTGAGGAGAGCTTTCAGGTCAATCTTACCCTCAATTTCAGCGGACTTCCTATGATAGAATCTGCCGTTGACAAGGCTATGAACAAGGACCAGTGGAGTTCAGGCTCGATAAATGCTATTCTCGGCACAGACGAGGAGGGTAATGAGCTTCAGATCGATGAAAACTCCAAGAAGCTTTTTGAGGAATATATAAGAAATATTGAGATACGTCCGTACGACGACAAAACTGTTGATAAAATTGTCCGTGAAGAATATATGAAGGCTGTAAACGGAGAATGTACCGCACAGGAATGTGCCGACACCATCGAAAACAGAATCAGGCTCTATCTCAGCGAACGCTCCTGAGCAACTTTATAGGGGAGGTTGTCCTCGACGTCCCGTAATTCACGCAATCGGTAATTCATTCATTTTGTAGGGGCGAACTTCCGCAAAAAACAAAATCTTTGATTTTGCCCTTTTGCGCATGCCTGTGGTATCGTTCGCCCGTATTTTCCTCATATATTGAAATATCACAGGCATATTTAAAACGGGCGGATGTGGGCATCCGCCCCTACAAAATGGATAAATCAACCAATGTAAAATTAACGGACGTATACGAACGGGCGAACGCAGTTCGCCCCTACAATTTATACGTAACGTCGTTTGTTCAATGCTGACGGTGTTTTCGGGCGGATAATATCCGCCCCTACAGGATTGTGTGACATAACATAAAAATGTAAAAAGGAGAGCCAAAACAGCTCTCCTTTATCATTATATAATAATCCCGTCAAGGTCAAGAGTCGACAGAGCATAGCGTTTTTCCTCATCTGAAAGAGGCACAACGCTCCAGCCGAAAACCTGTTCATAGCGTTTTTTCAGCTCCTGAGCCTTTTTTTCTGTCATTCCCGCAAGCTTATAGCTTATAAAATCAAAGCCCGACGGTTCGGGGTAAAGGCTTCCCGACAGAATTCCGCATTTCACCTGTGGCATATGCCTTTTCAGAAATCTTACGCTACCCTTATTGAAGGACTGAAGGCTGAAATCGCCCTTATAATCTCTCAACAGGGGGATAATTCTCCGTTCAAGCCTTCTGCTGAGGGTTCTTCTTTTGGGAAGCTTTGTCTCAACAAGCAAAGGCACCTGACCGCCGATAAGCTCAAGAGTCTGTTCAAGAGTGGGTATCCCCTCGTCAGAGCCTTTAAGCCTGAGCTTTTTTAGCTCGTCATATGTGATTTTTGAGATTTTCCGTGTATCAGAGCACATTCTCCTGAGAGTCTTATCGTGAAAAACAACGGGAACACCGTCCTTTGTGAGCCGTACATCAAGCTCAATGCCCAGTCCCGCATCAATAGCTCTCTGAAAAGCCGAAAGAGAGTTTTCGGGAATCATCTCATCATCAAAAAGACCTCTGTGTGCGAAAATCAGTTTTTCTTTATTCTGCATAAATTCGCCTCTCCTGAGCTAAGACTCTTTATCGTGCCGTCATCAAGCTGAACAATCAGCTCTGCGTTATCGTCAATTCCCAGTGCTTTTCCCGTAAGCGAGACTTCCCCCGCATTTGCCGTAATAATATTACCTGTAAGTATCTCTCGACGGCGGTATTCCGTAAGAAAGTCACGCTCCTCGATTTTGCCGAGATGCTCCTCAAGCTTATTGAGAATCTGCGCACAAAGGCTGTTTCTGCTGATTTTTACATCTGTTTCCGCTTCAATAGTTGTAGCGATAGCGCTCAGCTCATCATCAAAGACGTTTTTGCCAAGCACGTTTACTCCTATACCGATAACAGCGTAATCAAGAGCCTTTGTCTCCATACTCAGCGAGGCTTCGGTTAATATTCCGCAGATTTTTCTGCCGTTCATATAAAGGTCGTTCACCCATTTTATATTGGTTTCGGCTTTGCACAAAGACTCAACCGCCTCTGCCGACGCACAGGCTACGCAAGAGGTAATGAGCCTTGCCGTTTCCATACTGAAATCGGGACGGATTATCACGCTCATATAAATTCCCGTACCCTTGGGCGATACAAAGCTTCTGCCCAGTCTGCCCTTTCCGGCACTCTGACAGTCGGCAATCACCGCTGTACCGTGCTCTGCGCCCGAAGCCGAAAGCTTCTTTGCGTAATTGTTGGTAGAGTCTGTTTCGTCAAGCACGATGATTTTTCTGCCGAGAGCTTTCGTTTCAAGCTCTGCGGAAATAATCTCTTCACTGAGCCTGTTGTTCTCTTCCGAGAGTCTGTATCCGCTTGAGGGAAGCGACTCTACAGCAAAGCCTTCCTCTTCAAGAGCCTTTATTGCCTTCCACACGGCATTTCTGCTTACCTTCAGCTTTTCTGCCATACAGGCACCTGAAACAACTGCTCCTCTTGCCTGTGCAAGAGTATAAAGCACCTGAGATTTAACCTTCACAAAGCTCACCTCCCGTAAATATCGTTGCTTATATTTTACCACAGCATACGCAAAATAGCAACCCCACAGCCGTTACAGCTTTTCCACTGTACAGCCGGGATAATAATGCTCAAGGATCTCTGTCCAGCTTTTGCCTGACTGAGCCATAAAATTTGCTCCGTACTGACTCATACCCACTCCGTGACCGTAGCCCTTTGTGGTGAAAACAGCCACATCGCCCTCAAAGCGCACCTCAAAGTTGGCAGAGCGAAGCGACAGAGCCTCCCGTATATCCGAGCCCGACACAGCGGTATCTCCCACCGATACGGAAAGAACGGTTCCCGAAGAGCTTACCTCATTTACCGCAAGCCATTTTGTGAAATCCTCAGGCAGAGCAAGGTCTGCCCCAAGGGAGCCCGTAAGCTTTTCTCTGAGAGTCTCCTTATCAAGTCTTACCTCTTCAAGATATTTCGGAGCCTCCTTATCACAGGCACTTTCCACAGGCACAAGGTACTCAACAGCCGTTCCCCAGGCATTTTCCGCACTTTCGGTCACTCCCGCGCTCATTGAATGAAAGGCGGGGATAATCGGCTGATCCTCATATGTTATCACATATCCGTACACACTATCCACCGCAGTTTCTATCTTTCCGTAATACTCATCAAAATTCTCCCCGTAAAACTGCTCTGCCTGAGCACGTGTGTAGTAGCCCTGATATTTTGACGGATCATTTGAAAAATCCGCTCCGCAAAGCTCCTGCGTAGGATTTTCCTCCTCTCTTAAGCACTGACGCACCGCATAGGTGTATGCCGATACAGCCTGTGCCTTGAGAGCCTCTTCCTCAAAGGTTGCGGGCATTTCCGCACAAACAGCTCCTATAACATAATCTCTTGCGGAAACGCTTATGACCTCTCCCGTTGAGACATCAAGCACGGTGAAGGTGTCGTAAATGCCTGTTTTTTCAGACTTGTCCTGTGGCTGAGACTCCTGTGCTCCTTCGAGGGACGCTCCTCCGTCTGAGCCTGTTTCAGCTCTCACCGAGCCTGCCGAAAAAACCAAAGCCATAGGTGCAAATGTGATAAAAAATGCAAGAGCCAGTGCAAGGGTAAGATATCTTTTCATAAAAATGCCTCCGTTGTGTTATTTTGTCACCGCTGTACATTGATTTTATTTGACACAGCGTGAAATATGATGTATAATTAATAATGAATATGTTCAGGAGAGTGATTTTTATGACAGCTAATATTTCAGGTGCCAACATTACAGATTTATGCAGAAATCTTAAGGAGAATTCTGCCTTTGATCAGAGCCTCTACGAAAAGTTCCACGTTAAAAGAGGTCTCAGAAAAACTGACGGTACAGGCGTAGTTGCCGGAATTACAAATATCTGTAACGTACACGGCTATGTTATAAACGAGGGCGAGGTTGAAGCTATCCCCGGCGAGCTTATCTACCGCGGATACAGCATCAATGATCTCGTTGAAAACGTTGAAAGCGAGGACCGTTTCGGCTTTGAGGAAACTGTTTTCCTTCTTCTTTTCGGTCACCTTCCCACCAATGACGAGCTTGCAGACTTCTGCGAATACCTCTCTTCACAGCGTGAGCTTCCCGAGGATTTCGTTGAGGATATGATTCTCAAGGCTCCTTCACAGAATATTATGAACAAGCTTGCACGTTCGGTGCTTGCTCTTTACTCATATGACGAAAACTGTGAGAAAAAAGATATCGAAACAGAAATGCGTACTGCCATAAGCCTTATTGCAAAGCTTCCTGTTATTATGGCTAACGCTTATCAGGTTAAAAGACGTCACTACGAAAATAAAAGTATGATCATGCACCCCTTAAGACCTTACGAGAATACCGCTCAGACCATACTTTCAATGCTTCGCCCCGACAGACAGTATACCAATGACGAAGCTGAAATGCTCGACAGACTCCTTATGCTTCAGGCTGAGCACGGTGGCGGTAATAACTCTACCTTTACCTGCCGAGTTCTTACTTCTTCAGGTACAGATCCCTACTCTGCTTACTCTTCGGCTATCTGCTCGCTTAAAGGACCCCGTCACGGCGGAGCAAATATCAAGGTTATCCAGATGCTCGACAACTTCAAGGAAAATGTAAAGAACTGGAACGACGAGGGCGAAATTGCCGATTATATGCGCAAAATCATCAGAAAACAGGCTAACGACAACTCAGGCCTTATCTACGGTATGGGACACGCCGTTTACACAATTTCAGACCCCCGTGCAATAATCCTCAAGAAAAAGGCATTTGAGCTTGCCAAGGGTAAGGAAATCGAAGCCGAGTTCAAGCTTCTTGAAACTATCGAGCGCCTTACACCCGAAATCTTCCTTCAGGAAAAGGGCAACTCAAAATCAATGTGCGCTAATGTGGATATGTACTCAGGTCTTGTTTACAGAATGCTCGGTATTCCTGAGGACCTGTTCACTCCGCTGTTTGCTGTTGCACGTATTGCAGGCTGGTCTGCTCATCGTATGGAGGAGGTTCTTACCTGCAACAGAATTATCCGTCCCGCTTACAAGCCTATCAAGAACAGCAAGGAATACAAGAAAATTTCCGACAGATAAATACCACACGGAGGGAGGCGCCGGGTATCTTGAAAAAAACTGCATTTTCAGCTCTGATATTGTCCTGCATCTCGCTCTGCGGGTGCTCTTTCGGAGCAAGCATCGATACCCTTATGGCTCCGCCTAAGCTGGGTGTGGATCAACAGCAGATATACAGCGCTCTGACAGACGCAGTAGGCTCATCAATCAGCCTTAAATACCCTAAATCAGGAAAATACCTCTCTGCCTTCATTGTCGAGGATATCGACGGCGACGGCGGAAGCGAGGCTGTGGTTTTCTATGAGAAAACAAGCCTTGCCGTTGAGGAAAATACTCTGCGTATCAACGTTCTCGACCAGGAAAACGGTAGCTGGCGTTCGGTGTGCGATACCCCCGCAGACGGCGCCGAAATCGAAAAGGTTATGATTTCACAGCTTGGCTCAAACGACCGCATAAACCTCATTATAGGCACAAGCCTTGTAAACCGTTCGGAAAAGAACGTCTCCATTTACAACTACAGTGGCGGAGCTATCGAAAAATCCTTTTCCTCCGCCTGCTCATTCATTGATGTTACAGATCTCGACCGCGATGGTATGAACGAATTTCTGCTCCTTGCGGGAGCTTCTTCGGATCACTCTGCTATGGTCGACTCCTATAAGCTTGACGATGAGGGAATTTACCACCGCTACAGCTGTGATCTCAGCGGTAGCTTTACAGAGTTCGACAGCCTTCAGTACGGTCAGATCGACGAAAAATATACCGCCCTTTACATCGACGCCCATTCGGGAACGGGACTTATCCAGACGGATATCGTTTATCTCGACTCAGGCGGTATGAACAAGGTTTTCAAAACCGCTGAGGAAAGTCTTGCTACTGTAAGGCCCTCAGGCTGTAAATCCTACGATATAGACAAGGACGGTGCTCTGGAAATCCCTGTGCAGAAAATTGCGCCCGGATATGAACAGTCACCGGAAAGCGAACAGATGAAGATCACCCACTGGCTTGCTGTTGACTCTGAAGGAAAATCACGTGCAGAGTACCGTTCCTACTACAGTATAAATTACGGATATGTGTTTATTTTTCCCGAACGCTGGCACGGCAATGTTACTGTGAAAACCGATGCCATAAACGATGAAATCGTGTTCTGCGCCCTCGATGACGAAAACAGGGCGGGACGTGAGCTTCTGCGTATCTACTGCGCTGAGGACTCCGCTTCACGTGAGGACAGAATTTCAAGCGGTTATATGGTTATGCATACAAAGGGCGAAACCGCATATCTTGCCTGTATTCCGCAGACAGACGAAAATTCCGACGACGATAAGCTCAGCCTTTCTGCAGGCGAAACAGCCGTTAATTTCAGACTTGTGAACTGATTTGTATATCCCGTTACCCTATTTACAAAAGGAGTGATTATTATGAAACGTATTCTCGTATGCGAAGATGAGGCTACTATCCGCGAATTCGTGGTTATCAACCTCAAGCGTGCAGGCTATGACGTTGTGGACGTTGACTGCGGTGAAAAGGCTCTGGAAACCTTTGACGCCGAGCACGGAAACTTCGACATTATTCTGCTTGATATTATGATGCCCGGTATCGACGGCTTTACCGTGTGCAAGAAAATCCGTGAGAAAAGCTCTACCATCGGTATTATTATGCTTACCGCAAGAACTCAGGAAATGGATAAGGTAAGCGGTCTTATGATCGGCGCCGATGACTACATCACAAAGCCTTTCTCTCCTTCCGAGCTTACTGCTCGTGTTGACGCTATCTACCGCAGAGTGTGTATGAGCTTCATCAAAAACGAAAAGCAGTCGCTTATCGAGTCAGGTCCCTTTGTGCTTAACCTCAAAAGCCGTACCGTAACAAAAAACGGCAATCCTATCGAGCTTACCCAGGTTGAGTATCAGATTTTAGAGTTCTTCCTCAACAACAAGAATACCGCTCTTGACAGAGCAAGTATCCTTAACCATATATGGGGCGAAAGCTATTACGGAGACGATAAAATCGTCGATGTAAACATAAGAAGAATACGTATGAAAATCGAAGAAGAGCCTTCTAATCCCAAGTACATAATCACTATCTGGGGTTACGGCTATAAATGGAACGAATCGATGTAATATGGCTAAAAAAAGTATTACCAAACGCTGGATCTTCAATAATCTGGGCGTTCTTATCCTTGCTCTTGCCGTTGTAGAGCTGGCTTTTATCTACTCGATACAGAATTATTACTACAGCTCGGCAAAGCAGTACCTTGTTTCTAAGCTGAATGCCGTTTCAAGCGTTTTAAGTATTCACGCTCAGGATAATACCGCAAACTTTTCCTCTGAGATACGAAATACCCTTGAAACCTTCAACGAAAAGGATAAAATCGAGCTTATGGCTATAAATTCCAAGGGCAGAGTAGCTCTTACCTCTTCGGGATTTTCTCCCGACAGTACCGTTTCTATGCCCGATTATGAGGAGGCTGTTGCCGGTAAGGAGGGCTACTATGTGGGTAGTCTTTCCGGAGGTGAGAAGATTATGGCTGTTTCTATGCCTATCTCAAACCTCAGCGGTGAGTACAGCGCCATAAGAATGGTAACCTCGCTTACGGAAATAGACAACGCTATGAAAACCTATATCGTGGCTATTACTGTTATCTGCCTCGCCATACTCCTGATTATCATCATTACGGGACTGTACTTTGCAGGCTCTATCGTAAAGCCTATCCGCCAGATAAGCTCTATCGCCCGTAAATTCGCTATGGGAGATTTCTCTGTGCGTATAGATAACAGCACAGATGACGAAATAGGCGAGCTTTGTACGGCTATCAACCATATGGCTGATGAGCTTTCAAATGCCGAGGCTATGAAAAATGACTTTATCTCGTCTGTTTCCCACGAGCTGAGAACTCCCCTTACAGCCATAAAAGGCTGGGCTGAGACTCTTATGCTTGACAATGAGGGCAACAGCGATACAATAAAAAAAGGCGTTGGCGTTATCGTCAACGAAACAGAGCGTCTTTCACGTATGGTTGAGGAGCTTCTTGACTTCTCACGTATGCAGAACGGTCGCTTTACACTTCAGAAGGAAACTATGGATATTCTTGCCGAGCTGGGCGACGCTGTGCTCATCTACAGCGATAAGGCAAGGCGTGAAAATATCGGAATTATCTATAAAGAGCCTGAAATGCTACCCTTTGTAATGGGCGATAAAAACAGAATACGTCAGGTGTTTATCAATATCATCGACAACGCTGTAAAGTACTCTTCAGGCGGAGATACGGTTACTGTTATCGCTGAAGCCGAGGCGGATAAGGTAAAAATCACCGTTTCCGATACAGGCTGTGGCATAAAGGAATCAGACCTTTCAAAGGTAAAAACAAAATTCTATAAGGCTAATCATACAAGAAGAGGCTCTGGAATAGGTCTTGCCGTTGCCGACGAAATCGTTGAGATGCACAATGGTACTCTCGACATTAAAAGCACCGAGGGCAAAGGCACTACCGTTACAATAACTCTTCCTGCAATTACAGGCTGATATATGAATATTACAGCTCTCTGAAAGCTACGTCAGAACAATTCTGCGCAAGGCTTCGGAAGACATTTTATGAGATTTTTCAGGGGAAATTCTATGCGATTGGAGTTATATATCAATGAGTAAGACAAATTCAAACGAAAAATTCAAATCTAAAATAGGCGGACAGGCTCTTATCGAGGGTATTATGATGCTTGGCCCCACAACAGGCGCTATGGCGTGCAGACTTCCCGACGGCACTATAGACCTTGAAACCTGGGAGGAAAATAACGGAAAGAAGGCTCCCTGGTATAAAAAGACTCCCATTGTGCGTGGGTGTGTAAACTTCTTCCTTTCTATGAAAAAAGGCTACAAATATATGATGAAGTCTGCTGAAAAGCAGATGACTGAGGAGGAGCTTGCCGAGGAAGAAAACAGCTCGGCATTCTTCAACATATGTATGACAATCGGTATGGTGCTGGGAATCGTGCTTGCTCTGTTCCTTTTTATGTGGCTTCCAAAATTCCTTGTGGGAATTATCAAGCCTCTTACAGTAAACAGAATCGTACGCTCGGCTTCTGAGGGTATCGTGAAAATCGTTATCTTTGTGGCATATATGGCTCTTACAAGTCTTATGAAGGATATCCGCAGACAGTTTGAATATCACGGCGCAGAGCATAAAACCATTGCCTGCCACGAAGCAGAGCTTCCTCTTACAGTCGAAAATATCCGCAAGCAGTCACGCTTTCACAAAAGATGCGGTACAAGCTTTATCTTTATCGTGCTCATCGTCAGCATTTTCGTAATGTGCCTTGTGCCCTTTACCGAAACTCTTAAAAGAGTTATCACAAGTATTATTCTTCTCCCCTTTATTGTGGGAATTTCATACGAGTTTATCCGCCTTGCAGGAAACCACGACAACGCTTTCACAAGAATTCTCTCAGCGCCGGGACTGGCTATGCAGAGAATTACTACACGTGAGCCCGACGACAGTCAGATTGAAGTTGCTATCACTGCTATGAAGCCCTGTATTCCTCAGGATAAGGAAGAGGACAAATGGTAACTGTAGGCGAGCTCTTTACAAATGTCAAGGCCTTGCTGAAAAGTGCGGGTATCGATACCTACCGCTTTGACGCTCAGTGTATTATGGAGGACTGCTTCGGTGCAAGACTTCCTGTGATACTTACAAATTCATCGGCAAAAACTCCCGATGATGTGCTTGAAAATGTAAGAGCTATGGCAGATAAGCGTGTTTCGGGCAAGCCTCTGCAGTATATTCTCGGACAGTGGGAGTTTTACGGCTATCCCTTCAAGATGGGTGAGGGAGTGCTTATCCCCCGTCCCGATACGGAAACTCTCGTTGAAAAGGTTATCGACTACTGCAAAGAGAATAATCTTGAGTCGCCGAAAATCGCAGATTTGTGCTCAGGAAGCGGTTGTATTGCCGTCACGCTGAAAAAACAGCTCCCTAAGGCTCAGGTTTTTGCTCTGGAGCTTTCGGATAAGGCTTACGCCTACCTCAACAAAAATGCTCATCTGAATAATGCGGATATTCACACCCTTAAGGTCGATATCCTCAGCGGTGGAGTCGCGGATTCGTTTGAAAATCTCGACGTTATCGTAAGCAATCCGCCGTACCTTACTCAGACTGAAATGGACGAGCTTCAGACAGAGGTGAAATATGAGCCTGAAATGGCTCTGTTTGGCGGAAATGACGGCCTTGATTTTTACAGGCAGATACCAAAGCTCTGGAAAAAAGCTCTGAAAACAGGCGGTCTTATGGCTTTTGAAATAGGCTGTGGACAGGAAAACGACGTCGCAGAGCTTCTTGAAAAGGAAAATTACATAAATATTGAATATACAAAGGATACGGCAGATATATTCCGTGTGGTTTCTGCTGTGAAAAAGGAGGATTTATAATGGCTAAAAAGGAACTTGCAAAAAAAGCCTCGGTTGTACGCGTTACAGCTAAGGAGGACAAGAAATCCGCGCTTGAGGGCGCTCTCAAGCAGATTGAGAAAAAATACGGCGCAGGCGCTGTAATGCGTCTGGGACAGACTAAAACTCTCAATGTTGACGCTATCCCCACAGGCTCTATGACTCTTGATATGGCGCTGGGAATCGGCGGTGTGCCAAGAGGAAGAATCGTTGAAATCTACGGTCCCGAAAGCTCAGGTAAAACAACAGTTTCACTTCAGATCATCGCCGAAGCTCAGAAAATGGGCGGTGAGGTCGCTTTCGTTGACGTTGAGCACGCTCTGGACCCCGTTTACGCTCAGGCTTTAGGCGTTGATATCGACCGCCTTATCGTTTCTCAGCCCGACAGCGGTGAACAGGCTCTGGAAATTGCCGAGGCTCTTATCCGTTCGGGAGCTATCGATGTTATCGTTCTCGACTCTATCGCAGCTATGACTACACGTGCGGAAATCGACGGCGAAATGGGCGATAACCACGTGGGACAGCTTGCTCGTCTTATGTCACAGGCTATGAGAAAGCTTACAGGTGCTATCTCAAAATCAAACTGCGTCGCTATCTTCATCAACCAGATCCGTGAGAAAATCGGCGTAATGTACGGCAACCCCGAAACTACACCGGGCGGACGTGCTCTTAAATTCTATGCGTCGGTGCGTATCGAGGTTAGAAAGGGCGAGACTATCAAGAACGGAAGCGAGCCTATCGGTGCACGTACTCGCTGTAAGGTCGTTAAAAATAAGGTCGCTCCTCCCTTCAAGGAGTGCGAGTTCGATATTATGTACGGACAGGGTATCTCACGTACAGGCGAGGTTCTTGACCTTGCTACAGAGCTCGGCGTTGTCAAAAAGGGCGGTTCATGGTTCAGCTATAACGATCAGAAGCTTGGTCAGGGACGCGATAATGTCAAGGAGCTTCTCAAGAACGATCCTGAGCTTATGAAGGAAATCGAAGGAAAAATCCTCGAAATGCAGGATCAGCTCAAAAACACTTCTTCAGATTCAGCTAAAAAGAGCTCTGCAACAGCTTCAGCCACTAAGGCTAATGCTGAGGATACCGTGAATACAGACGATATCCTTGCTGACATCGAAGAGGATTTTGAAGAGTTTACTCCCGCTGAGGAATAATCACCACTATGAAAATTACTTCAATCAGACAGTACAAGGGCTCTACCTATGAGGTCACTCTCGATGAGGAGCGTAAAATCTACCTTCACGCAGATATTATCGCTGATTTCTCACTCTGCTCGCAGACAGAGCTTTCACGTGATGAGCTGAGAAAAATCATCTATGCGTCAAACTTCAGAAGAGCTTTTCAGTATGCTCTGCATCTTCTCGATTACAGGGACTATTCCCACAAGGAAATGCTTGAAAAGCTTGTAAAAACCTATAAGAATGAGGCGCTTTGCGAAAAGGTAATGAAAAAGCTCACCGATATAGGCGTTATCAACGATAAACGCTTTGCCGAGCGTATGGCAAGAAAGCTTATTGAGTCAAAACGCTACGGGCTCAGGCGGGCTATGCAGGAGCTTTACCTCAAGGGTATTGATAAATTTACCGCGCAGGACGCTCTTGTGCCCTATGAGGACAGCGCAAAGGAAAACCTTGCCTGTCTGCTTGAAAAAAAATACAGCCGTCTGCTTATTGATAAGTCAGACAGAAAATCTATAGAAAAGGTCAAAAACTCTCTCGTAAGATACGGCTACGGCTTCAGCGATATAAACGAAGCTGTTAAGGAGTACTTCGAGAATACGGAAGATTTACAGGAGGATTTGTAATGCCTATCAAGGTTGGTATGGTTTCGCTGGGTTGCTCAAAAAACCTGGTTGATTCCGAAAGAATGCTCTATAAACTGAGACAAAAGGGCTATGAGCTTGTTACTGAGCCCGGTCTTGCCGATATTGCCGTTGTTAATACCTGCGGTTTTATCCAGTCTGCCAAGGAAGAGGCTATCGAAACGATTATCGAGCTGGGTAAGCTTAAGGACGACGGCACTCTGAAAAAAATTATCATCACAGGCTGTCTTACAGAACGCTATAAACAGGAAACTGCCGAGCTTTTCCCCGAAGCCGACGCTGTTATAGGAATAGGCAATAATAAGGATATTGTGGACGTTCTCGACCACGTGCTTGCCAATGAGCGCGTTGTGGACTTTGCTCCCAAGCTTGACGCAGAGCTTACCGGTGAGCGTATCATTTCTACTCTGCCCTTCTTTGCCTACCTTAAAATCGCTGAAGGTTGCAGTAACTGCTGTACCTACTGCGCTATTCCGCAGATAAGAGGCAAGTTCAGAAGCGTTCCTATGGAGGACGTTCTTGCCGAAGCCAAGTGGCTTGCCGATAACGGCGTTACCGAGGTTGTTGTCATCGCTCAGGACTCTACCCGCTATGGCGAGGACCTCTACGGAGAGTCAAAGCTTCCTCAGCTTCTCAGAAAAATCGCAGAAATCGACGGTATCCGCTGGATAAGAGTGCTATACTGTTATCCTGAGAGAATTACCGATGAGCTTCTCGATACAATGGCAAATGAGCCTAAAATCATCAAGTATCTTGATATTCCCATTCAGCACTGCGACGGAGATATCTTAAGCCGTATGAACCGCTGGGGCGATGAGGCTCAGCTGGAAGAGCTCTTTGCGAAAATCCGCAATAAAGTTCCCGGCATAGTGCTGAGAACAACTCTTATTACAGGCTTTCCCGGAGAAACAAATGAGCAGTTTGAGGCTCTTGCAGAGTTCGTTCAGCGTGTGCGCTTTGACAGGCTGGGCTGTTTTGCTTATTCCCGCGAGGAAGGCACTAAGGCATATGACTTTGAAAATCAGGTTGATGAGTCTGTTTCAGCTCACCGTGCCGACATAATTATGGAACAGCAGATGCTTATAAGCGCCGAAAACAACGAAAAGCTTATGGGTAAAGAGCTTACCGCCGTTGTTGAAGGCTTTGATAAGTTCGGCGAGTGCTATTTCGGACGTACCGAAGCAGATGCTCCCGATATCGACGGAAAGGTGTTCTTCTCTTCCGATAAGCCACTTGAAATAGGTGATTTCGTTACTATCAAAATCACCGATACCCTTGATTACGATCTGATAGGAGATGTTATCAGCAAATGAACCTTCCAAACAAACTGACTCTTTTAAGAGTAATTCTTGTGCCGTTTTTTCTGCTTTTTATGTACCTTAATATTCCATTCAACTATGTGATCGCTCTGGTGATTTTCGCTATGGCTTCAATTACCGACGCTATGGACGGTCATATCGCAAGAAAAAACAACCTTGTAACCAACTTCGGAAAATTCCTCGATCCTCTTGCCGATAAGGTGCTTGTAATTTCAGCACTCTGCGTTTTTGTGCAGATGCCTCAGGTGCCTATGGGCGCTATCCCACTTATTATTATCATCGCAAGAGAATTTATGGTTTCTGGCCTCAGACTTCTTGCCGCAGACAGTGGTGTTGTCGTTGCCGCAGGTATCTGGGGAAAGCTTAAAACTGCTTTCACTATGGTTACTATTATCGCTATACTCCTGTGGCTGAGCATTGCTGAAAACTTTGGCTTTGACATCGCAGACTCGGTTTACAAGGCTGTTGATATCATTACCATAGCTCTTGTGTGGATCTCAACCGCTCTTACCGTTATTTCAGGAGCAGTCTACCTTAAGGGCTACTGGCACCTTATTGACTCTGACAAGTAAGCATAACGCAAAATCACTCTCGTGAAAGGAGATGCCTATGACCAAGCCCTGTTCAGGACAGATAAAATACCTTATTGCCATCAAGGAGCTCAGCGAGTCGCTGGGAACAGTAAAATGCGTCAATATCTCGCGCCATCTTGGAGTATCGCGTCCCAGTGTGAGCAAGATGCTTCGATGCCTTGCAAATTCGGGGCTTGTCTTTGATGACTTCTGCAACAGCGTTGAGCTTACCGAAGAAGGCGAAACAGCTGTCAACGAGATATTCAGCGTCTTTTCCGAAATATATATCTTCTTCCGCAGATTTCTTCACGTGCCCGCTGAAGAGGCTCACAAACAGGCTGTGGACTTCATTACACAGTTTCCAAATGAAACCTGTGTGAGTCTTAAGGAGCTTGTGGGAAGAACTCTCAGGAAAAAAAGCAGTCAGTAACACGAAAAAAATCATTTACAAGTAACGCTTCCGAGGCTTGTCGGAAGCGTTTTTGCTGAAAAAACTGCGTGGAAAGCCGAAAACTCTCTCACGCAGAAACAACGCAGAATAGCCGTTTTTGCGTGTGTAAAAGAATTTTTACACGAAAAATCAGCCCTTGTAAATGTATTTTGATAGACAAAAGTTGTTTTTTCCGATATGATGAAATTGCTCCAACAGAGAGCAAATATTACACGAGGTGAAAAAGTTTATGGAAATCGGTGCAATTATCAAAAAGGCAAGAAACAATGCCGGGCTTACTCAGGAACAGTCGGCCGAAGCTCTTGGTGTAAGCAGACAGACAGTTTCAAACTGGGAAAACGCTAAGTCGTATCCCGACATAATCAGCGTTATTAAGATGAGCGACCTTTATTCCGTAAGTCTTGACTGCCTCTTGAAGGAGGAAACATCTGTGAAACAAACTTATAAGGAATATCTTGAGGAAAGCAGTAATACTGTAAAAAGCAACGACAGAAAATCAAAAATACTGCTCTCTCTCACAACGCTGGGAATATGGGCTCTTTCGGTTCTTGCCTTCTGGCTTGTTCAGAGCTCGGAAAGTGCCGGCGGATTCAGTCTTGCTGTGGTGTGGGGCATTCTTCCCATTACATTTTTTGCGGTGTCGTTTATTATGGGCGAGCGTAACTATTTTGGAAAGCTTAAGTGGATTTGTCCCGTTCTTTTCGGAGTTATGCACGCTCTCAGCGGTTATGTTTCGGTAATTCATGTGGGAAATACCTCCTACAGACAGGTTATGTGGCCTGATTTCTCAAAGTTCCCTGTGGGACTTATTGCGGGTATTGCCGGTATTGCTATCGGTATGGCTGTAAGATACAAAAAGTCTGACAAAGCATAAATAATAAATTAAAGAGTACCATTAAGGGTAATGTCTATACGGAAGCATTATGCGTATTTAGTGGGGGAACCTTTCTGAAGAAAGTTTACCCCCACACCCCCTACAAAGACTTTTGAGTCTAATTTCAGCCCCATAGGGTGCACACAGAGAAATCCTTGAATTTCTACTTTGTCTGGTGTGTGCACCCTATGGGGCTGAAATTAAAACTTGAAAGTTTTAGGAAAGGAGTTTGAGGGATAACCCTTTTTCAAAAGGGTTTTCCTCAATAATTCACGTAACTACTTCTATATGGGTAGTACCCTTAAGGGTACTCCTTTTTTTTGCATATATGAGATTATCAATCGTTCCACATAAGAAGCTCATCGTCGGCATCGTCCTCGAAATAGGCAAGCATACCGCCGTATCTTACGATTTTCACTGTCTGACTTCCCGCAAGCGTACTTCTCAGCACGTATTTTGCGTCGGGAAGGTAAATTACAATGTGCTCGCTGGTCCATGAGCTACGTTTGCTGTGGTGCTCTACAGAAAAATGAAGATGCACAGGCACAACGGTACATACAGCTGTATCGTCCACAGTTTTCCACCGAAGGCTGTTTATATAGCCGATTATCATCAATATGCCAATGACGATAGCAATGGCTATTGCAAGTTTTGTTGACGTTCTTTCCTCTAAGGGAACATTATTGGAAGTACTCCCCCTCGACGGAAGCATAAGCCCCAGCGGTACAGATAGTCCCACAACATACGACAAAATACTGAATTTCTTTTTCTTAAGAAGCTTCTCACGCTCGTCATCTGTAAGAGGACGCCACAGCGGAAGCTCTGCCTTATCCATATTTTTTCTGTCAAGAGGAGTAAGCCTGTTTGCCCATATATATCCGCCCATAAGCACAGTAAGGGCGGGTATAATAACCGCAAGTATGATATCTCCGTCATTTATAACGGTCATAAACACGCTTATCATAACAAGCACTAAGCCTATACCGAAAAGTTTATCCCCGTATCCGCCGAACGGACAGTCAAATCTTAATCTGAACATAAAAAAAGTTCCCCTTTGCAAAATAATCCCATTTCATTTTATCCCATATAGTAAAAATTGTCAATACACAAAGAAAACGCTGTCTGAGCCTTTTACATTTTCAGACAGCGTTTGTTTCATTTTAAAGAAGTATTATTCCGCTTTCAGCGCATTTCTTCATCATCTCGTCAAACCATACAGATGCCTGTACCTCGCCGATATGAGCCTTTTCAAGAAGAAGCATACAAAGTCTTGACTGACCTATGCCTCCGCCGATTGTAAGTGGAAGTGTACCGTCAAGGATAAGTCTGTGGTACTCAAACCTGCTTCTGTCCATAGCGTCGCAGATTTCGAGCTGATTTTTCAGCGACTGAGCGTTTACTCTGATACCCATTGAGGAAATCTCAAGAGCGCTTCCCAGAACATCATTCCAGTATAAAAGGTCGCCGTTGAGACTCCAGTCGTCGTAATCGGGAGCTCTGCCGTCGTGCTTTTCACCGCTTTTAAGCTTTCCGCCGATCTGCATTACAAAAACCGTGCCGTGCTCTTTGGTGATAATATTCTCACGCTCTTTAGCGGTCTTATCGGGATACATATCCTCAAGCTCCTGAGAAGTGATAAAGAAGGGAGTTTCGCAGATATGTCCCTTAAGCTGAGGATAGCGCAGGCTTACCTTTCTCTTTGTAAAAGCGATAGCCTTTGCAATAAAGCTTACGATTGTCTTTAAATATTCAAGATTTCTGTCGCCTTCACCGATAACCTTTTCCCAGTCCCACTGGTCAACGAAAATGGAATGTATATTATCGGCGTCGTCATCACGGCGGATAGCATTCATATCGGTATAGATACCCTCGCCTGCGTTATATCCGTAGCGGTAGAGTGCAAGACGCTTCCACTTGGCAAGCGACTGAACGACCTCAGCCTCTTTATCTATCTCCTTGGTTGAAAACTCAACCTTGCGCTCAACGCCGTTAAGGTCATCGTTGATACCGCTTCCCTTCTGCACGATAAGGGGAGCAGTTACACGGTCAAGAGTAAGGAAAAACGAAAGAGCCTGCTGAAAAACGTCCTTGATGTATTTTATAGCGTGCTGAGTTTCTCTCAGTGTAAGAGCCGATTTATAGCCTTCGGGAATAATAAGCTCTCTTGACATAAATATCATTCCTTTCTTTGTTCTTTTTTATGGGCAATAGGAACATCTAACGAGATGCACCTATAAATCGCCATTTGTTATTTTCATATGAAGCACAGAACTGTGTAGGGGCGAACTTCCGCAAAAAACAAAATCTTTGATTTTGCCCTTTTGCGTATGCCCGTGGTATCGTTCGCCCGTATTCTGCGGTAACGTGGGTTTAGGAGCGAACACGCAAAGGGCATTTTATCTGATAGAACCTACTGTTCTGGGGTAGAGGATAACGTCACGGATATTTGCTGTACCTGTTACGTACATAATGAGACGCTCAAAGCCAAGACCAAATCCGCCGTGAGGTACGCTTCCGTACTTTCTCAGGTCGAGGTAGTCTGTATAGAGGTCAAGGTTCATACCGCGCTCATTCATAGCAGAAACAAGCTTGTCATAGTCAGCCTCACGCTCACTTCCGCCGATAATCTCGCCTACGCCGGGAACGAGAAGGTCAACCGCAGCAACTGTCTTGCCGTCGGGATTCTGCTTCATATAGAATGACTTGATCTCCTTGGGATAATCTGTAACGAAAACAGCCTTCTTGAACACTTTTTCAGATATATATCTCTCGTGCTCTGTCTGGAGGTCACAGCCCCACTCTACAGGATAAACGAACTTTTCGCCTGATTCCTGAAGAAGCTTGATAGCTTCGGTATAAGTTACTGTAGCGAAATCGTTTGAAACAAGCTCTTCAAGGCGGGCAATGATTCCCTTTTCAAAACGAGCGTCAAAGAACTTCATCTCGTCGGGGCAGGTATCGAGAACCTTACGGATAACAGTCTTTATCATATCCTCAGCAATTTCGATAATGTCGGGAAGCTCAGCAAAAGCAACCTCAGGCTCAACGTGCCAGAACTCGGCAAGATGCTTGGGAGTATTGCTGTTTTCCGCACGGAAGCTGGGACCGAAGGTATAAATCTTACCCATTGCCATAGCAGCAACCTCGCCCTCAAGCTGTCCTGAAACAGAAAGACCGGCCTTTTTGCCGAAGAAATCATCAGCATAGTAGTCCTGTTCGTTTTTGTAATCCTGTGAATAGCCGATTGTTGTTACCTGGAACATTTCACCTGCGCCCTCACAGTCGCTTCCTGTGATAAGGGGAGTATTGATGTAAACATAGTTCTTGCTCTGGAAGAACTCGTGGATAGCAGACGCCATAACCGAACGAACTCTCTGGATAGCGTTGAAAGCGTTTGTTCTTCCTCTGAGATGAGGCATTGTACGGAGGAATTCAAGAGTATGTCCCTTTTTCTGAAGAGGATAATCTGTAGGACAATCGCCGAGAATTACGATATTTTCGGGCTCTGCACAGATTTCAACGGTATTGTTTCTGCCCTGTGCAACCTTACCTGTAACCTTAAGTGAAGTACCTACACGGGGCTCCTTATAATCGGGATTTTTCTCCTTTTCAACAACTATCTGGATATGCTCAAGAGTTGTACCGTCGTTAAGCTCGATAAAAGCCACGTTCTTAGAGTTTCTTGCAGTTCTTACCCAACCGCAGATTGTAACCTCTGAGCCGATACGCTCAGCGCAGTTATATTCTTCCTTGACAAATTTGATATCGAGATGCTTCATAAAAAATCTTCCTTTCTGATTTGTGCAGGAATAAAAAAATACTCCTGCCCTGCAATTTTGCATAGGACGGGAGTCAACTTCCGTGGTGCCACCTAAATTACCGCATAAAAAACACGGTCACTCATGCTCTTCAAAGCATTTCCTTTTAACGCAAGGTTACGGCGCCCCTACTTGCTGTAAGTCAGCGTTCAGTTTACTGCTCGGGAGTGTTATTCACTGTGGCTCTGATATGCGGTTCACACTATCCCGCACTCACTGAAAGCGATTTCCTCAGCTACTTCTCTCCGTCAAGGCATTTTGGCATAAATATTATTATACATTATACCACGTTTAAATCTCCCTGTCAAGCACATTTTTATTAAAATAACGCATTACAGGGCGGAGAGACTCCGCGTGCGATTTGCATTACAATTTGTAGGGGACGATACCCACATCGTTCCGCACAAATAAAACAACGTCCCGATATTTACGCAATTGGTTAATTCAATCTGGTGTAGGGGCGAACTGTGTTCGCCCGCAAACATAATTTTTGTACCATGCATACAAATGAAATCAAATAAAAATACAACGGGCGGACGAGGGCGTCCGCCCCTACAAATTTTAATGTGACCGTACAAAAACCGCAAACAGACACAAAGATTTCCAACGGGCGAACGAAGTTCGCCCCTACACAATCCCACAAATACAACCACAGCAAAAGGGCAAAATCAAAGATTTTGTTTTTTGCGGAAGTCCGCCCCTACAAAATAGGCATACGAATTGTATGTGA
>SVNM01000031.1 GCA_015066875.1 Ruminococcus sp.
GACGATACTCTATGGCTAATATAAGAAAAAGAGGAAACACATATCAGATAAGAGTTTCCTGTGGATATGATATAAGAGGTGTTCAGCAATTCCAGAGCAAGACATGGAAACCCGATGAGGGTATGACACCGAAACAGATTGAAAAAGAGCTTAACCGTCAGGCAATTCTCTTTGAGGAAGAATGTAAAAAAGGACAGGTTACTGCGTCTGTAAAATTTGAAACCCTTGCGGAAGAATGGTTTGAGCAGTATGCAAAAATACAGCTCAGAAGCACAACGTACACACGATTAAGACAGCTTACTAAACGTGTCTATCCTGCGATAGGACATCTTCGTATGGATAAAATAACAGCAAGAATAATTCAGAATTTTATAACAGACCTTGCAATGAACGGAAAAAGCTTTAAAACAGGTAAGCCGATTTCAAGCAAGACAGTTGTTCATCACCTGAGCTTTATTTCCGATGTGTTCAACTATGCAATCCGTATGGATATGCTGACTGATAATCCGTGCAGGAGGGTCATTCCACCGAAAGCGAAGCCGGTAGAAAAGGATTATTATACACTTGAAGAAGTTGAAAAGCTGTTTGAATTGTTGAAAGGTGAACCGCTAAAATATCAGGTTTTCTTCAATCTTGCAATATACAGTGGCTTCCGCAGAGGTGAGCTTCTCGGTCTTGAATGGAAGGATATTGAATGGGAAACTGGTGTAATAAGCATCAGAAGAACTTCAAACTACACAGCAGAAAAAGGCATCTACACTGATACAACCAAAACAAAGAAATCGTTACGCTCGTTAAAGTTCCCAGAGTTCATCATTGATATGCTAAAGGCTTACAAGAAAGAACAGGATGCAGAAAGAATACGACTTGGCTCCAAATGGGTTGATCACGACAGGCTGTTCGTTAAGTGGAATGGAGAACCTATGAATAACAATACACCATATTTCTGGTTCAATGAATTCTGTGAAAAGCACGATTTCAGATTCTGTGATATCCACAGCTTCAGACATCTGAATGCAAGTCTCCTTATCAACGCAGGAATAGATGCGGTTGCAGTATCAGGTGCATTAGGTCATGCTCATACAAGCACAACCTTAAACATCTACAGCCATATGTTCCAACAGGCACAAGCGAGGGTAAGTAACGCTGTATCCGAAGCGCTGGATTTCCATAAAGGCAAAGATAAAAGTGATGAAAAAACCGCTTAAAAAATACTCCCCGAAACCAAAATTTCGGGGAGATACATAGCATATTCAAAAATAATGGACAAACAATGGACAACGGCAATTTTCGTAAAAAGTAAAAACCCACAAACGCCGATATATAGGCATTTGTGGGAATGTGGTGTGGTGAAGCAAGCTTAAACATAGGCGAAATAGTTATGATTAGTAATATGCGTGTGTTTGGATGTGTCAGGAGATTACATAAATAACGGAATACTAATCCGCCACTAATTCGAGGTTAGCGGCGGATTTGTGATTTTTATCAAAGCAAATATTTCTAAAACTACAAGGCTGTACACTTGTGTTAAGCACTACTGGTTTTCATTGGTGGTGCTTTTAATTTTTAAAATGAAATACAAATCGTAAGCTTTTGATGACAATATTCCGCTGTAATGCTTCCTCCCATTTGTTCTACAAGAACCTTTGCAATGGAAAGACCTAATCCGGTTGATTTCCTTGCGGCTTCTACCGTATAAAATCTATTGAAAAGTTTAGCAGCTTGCACTTCATCAAGTTCTTTTGCTTTATTTGAAAATGTAATTGTTCCTTCGCTGGAAAGCATTATTTCGAGGTCACCATCACTGTATTTCACAGCGTTACTCAGCAAATTTGAAAACACTCTTGAAAGTGCAGAACGGTCAAGTTCCTTTATGACTTTATCTTCAGGTATGTGAATTTTCGGAACAATTCCTTTTTCGATGAAAATTGCATAGAAAGCTGCTATGCTTTCTTCCAACACGCTGTTTATCACAACCTGTTCTTTGACCATATTCCGTTCGCTCGAAACAACTGAATAACGGAATAATTCCTCAGTAAGAATTTTCATATTATCAATTCGGTCGCTGATTATAGATATATATCTTTCTACCTCAGGTGATTTCTCCTCTGTATCAAGTAAATCAAGATAGCCACAGATAGCTGTAAGAGGAGTTCGTAAATCGTGAGAAATATTTGTAACCGCCTCTTTCAGTTCCCTATCGCCATTAACATAGCAATGCCGTTGTTTTCTCAGTAACCTCAACTGTTCATTTATGCTTAGTGCAAGTTTGCTGATATATGGGTCACGGCTGGATATATCTATCAGGGTATTTGTATCTGCTGTAAGTCTGTCGTTGAATGATTCGGTAATTTCCTTGATTGCTTTCTGCATGAGCAGAATTTTCCCAATCAGAATTATAATAGCTATAGCGAGAATTATTATCAAGCCACACAGCAGACCAATCATTATCCAAACCTCTTATTTATTTTAATTCTTTCTTACAGAAACCGATATATCCGACACACGATACCAGCAATAACAGTATGCATGAACAAATCAGATTCTTGTCGAAATCAGCAGCGGTTTCTTCGGTGATTACGTTATCACTAATCACTTGTTCCCACATCTCCTCGCCTGTCATTCCCATTTCAGGAGCAAGTTCATTTACAAAATAATCATATCCGTGCCAATCCATATTGAAGTAAACAAAATCAATAATGTGACCATACGGCGAAAGATTGTAAACTGTTTCATAAATTACACGTTTCACTCCGCCAACATAAGTGGGATTATCGACCAGATATTCCGAACCTTCTACTTTTTCTTCCTTGTATCGGATATTACCATCTTCATCTATCCATTCTGAATTGATGGTTTCATATTGCTCGTAGTATTGCGGCTGTGATAAATCACCATAAAGACGCTGGCTGCCAAGCCACATAAGTAATATCAGAGCAATATTTATAATAGCAATCAAAGCCTGATGAGAAAACAGACAGCTGATAGTTACAAAAATTGCGGAAAGGCACATATTGAGTAAAACATAGTCAACAAAAATTTTTATAATCAAATCTGTGGGCAACAGTGGCACTTCATAGAAATTAAACGCAACAAAGATTATTGCACAAAGCAAATACAATACAAAGGAAATGCTAAGGGCGGAAATTAATTCAGAAAGAAAAATGTGTCTTTTGCTATGCCCGACGATAGCTTTGTTTCTGAATATCCCTTCTTTAAATTCCTTTCCGACAACCCAGGAAATCATAATTGCATGAACAAGCATTTGAATTAAAACCAGTGCGTCATCATAGTAAGTGGTTCTCGCACTGTAAGCAATGCTGATGCTAAGACCTAAAGTGAGTACGACCATAATCCAAAATATAATGCTATGTGTATATCTGCGCATACACGCACGAAGTAATTTAACCATTCTGTCCACCTCCGATGAGATTGATGAAATAGTTTTCGAGGCTTTCATCCTGTTCGTGAGAAGAAATGATTTCACAGCCTTCTTTATTCAAAGAAAAAACGAGCTGGGTCAAATTGATTTTTCCATAGATATTTGCTTCTCTTTCAGATAGAATATCGTATGGGATTTTATTTTCGTCCAAAACACGAGCGAGTACTTTTACATCTGTTACTTCGATATGAATGCACTTGCGACAAATATTTGCAAGTTCTTCGGCACTTATCTCTTTTATCATACGTCCGCTGTCAATAAATCCATAATGTGTCGCAAGGCGTGAAAGTTCATCGAGAATATGACTTGAAATTAAAACGGTAATCTGATGTTCACGATTAAGCTTCAGTATTAGCTCACGGATTTCAATGATACCCTGTGGGTCAAGACCATTGATAGGCTCATCAAGCACAAGAAAATCAGGATTACCCACGAGTGCAACGGCTATTCCTAATCGTTGCTTCATACCAAGCGAAAAGTTTCTTGCTTTCTTTTTGCCTGTATTCTCCAATCCTACTAATTTCAATATGTCAGGAATCGAATCGTATGTGGGAACACCAAGAATAAGACATTGCTGCTTTAAATTATCCTCCGCATTCATATCCATATAGATAGCTGGCGTTTCAACAACAGCTCCCATTCTGCGGCGTGATTTTATGATATCTTTTTTTGTGTTTTTCCTGCCATAAATGCTGTACTCCCCTGAAGTCGGCTCCTGCAAACCGCATATAAGACGTATAAGTGTCGTCTTGCCGGCACCATTCTTGCCAACCAAACCATATATTGCACCTTTAGGCACATTCATTGTAAGGTTATCAAGTGCTTTGGAGCCGTGATATTTTTTGCAGATAGCATTAGTTTTAAGAACGTAGTCCATAACACATTCATCCTTTCTTTAAGTGATACAATGATTGTATCATCTATCCGTAAAGAAAGCGGTAAAGAAAACAGTAAAGATTTCGTAAAGTTTTTATTCTGATTTCATTTTAAAACCAATGCCCCATACAGCTTCTATATATTCCTTTTGACTATATTCTCGTAGCTTTTTTCGCAGATTACTGATGTGCATTTTCAAAGAACTTTCTGTACAATCAGGCGTATCCACACTAATCCGTTCAAGAATCAGGGATTTGGTTACAACCTGCGTCGGGTTTTGCATAAGTAATTTTAATATGGCATATTCTGTTCGTGTAAGTTTTACAACGGTATCCTTATAATATAAAGTGTGAAGATTTATATCAAGAGTCAATTCGTCGAATTTTATAATTGAGTTTGCGGATTGCATTGTGTTCCTCAGTGCAACTGTAATTCTTGCAAGAAGCTCCTTGGTTTCAAATGGTTTTGTAATGTAGTCAACAGCACCATCAAGAAGAAGTTTAACCTTGCTATCAATATCCACCTTTGCACTCACTACGATAACAGGTATATTCTTGATTTTTGCAAGCAATTCTTCTCCTGAAAGTCCGGGTAGCATTAAATCCAACAGAATGAGGTCCGGCGTTGTGTTTATCAATACCATAAGAGCTTCTGTTCCCGAATAAGCCCGCAGTACCGAATAGCCTTCTTTAACCAGAATTTCTTCAAGCATATTCCCGATATGCACATCGTCATCTATAATAAAAATTCTTTTCATCGCTTCATCTCCGAACTTTGATATATTTATATTATATATCAGATTTCTGCTTTTTTCAAGGCACTAAAACGGAAATTATTTCCTAATCCTCTCCCTATACTCCTCAAACTCAATCTCCCCATTTTCCGCCTTGCTTCTGAGTTCAAGAGCATAATCAGCCCACTCGGCAAACTCAGCCTGCGTCATCTTCTTTTTAAGGTATCGGGCGTAGTGCTGCTTGTACGCCTTGTTGTAAACATTCCAGAAAGGATTGGTCTTGATTTTATCGGCATATTTCTTTCTGTGTCCCATATCACGGCACACTCTGCCGTCCATACCCTCAATTTCTCTTGTGCAGTAGTCAGAGAAAAGTCCTGCCGTGAGAAGAAAATACTTGCCGCAGTAACCGCATTTCTTCGGCAGATAATGCTGCTCCAAGCCCTTGAATAACTCAATATACAGATACCCTCCGAGTGTTGTGAATGTGTAATACTGACACAGCTCGGAGGATTTTCTTTTCCTCAGAACTTCGTATGACAGCTTCATTACTCCCGACGGCTCCAACCTCTCATACGGCTGTAAGCTGAATCGTGGCATATCCTTGAAATCCGCAAGCATTTCAGCTGTTTCGTTATTGTCAAGATAACGACTCTGACTGTGGATTTTCTCCAGAAATGGCTCAAAGGTACGCTTCACACGGAGAATATCCTCAATGAAAACTCTCATTTCTGTTGCAAAGGCTTTTAATCTGTCGTTGAGCTTGTAAATATCCCGTAGAAGTTCTGCGTCCTCCATATCATCTGAGCCGATACGCACATAAAAATGTTCGTGATGTTCCGTTTCGGTATCAATCAGCTCATCTTCTTCAAATGCCCAGCTATGCAGATTGAGAATGGTGCGTAACGTATCACGCTGTATGTCAAGCGAATTGTACGGCGGAGTACTTGCTATCATCTGCTCGATTTTAGCGTAGAACGCAATAGCTCCCTGAAAGAGGTTTTCGCTTTCATCAGCTTCACGCATATCTTCGGGATAATGCAGTATTGTTTCGTATCGCTTGCACTCCGAATAAAGCCTGTCAAGCTCACGATAACGCTTATCAAGTATCTTTTCAAGAATTTCTCCGATTACATATTTCTTTGCTCCGTTTATGTATACAACATTCCCGTTAAAATACGCTGAAAACTCTGTCATAGCAATTCTCCTTTTGCAGTTGTTTTCTTCATTGTATCACATCTACTGTTTCCAGTCAATTCAGAAACTCCCATTTTCAAAAATATTTTTTCTTGGATTTTTCAACGTGGGACTTTTTTGTGGTGCTGAATATTACAAATTAAATTTCTGAACAGCGTATTTAAGCCGTTTGAGAAGCACTTTGAGAAAAATAGAAGTCACCTCTGAAAAAATAGAGTGTATGCAGAAATAGATGTGAAAATAGCTGTAAATAGAGTATACCTATCACATCTATTGACTTTGCGGATTGTGTCGGATATAATGAGAATGCAACGTTGCAGAAGTACCTTGAAAACTGAATCTCCCTCTCCGGACACGCCTGTTACATAGCGTAAAGCTGTGTCGGTCAACGACCGATTTTATGAAAAGGAGGTATTCAATATGAATACTACCAACAGACGTGTGCTTACCATTAAGGAAGCAGCAAAACTTATTGACGGACTTACAGAATACCGTATCCGTCAGATGTGCATTTCAGGTCAGCTCCCTTGCTTTATGGCAGGGAAAAAGTATCTGATTGCAGAAGAAAATCTGTATAAGGCTGTGTTCGGAGGCGGGGAGCCCCCGCTGGCAGTTCGTAGCGAGGTTTCTGAAAATCCGCAGAATACACCTCGACCGCAAATGACTGTCGGCACAAATACGAGGGGCGGTGATGTGGCTTGATTGCAATGACAGAAGAAATGATTGAAGAAATCAATGCCGAACTCCCTGCACCGATATGGCTCGTAGACAACAAAATTCACGAGGTTGCATTTTGCAGAGAACTTCTGAGCGAACATGAGGTTAAGTGTATCAACAATCAGTTCTACGATGTTGACGGGTATATCCCAGACAGCGAAATCAGGACTGAGATTTATGAAAAGCTGAAACCTCATATCACCGCAGGACTTGCAAACCGTGTAACACAGCTTCTTTCTGCGTTGCAGTATGAAGCGTATTCTCCTGAAATTACACTCGACCCCAATGAAATTCATCTTCTGAACGGAACGCTGAATATTGACGGAACATTTACGGAAGAAAAGAAATTCTGCTATAACCGTCTGAATGTCAGATATAATCCCGAAGCGGAAGTACCCGAAGTGTTTCTGAAATTTCTGGAGGAGCTTCTGGGAACGGAGGATATTGCGACATTACAGGAATGGCTCGGCTACTTACTGACGCCAAGCACAAAGGCTCAGAAAATGTTAATGCTGGTCGGAAACGGCGGCGAGGGTAAAAGCCGTATTGGTGTACTGCTGAAAGAGATTTTCAAGGAAGGTATGGCGACGGGTAATCTGCAATATCTTGAAACAAACCCATTCGCCCGTGCAGTACTGGAGAAAGCGTATCTGTTCCTTGATGACGATATGAAAATGGAGGCTCTAACGCAGACAAATATGCTGAAAACTATCATCACAAACGAGGGGGATATGCTCATTGAAAAGAAGCGTGTCCAAGCTTACCCTGCAAGTATTTTCGCAAAGCTTATGGGATTTGGCAATGGAACGCTGAATGCCGCAAATGACAAGTCGGACGCATTTTTCCGCAGGCAGATTATTATTTCCACAAAGCCAAAGCCTGTGGACAGAGTTGACGACCCGTTTCTCGTGGAGAAGTTCATTGATGGCAAGGAAGGAATTTTCCTGTGGATGTTCAAGGGACTGCAAAGGCTGTATGCCAATGATTTCAGGTTTACCATAAGTCAGAGGGCGGCGGATAATCTCCGGAAGAGTATTGAGGACAGCTGTAATATCATCGGCTTTATGCAGGACGAACAGCTTGTGAAATTCGGCTCAGACCTTGAATGCTCGACAGCGGATTTGTATTCGGGTTATTGCTACTGGTGCAGTCTTAACAGCGTTACGGCTATGAAAAAGGAAAGCTTTAATCTGTGGGTCAAGCAAAATCATCACCGATATAATATCACTTACAGCGATTATGTCATAAGCCACTCCAACGGAAAGAAAGCGAGGGGTTATCGTGGTATCGACACCACTTACCGCAGTATTGTGAAGTAACCCCGAAAACGATGTGTAAGGTGTGTAAATTCGGTATCTATGGGATTTTCGGTGTGTAGCTCTGTGTAATTTACACACCGGATACACAGCAAACAAGCCTTTTACACGGCTTACACATCAAATTCCGAGTTAAGTTTACACGAGGATTTCTGAGGCAGTATTGTTGTTGCGTTTGAACGGCGGCGTCCGTGCCGCCTTTTGTCGCAACAACGCAAGCATCCTTGCTTGTGCCGAATACCCTCGGAGAGCGCAATGATACTTTTGATAGAAACCTATGCGGATGTCGAAAGTATCTTTGCGTTACTTCTGGAAGAAGTAACAAGACAAAAGCAAGCTTATTCATAAACACGGACGTTTACCGAGTTCACCCAAAGGCGGCACGGACGCCGCCATACAAGGGGAACTCTAAGAAAGGAGAATTGCTTATCGAAAAAAGAAGTATCAGCGGCGTTATCGGTAAGGGCGACCTTTATCATAACAACCGCAGATTTGTTGCAGAAAATGTTGATAAGAACAGAATTTCCGACAACATTACGATTGTCAGCGAGGATATTAAATCTGTATATCACGAGTTGTTTGATGAAGCTCTCGCAGAATACAATTCCAAGCAGAAACGCAAGGACAGAATCATCAAGGACTACCACGACCATATCAGACACAGCCGACAGGAAAAGGAGTTTCACGAGGTTATTTTTCAGATTGGAAACAAGGATGATACTCCCTGCGGCTCTGATATTGCAGTAAGAGCAACCGAAGCTCTGAAACAGTATGCGGAGAGCTTTCAGCAGCGTAATCCACATCTCAGAATGTTCAACGCTGTCATTCATCTTGATGAAGCTACACCGCATATTCATATGGACTTCGTACCGTTTGCGACAGAACAGAAGCGTGGACTATCAACAAGAGTTTCACTTTCTAAGGCACTGGAACAACAGGGTTTTAAAAGCGAGGGCAAAATGAACACCTGTTCAAAGCTGTGGATTGAGGGTGAAAAACAGGTACTTGCGGATATTATGAAAACTCTCGATATTGAATGGGAGCAGAAAGGCACTCATAATGAGCATTTGTCGGTTCTGGATTATAAGAAAAAAGAACGGAAAAAGGAAGTCGTGGCACTTGAAAGCAAACTGTCAAGACTTGCAGACAAGGAAACAAAAATCAAGGCTGTTGATGATATCCCTGTAAAGAAAACGGTATTCGGTGATAATCTGACGGTCAGCCGTGAGGACTATGAAAATCTTGCGACAACTGCTAAAAAACAAATTGCCTCCGAGAAAAAGGAAAAGAAGCAGAAAGCGGAAATAACTCAGCTTCAACAGGAAAACGCTCAGCTGAAATCCGAGCTTACCGCCGAGAAGAAAAAGAATGCAGACTCGAAATCCGTAAATCTGCGTATCGAAAATGCAAAGCTGAAAGAACAGGTTTCTAAAATGGAATCTGTGCTGAAAAAGGCGGAGGAGTTTCTGAAAGGCAAAGGACTTTATGAGCTGTTTCAGAATTTCGTTCTCGGAATGGGTATCAACAGGAATAGGAATAAGGATGGATTGGAGTAACCGTAAATCAGAATCAGGAGAGAGGTGATAAAGTGGCTGTTTACGATATTCCCGATTATGAATTTGAAAATCTTGCAAAAAGTTTTCTGCCCAAAATGCAGGAATACTTTGCCAGCGAGGATGGAATGGCGGCTTATGAAAAATGGCTGTCAGAAAAGAAAAAGGAATATTCCGAAAGGGAAGAAACGAAAAAAGCAGCCTGAAATATGATTTGGATTCCGGTGACATAGGTCAACAAGGACCATTATACTTTTGTACCCATAGGGTACAATGCACAATTCTGTGAAATACAAAATTATCACACTTTAAAGTGTTGAATTTTTATAAAATATATGTTATACTTGAAATAGAATAACAGGTAAATCCGAACAGTATTTCAGTGACAGAGAAAGGCAGGTTATAAATGAAAGCAGTAATTTATGCGAGATATTCAAGCGATAATCAGCGTGAGGAATCGATTGAAGGACAAATCAGAGAATGCAAAGCATTTGCTGACAGGAAAGGCTACACAATAGTCAAAACCTACGCTGACCGAGCAATTTCCGGTAAGCGTGCTGACAACCGCCCTGAGTTTCAGAAAATGATTTCCGATAGTGCAAGCGGTAAATTTGATACGGTTATTGTATGGAAGATAGACCGTTTTTCCCGTGATAAGTATGACAGCGTGTGCTATAAATCCAGACTCAGAAAGAATGGAGTATCGGTTGTTTCTGCAACAGAGCCTATTGATGATAGTCCTGAAGGAAAACTTATGGAGTCGATTTTCGAGGGATTTTCCGAATATTATGTAAAAGACCTTGAAATGAAAACAAGCCGAGGAATGACTGAGAATGCAATTAAAGGAAAATTCAACGGCGGAAATGTGACTTACGGCTATTATATTGATGACGAAAAGCATTTTCGTATCAATCCGAAAACAGCTCCCATTGTAGAAGAAATTTTCAAACGCTATGCAGGCGACGAAACTATCAGGAACATTATTGAGGATATGAAGAATAAGGGTATAGATAACAACGGAAAACCATTCACATACCACTTTATTCACTGGATGATTAACAACCGTCGCTATCTTGGCGAGTATACATTCAGAGATACGATGAATACGGAAGCAATCTCTGCAATAGTTACCGAAGAGATATTTGAAAAATGCCAGAAAAGAATGAAACAGAATAAGAAAATGCCGGCGAAATTCAAAAGTGGGAACGAAAAATATTTTCTGACCGGCAAGATTTTCTGTGGTAAATGCGGAACTACAATGTCAGGAATCAGTGGAACAGCAAAAGTCGGCGAATATTACCGCTACTATCAGTGTATGCGTTCCAAGAAAAAGGCTTGCGATAAGAAAATTGTAAGGAAAGAACTTGTTGAGAATGCAGTTTTCGATATTACAATGGAGCTTTTTAAGGATATCGGACTTATACGAAAAATAAGTGAAAGGTGCTACGCTACACAATCAAAAGAAAATTCGCAGATTCCTATTCTGAAAAAGCAACTCAAATCCGTGCAGAAAGAAATTGATAACATTATGTCGGCGATAAAAGCCGGCATAATTACAAAATCAACGAAGAATACGCTGATAAAGCTTGAAGAACAGCAGGAAACTATTGAAGCTGCAATTACAAAAGAGCAGATTTCTCACCCGCTTTTAAGTCGTGAGCAGATAGAATTCTGGTTGATGCAGTTTGCGGATTCAGATATCAATGACGATAGTGCAAAACAACTCCTGATTGATACTTTCGTAAACAGCGTCTATGTGTATGACGACAAGCTTGTGGTGTTCTGGAACTATAAGGACGGCGAGCGCTGTGTAACATTTGATGAATTGGAATCTGAACAAAAGAAAAATGCCCATCATAATGATGAGCATTCGTCTTTTGTTATGTTTGGTGACCCGTACGGGAATTGAACCCATGATTCCGCCGTGAAAGGGCGATGTCTTAACCTCTTGACCAACGGGCCGTTCTGGTAGCGGCAGTAGGATTCGAACCAACGACCAATCGGGTATGAACCGAGTACTCTAGCCAACTGAGCTATGCCGCCACTTAGCCGCTTACTTCTGCGACTTGATTATTATACCTCAGATTTGCAAAAATGTCAAGCGAATTTTTACAAATTCTGAGGTTTCAGCTTTTTCAACAAGTACACTCAGTTTTATTTTGGCTCGATTGTGCAAAAAGCTACTTATCCTTCTGCTTGAAAATCAGCGACGCAAGAAGTCCGAACAGCAGAGCGGCGGTTACTCCTCCTGAAGAGGCTGTGAGACCTCCTTTAAAAATGCCGAGAAGCCCCTCCTCGCTTACGCTTTTCCTTATACCCTCGGCAAGAAGATGTCCGAAGCCTGTAAGAGGCACCGTAGCTCCTGCGCCTGCAAACTCGGCAAGAGGCTTGTACAGTCCCACTGCGGAAAGTATCACTCCCGCCACTACAAATCCTGTAAGAATTCTTGCGGGAGTAAGCTTTGTATAGTCGATAAGCACCTGTCCCACAGAGCAGATTGCTCCGCCGATCAGAAATGCCTTTAAAAGCTCTGTAATCATTTTTCTCTTCCTTTCAGATGAACAAGATGGGCTACCGACGGGATAGACTCGCCCTGCTGAAGCGACATAGGCGACATCAGCGCGCCCGTTGCGGTAAAGAGCATATTTTTTATCTCTCCCCTTTCAAGCTTCGGCAGAAAATATCCGCATAGCACGCTTGCACTGCAACCACAGCCCGAACCTCCGCAGTGGGTATCCTGTTTTTCCGGATCAAAAATCAGCACTCCGCAGTCCTTGTGAACTCCGCTGAGGTCAAGCCCCTGTTTCTGAGTAAGCTGAATAAAGAGTCTGCTTCCCACGATGCCTAAATCTCCCGTTACAATGCAGTCGTAATCTTCCGGAGTGGTGCCTGTTGCTGTAAGATACCTCATAACCGTTTCCACTGCGGAGGGTGCCATTGCGCTACCCATATTGTTTATATCGGTTATGCCCATATCGGCAATTTTTCCGATACAGCCACCGGCAATTTCAACCGAGCCCTTTTCCCGGGAAATAACAACTGCTCCCGAAGCGGTACAGGTCCACTGTGAAGTAGGAGTACGCTGTCCGCCGTAGGAAAGAGGAAAGCGGAACTGTCGCTCTGCCGTTGAAAAATGTGAGGAGGTAACAGCTACCGCTCTGTTTACGGATTTCCCGTCGGCAAGAAGCGTTGCAAGAAGCATACCCTCTGCCATAGTAGAACAGGCTCCGTAGACTCCGAAAAAGGGAATTTCAAGCTCTCTCAGACCGTATGCCGAAGCGATACACTGATTGATAAGGTCGCCTGAAAACACAGCGTCAATATCATTTGCCGTCACACCCGCTCTTTTCAGCGCAAGCCTTATTGAGGTTTTCTGAAGCTTGCTTTCCGCCTTTTCCCAGGTTTCCTCGCCAAGATGTCCGTCGGGCTCTACCACATCAAAACTCTTTCCAAGCGGACCCTCGCCCTCTTTTTTTCCCGCTACAGAACCATAGCCCTCTATCAGCGGAGTATTTTCCGTTTTAAAGACTCCCCTTGCAATTCTGCAAGCCATATATCAAACCACTCGCCTTTCTTATTCCGATTATAATTATTCATAGTCTTACTTAAAAAGCTCATTTTCAGTATAATACCCCGTATTTTTTCTTTTATCCGTACAAAGTACGCATTTTTTTATTTTTGCATATATTAGAAAAGGGAATGATTAAACTCCGGCTTGATTGTCAATAATACTATCAGCACATTCCCGAAGAATTCAAATTGCTTAGGAGTTTTATTATGTCAGTAAAAAGGGGAGAAATTTACTACGCTGACCTCAGTCCCGTGGTCGGCTCTGAACAGGGTGGAATAAGACCTGTACTTATAGTCCAGAACGATGTAGGCAACAGGCACAGTCCCACAGTAATCGCCGCCGCAATTACAAGCCAGCGTGATAAATCAAAACTGCCCACACATATTGAGGTGCAGGCAGATAAATGCGGTCTTGCCAAGGACAGCGTTGTGCTTCTTGAGCAGATACGCACTATTGATAAGAAAAGATTAAAGGATAAGATGGGCGAGCTCGACCTTGGCTCTATGGATAAGGTGAATACTGCCCTTTCGATAAGCTTCGGACTCTCTCTGTAGCAGAAAATCACACTACACCCTGAAGATAAGTCCCGCCAAGGATACGCACACGCTCAGTAACAGTGATATGAGTATCTGCATATTTGTGGGAGTAACTGTTGCGAATATAACCTGAAGCTGTGGCAGAGCTACGGCGCTAACAAGCACCGCAAGGGATATTATCACCGACGCCACAAGCTTCATATTCGTAAACGGATTTATCCTGTAGAGTGGCTTTGTTTCGCTTTTGCACTCGAAAACGTTTATAAGCTGTGACATTACAAGTGTTATCAGAGCACAGGTGCGTCCCGTTTCAACCGAGCCTCCTGTTTTAAGAGCTATTGTGAAGGAAGCAAGCGAAGCTATGCCTATCATTATCCCGCGGAATACTATTTTTGTCATCAGACCTCCCGAAAAGAAGCCATCGGTGGATTTTCGCGGAGGTCTTTTCATTATGTCATCTTCGGGAGGCTCAAGTCCCAGCGCAACTGCGGGAAGTCCGTCTGTTACGAGATTTACAAGAAGAAGCTGTACGGGAAGAAGCACTACGGGCATTCCCATTACAATTCCAAGAAACATTGTAAGAACCTCGCCTATATTACAGGATAAAAGATATCTCACGAGCTTTCGTATGTTGGAGTAGACGCATCTTCCCTGCTCAACCGCACTTACCAGCGTTGCAAGATTATCGTCAAGGAGTATCACATCTGCCGACTGCTTTGTGACATCTGTGCCTGTTATGCCCATTGCTACCCCCACATCAGCTTCTTTTATTGCGGGAGCGTCGTTTACTCCGTCACCTGTCATTGTGACTATCTCGCCCCTTCTTCTGAAGCTTCTTACAATTCTCAGCTTGTGTACAGGCTCTGCACGGGCAAAAACGGTGTACTTATCTATAACCGCGTCAAGCTCATCATCGGAAAGAGCGTCAAGCTCTGCTCCTGTCATAGCCTTTCCGCCCTTTAAAAGTCCTGCCTTTTTCGCTACGGCTACGGCAGTGTTCTTGTGGTCGCCCGTTATCATTACTGTCTTTACCTCCGCCGAGGTGCACTTGCGGATAGCTACCTTTGCCTCTTCACGAGGAGGATCGTACATTCCCGTAAAGCCCAGGAAAACAAGCTCTCTGCTGTGGGGAGCAAAGCTTTCCGATACGCAGTACGCCATAGCAAGAACTCTCAGCGCCTTTGAGGACATCTCCTCTGATTTTGCCGATAGCTTTCTTACCGACTCAGAAGTAAGCGGAATGAGAGCTCCCTCACCGTTCATAAAATGGGTGCATCGGGAAAGTATCACCTCGGGAGCGCCTTTAAAGTACATTTTACTGTTTGTATCGGTGGAACAGAATACCGCCATAAAACGTGTTTCGCTGTCAAAGGGCTCTTCCCTGATCTTTCTGAAGCGATCTCCCAGCGAGGCTCTTGTTACTCCACCCTTTGCCGAAGCTATAAGCAGTGCGACTTCTGTGGGATCGCCTGTAATCTGCCACTGAGACGAGTTTTTTTCCTTTTTTCTGCTCCTCTGCGAGGGCTTGTTGATTTCCGCCGTACTGCACATTACACTGCAACGCAGAAGCTCGTTGAGAGAACGCTCACTGCTTAAAGCTATGGGAGTATTCTCCTCGCCCTTTGATATATCTCCGCCTGTGCGATAGCCCATTCCCGAAAGATAGTATGTACTCTCGCCTGAAAAAATCTCGGTAACGGTCATTTTGTTCTCGGTTATGGTTCCCGTTTTGTCAGAGCATATCACCGACGCACAGCCAAGAGTTTCTACGCTGTGGAGCTTATTCACAAGAGCCTTAAGCTTCATCATACGGTTTACCGCAAGAGCAAGCGCAATAGTCACCGTTGCGGGAAGTCCCTCGGGAATTGCTCCGATGGCGATTGCTATTCCCGTCATAAGCATCTCGAAAACGTCCTCGCCACGTAATACTCCCGCAAGGAAAACCACTACGCATACGCCGATACATATTATTGCTACGACTTTTCCAAGCTCGGCAAGACGCTTCTGCAATGGTGTAGGCTCGCTTTCAATATCCGCAAGCATATGTGATATTTTTCCCATCTGGGTATTCTTTCCCGTAGCGATTACCCTTGCAGTGCACACTCCCTTTAAAACAGAGGTTCCGCAGTAGACTACATTTTTCTTGCCTATGCTGTTGTCACTGTCGCTTGTATTGCCCTGTTTCTTCTCAACAGGCAGAGACTCGCCCGTAAGCACCGATTCGTCTGTGCTTAAATTCACCGCCCTGATTATCACTGCGTCCGCAGGTACCCTGTCACCTGCTTCAAGCTCTATTACATCGTCTGTTACAAGCTCTGAAGCGTCAATCTGTTTCAGAGCATTATCCCTGTAGCATTTTGCTGTGGGAGCTGTCATACTCCTCAGCGATTCAAGTGTATGCTCTGTGCGGTATTCCTGTATAAATCCAAGCACCGCATTGAGAAGCACGATTATCAGAATTGTAACAGCGTCGGTTATCTCCCCAAGCAGAGCCGAAATAACCGTCGCCACAATAAGTATCATTACCATTACATCTTTGAACTGTCCCGCAAAAATCCTCAAAGGACCTGTTTTACGGCTTTCCGCAAGAGTGTTTCTGCCCTCAGCCTTAAGCCTTTCTTCCGCTTCCCGTTGTGTAAGTCCCACAAGCTTCACCCTTTCCTTTTCATTGCTTACTGATACATACTATGACGGCTTTTTTCCTTTTATGACAGGCTGTCAGACGGCATGATATGTTATTGCACAATAATGCAGTCTCAATATTGTGAAAAGCTCTGAAAAAATTGACATTTACTATAAAATTGTAGATTTTTTTATTGGTTTATGATATAATTTTTTTGAGTAGGGTTTTGTAAATCCTTCAAAATAAAACCTGATCGGACATCTACGATGTTTAATTTATAAGGAGGTTCATTCATGAAAAAAGTTCAAATTACCGAAACTGTCCTTCGTGACGCTAACCAGTCACTTATGGCAACACGTCTCCCCTATGCCGATTACGAGGATATCCTTCCCGTTATGGATAAGGCAGGCTACTACTCTGTAGAATGTTGGGGCGGAGCTACTTTCGATTCATGTCTTCGTTACCTTAACGAGGATCCATGGGAGAGACTGAGAAATCTCAGAAAAAATCTTCCAAACTGCCGTCTGCAGATGCTCTTAAGAGGTCAGAATCTGCTGGGCTATAAGCACTATCACGACGACGTTGTTGAAAAGTTCATCGAGTTTTCTATCAAGAACGGTATCGACGTTATCCGTATTTTTGACGCTCTTAACGACTTCAGAAATATCAAGACAGCGCTGGAGGCTACTCAGAAGTACGCTACTGACAAGACTATCGCTTCAGGCTGTATTTCCTACACTCAGAGCCCTGTTCATACTGTGGACAAGTATATCGAAATGTGTAAGGAGCTTAAGTCTATGGGATTCCAGACAATCTGTCTCAAGGATATGGCCGGCACTATGACTCCCTATGAGGCTGAGCATCTTATCAAGGGCATCAAGGACGCTGTAGGCGATATGCCTCTTATCCTCCATACCCACAGCACTACAGGTATGGCTTATATGACTCTTACTAAGGCTATCGACGCAGGCATCGACGTTATCGATACCGCTACTTCATGTTTCTCAGGCGGTACTTCTCAGCCCGCTACAGAGACTATGTTCTACGCTCTTCAGCAGTACGGCATCGACTCAGGTCTTGATGAAGAGGCTATCAACAAGGTCAACGACTACTTCAAGCCTATCAAGCAGAAGTACGTTGATAACGGTCAGCTCAATCCCAAGAGTATGGCTACTGACGCTCAGGCTCTCGTTTATAAGGTTCCCGGCGGTATGCTTTCAAATATGATCGCTAACCTTAAGGATATGAACGCTCTGGATAAGTTTGACGACGCTCTTAAGGAAATTCCTGAGGTCAGAAAGGATCTCGGTTATCCTCCCCTTGTAACTCCCCTTTCACAGATGGTTGGTAACCAGGCTGTTACTAACGTTCTTGTGGGCGAAAGATACAAGAACATCTCTAAGGAAGTAAAGAACTACATCAAGGGCGAGTACGGTATTGCTCCCGCTCCTGTAAGCGAAGAGCTTATCAATAAGGTTCTCGGCGAGGGCGGTAAGCCTGTTGACTGCCGTGATGAGGACGTTAAGCGTACAGGCGCTGAGTTTGAGGACGCTAAGAAGGCTTTAGGCGATCTCGCAAGAAGCGAAGAGGACCTTATGAGCTATATCTGCTTCCCCGATCAGGCTAAAAAGTTCTTCGAATACCGTAAGGCTAAGGAAGAAAACGAAGCTGTTTACACTATCGAGGAAATGTAAGGAGGCCACTTACCTATGAATGATATTATTTTGGCTGCTGCTTCTGAATCTGACAAGCTTTCAATCGGCGAAAGCGGTGTTACTGCAATTTTCGGTTATCTTGTAGTTTTCTCCGGTCTTGCTCTGCTTATGGCTCTTATCTACATTGTCGGTGCAGTATTCATTGCAAAGGACAAAAAGGCTAAGGCTGCCGCTGAAGCTGCTAAGGCTGCTGAGCCTGCAAAGGCAGAGGCTCCCAAGGCTGCACAGGCTAAGCTTGCTCCCGGTTCTGCCGGACATATCAAGCTTTATGATGTTCCCGATAAGGAAGCTGCTATGGTTATGGCTATCGTTGCCGATAAAATGCAGAAGCCCCTTAACGAACTGCATTTTATTTCAATTAAGGAGGTTAAATAATTATGAAATATAAAGTTACTCTCAACGGAAAAACTTATGAGGTTGAGGTTGAAGCAGGAAAGGCTGTTCTCCTCGACGAGTATGAGGCTCTTGCTCCCGCACCTGCGGCTGCTCCCGTAGCTGCTCCTGTGGCTGCTGCTCCTGCTGCTGCACCTGCACCCGCTGCCGCTCCCGTAAGTATCAAGGACGGCGAGCCTGTAAATTCACCTATGCCCGGAAATATCCTCAGCGTTAATGTCAAGGAAGGCGATAAGGTTACTGCAGGTCAGATCCTCATTATCCTCGAAGCTATGAAAATGGAAAACGAAATTACAGCACCTAAGGACGGCACTGTCGTTCAGGTTGTTACTTCAAAGGGTTCTGTAGTTGAAACAGGCACTCCCCTCGTGGTTATTGCGTAAGGAGGGCACATATGGATATTCTCGAAACCCTGAAAACCATTCTTATGGACTCGGGATTTGCAGGCTTCTTTATGGAAGGCGGCTGGAAAAACCTCGTTATGATCGCTATTTCCTGCGTACTGCTTTACCTGGGTATTGTTAAGAAATTCGAACCGCTTCTCCTTGTGGGTATCGCGTTCGGTTGTCTCCTCGTTAACGTTTCAAACTTCTATGTAGACGGCGCAAGCTCTGCTGACGCTCTCTATCACCCTGAATTGTGGGACGCTTTCCTCGATGCTGAAAGTCCTTATTACCACAGCTACGGTAATATTATGGCAAACGGCGGATTCCTCGATATTCTTTATATCGGTGTTAAAACAGGTCTTTACCCCTCACTCATCTTTATGGGTATCGGTGCTATGACAGACTTTGGTCCTCTTCTTTCAAATCCTAAGAGCCTCCTCCTCGGAGCTGCCGCTCAGATGGGCGTATTCCTCGCCTTCTTCGGAGCTATTCTCCTTGGCTTTACAGGAACAGAAGCCGCTTCTATCGGTATTATCGGCGGTGCAGACGGTCCTACGGCAATCTTCCTTACAGGTAAGCTTGCTCCTCATCTTCTCGGACCTATCGCTGTTGCGGCTTACTCGTATATGGCACTCATTCCTATGATTCAGCCTCCGCTTATGAGAGCTCTTACAACTGAAAAAGAGCGTCAGATTAAAATGGAGCAGAGCCGTCAGGTATCAAAGACAGAGAAAATTCTCTTCCCTATCATTGTTGCACTCTTCGTAATTCTCCTTCTCCCCTCAACAGCTCCTCTTGTAGGCTGTCTGATGCTGGGTAATCTCTGGAAGGAGTGCGGTGTTACAGAAAGACTTTCAGACACAGTTCAGAATGCTCTTATGAACATTGTTACAGTATTCCTGGGAATTTCAGTAGGTGCCACAATGGTTGCTTCAAACTTCCTGAAGCTTCAGACACTCTTTATCGTAGGTCTCGGACTTGCAGCCTTTGCATTCTCAACTGTAGGCGGACTTCTTGTCGGAAAGCTTATGTGTAAGCTTTCAGGCGGAAAGATCAATCCTCTTATCGGTTCAGCAGGCGTTTCCGCAGTACCTATGGCTGCACGTGTATCACAGATTGAAGGTCAGAAGGCTAATCCTTCAAACTTCCTTCTTATGCACGCTATGGGCCCCAACGTTGCAGGTGTTATCGGTTCTGCTATCGCAGCAGGTTTCCTTCTTGCAGTGTTCGGTTAATAAGAATTACATTAATAAAAAAGCACACCGTATGGTGTGCTTTTTTTTGCTTGTAGAGGCGGATTATAACGCCCGAAACACCGCAACAATAAAAATCCGTTGCACATAAAAATGTAGGGGACTCCGCCCACATCGTCCCGCACAAATAAAACAACGTCACGTATACACGTTGTTCAATAACGGGCGGATGCGGGCATCCGCCCGCCAATTTGCATTTTTGTTTTGTATCTGTTTCGGGACGACCGTTAATTCACATTTTGGGGATTTGCTTTTCTGCGGACACGGCACGCCGTGTCCCTACAAATTTAAACGTTACCTTTTGGTTTTTCGTTTTATTTGCGGGACGTCGAGGACGCCGTCCCCTACAAAAAAATCCACCGTATATATCGGGCGAACAATACCACAGGCATACGCAAAAGGGCAAAATCAAAGATTTTGTTTTTTGCGGAAGTTCGCCCCTACAGAATGGTAAATCCAAAAATGTATTGTAATTGGCGGGCGGATGTGGGCATCGTCCCCTACGGATTGTACCCAACACATACCAAAAGGGCGGATAATTTCCGCCCTTTGATTTCTTTTATTTATTAGGAACCTCAATCTTGTCCTTGCGCATATAGTATCTGAGAGCTTCGGGAATTCTGATGCTTCCGTCTTCGTTGAGATTGTTCTCAAGGAAAGCAATAAGCATTCTCGGCGGAGCTACTACTGTATTATTAAGTGTATGTGCAAAGTACTTGTTGCCGTCTGATCCCTTTACTCTGATACCAAGACGTCTTGCCTGAGCGTCGCCAAGGTTAGAACAGCTACCAACCTCAAAATACTTCTTCTGTCGAGGTGACCACGCCTCAACGTCAATGCTCTTAACCTTAAGGTCAGCTAAATCTCCCGAACAGCACTCAAGAGTTCTTACGGGAATATCAAGGCTTCTGAAAAACTCAACTGTGTAGCTGTAGAGCTTGTGGAACCAGTCCATAGACTCCTCAGGCTTGCAGACAACGATCATTTCCTGCTTTTCAAACTGATGAATTCTGTAAACGCCACGCTCCTCAATACCGTGAGCACCTACTTCCTTACGGAAACAGGGTGAATAGCTTGTAAGTGTCTGGGGAAGGTCTGCTTCGGGAACGATTGTGTCGATGAATTTACCGATCATTGAGTGCTCGGAAGTACCGATAAGGTAGAGGTCCTCACCCTCGATTTTATACATCATACCCTCCATCTCAGCGAAGCTCATAACGCCTGTAACAACGTCGCTTCTGATCATAAAGGGAGGAATATAGTATGTAAAGCCCTTGTCGATCATAAAGTCTCTTGCGTAGGAAAGGATACAGCTCTGAAGCTGAGCGATATCTCCGCAGAGGTAATAGAAGCCGTTACCGCTTGTTTTTCTTGCGCTGTCAAGGTCGATACCATTTACCTTTTCCATAATATCAACGTGATAAGGAACCTCAAAATCGGGAACAGCAGGCTCGCCGAAACGCTCTACCTCAACGTTTTCGCTGTCGTCCTTACCTACAGGAACGCTGTCGTCGATGATGTTTGGGATCACAAGCATAATTTCCTTGATTTCGGCCTCAAGCTGAACCTCTAAAGCTTCCATCTCTGTAAGCTTAGCACCGAGCTCGCCTACCTCAGCCTTAACCTTTTCAGCCTCGTCCTTGAGTCCCTTAGCCATATAACCGCCGATTTCCTTACTCTTTACCTTGCGCTGATTTCTCAGGCTGTCGCACTCGACTTTAGTCTCGCGGTACTTCTTATCAAGCTCAATAACCTTATCAACGAGCTCAAGCTTTGAATCCTGAAACTTCTTCTTGATATTCTCCTTAACGAGCTCAGGGTTTGTTCTGATTAATTTCATATCCAGCATAGTAAATTTACTCCTTTATTATTCCTTAGCCAGCTTATCTGCAAGCGCGGATAAGTCTTCTTTATCATAAAATTCAAGGATAAGAACGCCCTTGTTCTTACCGTAATCCACCTTGACCTTTCTGCCGAGAGTATTTCTCAGAGAGATTTCCATTTCTGTGAAATAATTATCAATCTTTCGGTCAGATTTATTTTCGGTCTGTTCAGTTTCCTCCGCAGATTTCTGCGCAGCACGCTCGACCTGACGAACAGTAAGTCCGCCGTCCACAGCCTTTAACGCTGTAGCGATGAGAAGCTCCTGATTTTCAAATCCAAGCAGAGCCTTTGCGTGTCCCACTGAAAGCTCGCCCTTTTCAAGCATTTTTATAACTCTTTCAGGCAGAGTGAGAAGTCTTACTGAGTTTGCAACAGCGGAACGTGATCTTCCCACGATTTTAGCAACCTTATCCTGAGTCATACCGTAGTTTTCCATAAGCTCCTTATAGCCCATAGCCTCTTCCACGGGGTTAAGGTTTTCACGCTGAAGGTTCTCAATAAGAGCGATCTGCATAGTTTCGATATCAGAAAGCTCACGGATATTAACGGGAACCTCGTCAAGACCAAGCATACGCGCAGCGCGCCAGCGTCTTTCGCCTGCAACTATCTGATAACCGCCTGTCGCCAGAGGTCTTACCAGAATAGGCTGTAGCATACCGTGCTCACGGATAGACTCAGCAAGCGCTGTAATAGCCTCATCGCTGAAATTCTTACGTGGCTGGTCTCTGTTAGGCTCGATTTCAGAGACTCTCAGAGTCTTTTTCACCTGAATTTCGTTAGTGTTATCGCTGAACAGTGTGTCAAGTCCAGCGCCTAAACCGCCTTTAGCCATAATTCACACAACATCGGAAGTCCGATTACTCCTTTCCTGATTTATTGAAAGTGAAGATACCTCTGCGTTTTTTCTTAGGAAGCTCCTGAGCCTCGCCCAGCATTTCGTGGCCTAAAAGCTCGTAATACATAGCTCCTTTAGAGGATTTATCGTAATACATAACGGGCTTTCCGTGGCTGGGAGCCTCAGAAATACGCACATTTCTTGGAATTTTGGTGTTGAACACCTTACCGGGAAAGTATTTTTCAACCTCTGCGACAACGTCATTAGCAACATTAAGACGTCCGTCGAACATAGTGAAGAGGATACCCTCGATTTCCAGAGAGGTATTGTAATTATTCTTAACTATTTTAATAGTGTTTGTAAGCTGAGAGAGTCCCTCCAGAGCGTAGAACTCAGCCAGCATAGGAACGATAACGCTGTCGCAGGCAACGAGCCCGTTGATAGTGATAGTTCCCAGCGCGGGAGGACAATCTATAAAAATGTAGTCGTAATCAAGCTTACAGGTAAGAAGTTGCATTTTAAGTCTGTTCACTCTGTTTTCGAAGTTAATGAGCTCAACCTCACAGCCGGCGAGGTCCTCAGTAGCGGGAAGCAGAGAAACATTTTTGAAATCTGTATGGATAACAGCGTCCTGAATGCGTGTTTTACCCACGAGAACGTCATAAGCAGAAGCCTTGACGGTTTTTTTCTTAACGCCGAAGCCTGTGGTGGTATTACCCTGTGGGTCGATATCAACGCAAAGGACCTTAAAATCGCGTGAACCGAGGTAAGCGGAGAGATTCACAACAGTAGTGGACTTTCCCACACCGCCCTTCTGGTTAGCGACAGCGAAAATTTTACCCATAAAATCTTCCTTTCGTAGAGTTTCTGATATAATTATACCACTTTTAAGTCTTTTTGTAAATACAAATGGGCAAAATATTGCTGATTTTACTTAAAATTGTTTCACGTGGAACAATTCAGAGAGATTTTGTGTAACAAAAATGTTCCACGTGGAACAAATCACAGCAAAATGTTTCACGTGGAACAAATCTAATTTTTTGTAATAGGAATCCTCACCCTGTATTCTATGTAGTCCTCATTCTGGATTTTTCTCGAATCTGCGTTGATTCCCGATGCCTGCATAACCTCGATGGCCTTGTTAATGGTGTTCACAAACATCTTCACATTGGTAAAAACCTTGGAACGCTTCTTGTAACTGGATTTGATCCTCTCTCTGCCCAGATATTCCTCTATAAGACGCTCGGTGCGGTCTACATTAAGGTTGTTTTTTATCACCTTTTCGAGAATTTCTATTCTCTCTGAAGGGCTCGCAAGCTTCAGAAGTGCCCTTGAGTGACGCTCAGTCAGATTAAATCGGACAATCAGCTCACGCTCGTCCTCGGTAAGTCGAAGCAAACGAAGCTTGTTTGCAATGGTGCTCTGAGCTCGTCCAAGCTTCGACGCAACATCCTCCTGAGTCAGTCCATAGTGGGAAATAAGCTTCTCAATAGCAATCGCCTCGTCAAAAAATGAAAGATCTGTGCGCTGAATGTTCTCCACAAGAGCAAGAATTGCACTGTTTCTGTCGCTGATATCGTGGATAATGCACGGAACAGTGGTCATTCCGCACTTAATGGACGCTCTTAAGCGACGCTCCCCAGCAATAAGCTCGTAGAAATCACCTTTTTTTCGTAAGGAAATCGGCTGTAAAAGACCATTCTGAGCAATTGACTCCGCAAGCGACGCAATATCCTCGTCAGAAAAATCCGTTCTTGGCTGGTGAGGATTAGGCAAAATCAGCCCTATATCCACATCAACCACCTTGTTCACCTGTTTTTCTCTGGTAAAATTCAAAAAACCTGCCATAAATACTCCTTTCTGCTTCTCGGAAATGTTTCGGTAATTCAATTTTACCATCAGAAAACGCTAAAATCTACATAAAAAAATCGCCGTTTTTCAATAAAACAGCGATTATTTCTTTATTAAATCCACTTTTTACAGCAGTTTTTTCTTAATCTGACTGCTGTTTCTGGGATATTTTGTCGAAGTCTGCGTTATTTTTCTCACAATTACAAGCTTTCTGCCCTCTCCACCAAGAGTATACTCCCTCTCCTCCTCGATTTCACCGCCGAGAACCCTGACAGCGTTATATCCAAGGGAGATATCCTCACCGGGACCTTTCATTGCAGTAAAGGCTCCGCCAACCTTTACAAAAGGAATACAAAGCTCAGAAAGAAGGGACATATTTGCTACTGCACGAGCACAAGCAATGTCGAATTTTTCCCTATATTCCGTTGTTTTTGAGATATCCTCCGCTCTTCCGTGAATGAAATCAGCCTCAATTTCAAGCCTGCCACACAGCTCTTTAAGAAACGTAATTCTCTTGTTCAAACTATCAAGGAGAGTCAATTTCAGGTCATTTCTGTAGAGCTTCAGAGGAACTGAAGGAAATCCGGCACCTGTTCCAATATCTATAATCGACGCATTTTCGGGGATTTCTGCCTCTTTGCAAAGCAAAATACTGTCCACAAAATGCTTCACAAGTATCTCCTTTGGCTCAGTAATAGCGGTAAGATTTACATTATTATTGTACTCTACCAGAAATTCCGCATAGATATCAAGCTTTCGGTAGAGCTCCTCAGTAAGCATAAGTCCATTCTCTTTAAAAACAGAGCAACAAAATTCTAAATCAGGTAGCATTTTATTCTCCTTTCCGCTGGGATAACCAAACAACAAGTAATGATACATCTGCGGGAGATACACCTGAAATACGTGAAGCTTGTCCAATAGAAATTGGCTGGACCTTGTTAAGTTTCTCAATCGCTTCAAGTCTGAGTCCATAAACAGTCGAATAATCGGTGTTTTTGGGGAGTTTCTTCTCTTCAAGCTTTCTCATCTGCTCAATCTGCTGAAGCTGTTTAGAGATGTATCCCTCATATTTAATCTGAAGCTCCACTTGCTCACAAACATCATAAGGAAGTGTCGGACGATCAGGATCAAACTGTGCAAGATTGTTATAATTAAGCTGTGGACGGCGAATTAAATCTGCCATTTTACATCCTGTAGTCAGCTGAGATGTACCGTTTTTATCCAGAAAATCATTAATTTCAGCAGTAGGAGATACATTTAAAGTGCTAACACGTTTAATCTCATTAGCGGTCAATTCAAGCTTTTTCAGCAATTTATCGTGTCTTTCCTTAGAAATAAGGCCAATTTTATAGCCAATGGGCATCAATCTGCTATCAGCATTATCCTGTCTCAGAAGGAGCCTGTACTCGCTTCGTGAGGTCATCATTCGATATGGATCAGAGCAACCCTTTGTAACGAGGTCGTCAATCAGCGTGCCGATATACGAGCTCGCTCTATCGAGAATAAGAGGCTCTCTTCCCTGGATTTTAAGGGAAGCATTTATGCCGGCGACGAGTCCCTGTGCCCCTGCTTCCTCATAACCTGAGCTTCCATTGAACTGTCCTGCGCCGTATAGTCCCTCTATTTTTTTAAACTCAAGGGTGGGCAGAAGTTGCTGGGGATCAGAGCAATCGTACTCTATAGCATAAGCCGGTCTCATAATCTCGACGTCTTCAAGTCCGTCTATTGTTCTCAGAAATGCAAGCTGTACGTCCTCCGGCAGTGATGACGACATTCCTTGCAAATAGTACTCTTCTGTGTCCATTCCCATGGGCTCTACAAAAAGCTGATGTCGTGGCTTGTCAGAAAATCTCACAATTTTGTCCTCGATAGAAGGACAGTAACGTGGCCCCACACCCTCTATTCTGCCTGAGTATAAGGGCGATCTGTCAAGGTTTGCAAGTATCACCTCGTGGGTTTTACTGTTGGTATAACTCACGTAACAGCTGACCTGATTTTTTAATCCCTCCGGGTTTGTGTCAAAGGAAAATGGTACTATATTTTCGTCGCCGTCCTGACGCTCCATAATATCAAAATTGATGCTTCTTTTGTTTACTCGGCAAGGAGTTCCTGTCTTGAATCGGCGAAGCTCCACTCCGTTTTCAATGAGACTTTTTGAGAGATATGTGCTTGGAAGAGCGGAATCTGGTCCGCTTTCGAAGGAAACTTCGCCGATATGTATCTTGCCTTTCAGGTAAGTTCCTGTTGCAATTATTACAGCTTTTGCTTCATAGATAGCACCGAGAGCTGTTTTTACACCTGTAATTTTTCCGTTTTCGACAATAATTTCTGCGATTTCTCCCTGTTTCACATAGAGATTTTTCTGTTTTTCGCACACATTTTTTATATAATTATGGTACTTTATTCTGTCAGCCTGGACTCTCAGACTGTGAACTGCGGGACCTTTTCCCCTGTTAAGCATACGACTTTGTATAAAACAAGCGTCTGCTCCTTTGCCCATTTCACCGCCAAGAGCGTCAATTTCTCGTACTAAATGGCCCTTTGCAGTGCCTCCGATTGACGGATTACAGGGCAAATTCGCAATCTGGTCCAGTGAAATGGTAAACATTGCGGTCTTACAACCAAGACGTGCGCTTGCCAGTGATGCTTCCACACCGGCGTGACCTCCGCCAACGACCACAACATCAAAGGAACCCATTTTATAATCCATTCAAGCCCTCCTTTTGTTCCACGTGGAACATTTTATTTTCCAACACAGAAGCGTGAGAACACTTCGTCTACAACCGCTTCTGTCACCTTTTCACCTGTAAGCTCTAAAAGATATTTTTCCGCTTCATCAATTAAAATTGTCACAGCGTCAAGAAGCTCGCCATACTCAATAGCCTCTATCGCCTTTCTTACATAATCAAGTGAGTTTTCAATACACCTTTTCTGTCGCTCATTTGCTACTGTGGCAGACTCAAAATCAAACTCGTTGAGCTTGAAAAGCTCTTCAACAGCTGACTCCAGCTTATCAATTCCGCTTTGATTTTTAGCAGATAAATATACTATATGTTTAAAATATTTAGTTAAATTTTCTTCTTTAATTACACTTTCCTTGTCGCTTTTGTTGACTACGGCTATGGATTTCATTCCTGAAATTCGCTCCATAATTTCAAAATCGTCCGTCTCCAGCGGACAACTTCCGTCAAAAACAGCAATTACAAGGTCAGACTCATTAAGCTTTTTTCGGGCGATTTCTACGCCGATTTCCTCAATTTTATCACTGGTCTCCCTGATGCCCGCGGTGTCGGACAGCCTGAGCACTATATCCCCAAGCTTCACAGTCTCCTCAATAACATCGCGTGTAGTGCCCGCAATCTCAGTTACAATGCTCCTCTCGCAACCGCTGAGGCAGTTGAACAAGGTGGATTTTCCAACGTTTGGTCGTCCCACGATTACAGTTGCAACTCCCTCACGAAGAATTCTTCCGCAGTCGTAACCCCTGACAAGCTGTGAAAGCTCGACCTCAACCTCTCTGAGAGACTCTGCAAGGGCCTCAGGCTCGACCTCAGGTATATCATCCTCAGGATAATCCGCCCACGCTGAAAGGTCGCCCAGAAGCTTTATAAGAGCGTCTGAAGCCTTGCGTGCCTTTTTGAAGGTTGCTCCCTCACGGAGATTTTCCGCCATTTTAAGCTCTCTTCCGCCCTTAGCCGAGAT
>SVNM01000032.1 GCA_015066875.1 Ruminococcus sp.
TCAGATGCTGTCACAAGAATATGCCTCAGAGCAGTTGGAACTGAAAGCACAGATTGGCTCACTGAATGAAACCATATCACAGGCAAAAAGCAAGACTGCGGATACTGCAAGGTTCATCTCACTGGCAAAGAAGTATACGGCCCTGACGGAGCTCACTCAAGAGGTACTCCACACCTTCGTATCACGCATTGAAGTCCATGAAAGAACCATCGACAGCTTCGGCAAAGAGCATCAGGATATTGATATTTACTTCACGCACATCGGTGCTGTGAAGTAATCCGTACAAAAGAAAAGTGGATAGCATTTCTGCTATCCACTATCTTGAATTAAGTGTTCCCTAATTCAGCCACGATAAATCGGACTTTTTTGGCATGTGATCTTTTTCGTCACATATAGATGGCAGGGGCAGAAGGACTTGAACCCTCGGCACGCGGTTTTGGAGACCGCTGCTCTACCAACTGAGCTATACCCCTATCTCTCAACGAGAACATTAATATTATATCAGAAACATTATCCGTTGTCAATACTTTTTATAAAATTTTATTTTTTAGCAAAATATTCCTCCCTCGCATTTGACTTGCACAAAAATATATGGTAAAATTTGTGCATATATACAAACCTTTTCGATTAATGCAACAATTCTCCATCTTTATGACACTTATTTACGAATCGATTCAAAGGAGGTGTGCCATTGTGAACTACACACAGGATGTTGCTCTTGCCTCCAAGGGCGACACCGAAGCTTTTTCACGGCTGTATTCTTCGGTTTATAAGGACCTTTATCACATCGCTCTGTACTGTCTCGGCAACTCTCACGACGCCTGTGACACTGTCAGCGAAACCGTTATGGATGCTTTCTGCTCTATCGGCAAGCTGAGAAAGCCCGAGTCCTTTAAAAGCTGGATTATGCGTATTCTTTCAGTTAAAATCAAGCGTCATCAGACCTTTAAAAGCAATTACCGCTCTGACGCTGAAATTCCCGAAAATCTTGATTTTTCATATGACTTCGACTACCTTTCCGTCGAGCTGAAGGAAGCTCTCAGTGAGCTTGACAGTCAGTCTCGAATGATTTTGTCCTTATCGGTTCTCGGTGGATACACAAGCGATGAAATAGCTGAAATCTGCTCGATGAATCCGGCAACAGTTCGTTCAAAGCTTACAAGAACCAAACAGAAACTGAAAATGAAACTGGAATAGTCGGAGGGATTATGAAAAAGGCATTGAAAATTGCACTTGGCTGTCTTGCGGTTTTAGCGTTGCTGTCTGCCTTGGCTCTTGTGATTATCCGTCCGTGGGAGAGGCAGATTCTTACGGGACGTTTTCTCAGGGCAAGCAATGGAACTCCCATGCTTGTATGTGAGAGCGGTCCTACAGTGATAAATTCCGTAAACGGTGACGAGGATATGTTCGATAATTACAGCAACGGCGATAAAATCACGGCTGTATGCACCCTGACTCTTACCACATATCCCGGCAAAACAGGAGTCTACTTCTGCTTGCGTACCGAAAAGGGAGATCTTTCAGATATTCCCGAAAATACATTGAATGAGCTGAAAGAACTCGGCTGGCTTGAATAAATCACAAGGAGGTTTTTACTGTGAAAAAATCAAAAAGGGCTCTTATAATTTCAATTTCAGCAGTGCTCCTTCTTATAGTTATTGCAGTAGTCTCTTTTTTCGGCACAGGCAATCAGATAATCAGCGGAATGTATCTGAGAAGCGAACACGGTGCTTCAATCATAGCGACCGATGATGGCACTACTAAAGTGTTTTATAATGCAGGCAAAGAGGATTTCAGCGATTACAACACAGGAGACAGGATTACTGCTGTCTGCGGTAAAAATGTTGTTTTGGACGGTGGACTTTACGGTCCCGGAGTGGATTGCTATTTCAGCTTTCGCAGTGAAAAAGGAAGCACAGACGATGTTCCCGATTTCTTCAGAGACGCAGGAAAAAATGTGCTTACAGGCAGATATCTCAGTACTGACAGCGACACCCATATGCTGATCGACGAAAACGGCTCACCTGTACAGCTCTGCGATTATGAGGACTATTATATGAAATTCCGGGGGTGCTGTGACGGAGATAAAATTATGGTCGTCTGCAACGATATCCGTGAAACCTATCCGGCACAGACCGATGTTCGTTTCTGCTGGATATTCGAAAGAGGAAGTCTCGATGATATTCCCCACAGCACTATTGACAGTCTGAGAGAGCTCGGCTGGATAGACTGATATACTTACGAAAGGAGTAAACGTTATGAGTGGATACAATGATGATAAAATAAAAAAGGCACTGGAGTCCAATGAAGTTCCCGATGAGCTTTCCCCTGAAAATATAAAGCTTATGCTGGATCAGAAGGCTCCGAAGAAAAAGAGAGAAAAAATATCACGCAAAACCACAAGAATGATTGCGGGTACAGTTGCCTGTGCTGTGATCTGCGGTTCGGGCGTGTATATTGCAGAACAAGGAAATTTATTCAATACAGAAAAAGATTCAGTGGGACTTCTCGTTGAAGATTACAGCGAGAATGTCACAGACAAAAAAAATCCCGAAACAAGCAAGGCTATTTCGGTTATGCCCTGTGCACGAAGCTATGAAATGCTTTACAATATGCTGGGCGATGCCAATGAAAAGTACGAAGATTCCCGAAAGGACTATTTCTTCTATGGCGGTGATGATATGGTTATGGAAGAAAGCGCTGTTGAAAATGCTATGGGAACAATAACCGACGGCGAAATAGCTACAAACGCTCCTTCCGCCATAAATCCCGGCAACGATGCAACTGCTACAGACCGAACAGAACACTCTGATACCTATAATCAGGAGGAGGGCGTTCTCGAAGCCGATATCGTCAAAACCGACGGCGAGTTCATCTATTACCTTTCATCAGGCAGTTACGGAAAGTATTTTGAAAATATCAACTCACTGTGCACGGTAAGGGCTGAAAACGGTGTTTTTGCTGAGCCTGATATTGTTGATCTTAAAGATGTTTTTAAAAATGCTACCGCCTATACAAGAGAACCCGATACTCTTTCTGTTCTCGATATGTACCTCTATAACGACCTTATCGCCGTAATAGGCAGTAATACCGATTACTCATACTATACCTGTGACGAAGGCGAAAACAGCGAAATGCTCTATGGTCACGCTTACAACAGATCTTACAGCGAAACCTTTGTCGCTTTCTTTACTCAGGGAGATAACCCTCAGCTTGTGGATTTCTACTCTCAGGAGGGCTACTACAGCGATGTGAGAATTTCTCCCGACGGATTTATGTACCTTGTAACCGAGACCTCTTCACAGGATTACGACATTATCGAAGATGAAGAAAACATAAACGCTCTTGTTCCTTCATATACAAACGATGGCGATACCTGCTGTATAGAGCCTGCCTGCATATTCGTTCCCGAAGAGGGTATTCCCGAAAGCAACAGGATTTTCTATACCGTTATTTCAAGCATCAACCTTAATACTCCCGCAGTTGCTGAGCTTTCACAGATTACTTCAGTCGCCTCTGCTTCAGGAAACATCTACTGCTCAGCAAATAACCTCTACCTTGCAAGCGGATACGAAAAAACCGAAATCACACGTGTTGCTCTTGACAGCGGAAGTATTACTCCCGTAGCTACAGGCTCGGTAAACGGCTATACCAAGGACCAGTTCTCTATGAGCGAGTACAACGGTTATTTCAGAATCGTTACCACTGTAAATACCTGGAGAGACTCTCTGTGGGATCAGATTACAGGCGAAACAGGCCGTGATATCAACAATCACCTTTACGTTCTCGATATGTCGCTTAATCAGGTGGGACACATTACCGATTTCGGCATAGATGAAACCGTCAAGTCTGTAAGCTTCAGCGGTGATATGGCTTATGTTGTTACCTATCGCCAGACCGATCCCCTTTACTCTATCGACCTTTCAGCCCCTGCACAGCCCGTTATTCTTGACGAGCTGAAAATCCTCGGCTACAGCTCATATATGCAGAACTGGAGCGACGGACTCCTTGTAGGCTTCGGTCCCGACGCTGATGAAAATGGCAGAGAAAACGGTGTAAAGCTTGTTATGTTCGATAACTCAGACCCCGATAACCTCAACGAGGTGGGTATATACTCTGTAAACTACAACGACGATGAGTGGCTCTACTCTATAGCTGTTTGGGAGCGCAAGGCTCTGCTGATTGCTCCTGAGAAAAATCTTGTGGGCTTCCCCGTTGATATGGAGTATTACGAAAACGATACGTGGTATGACGAATCAAAGTATATGTTCTTCAGCTATGACAACGGAGAGTTTACTCTCAAAGGCGAGCTTTCAACAGGTCAATCCACAGAATACGGCAAGGGAAATCTCAACCGTGCTCTTTATATCGGAGACTATGTATATGCTCTTTCCGCAAATAAGTTCATCTCTGCCGATATAGAAACTATGACAGTAAAGGATACTCTTGAATTCTGATATACTTTACAGCAAACAGAAAAAAGACTGCTTTGAATATTACTCAAAGCAGTCTCTTTTTTTGCGTTAATTATTATGCGTTAGCTCTTCCGAGGAATGCAGCGCCGATAATACCTGCGTCGTTTCCAAGGCTTGCGATTACGATTTCTGTATTCTTTTCAGAGTTTCTTGTGTAAACCTCTTCCTTTACAAGAGCCTTTACAGGAAGAAGAAGTGGATCGCCCTCGTTGCATACACCTCCGCCGATACAGAGTACATCAGGCTGGAAGATATTGATTGTGTTTGTGATACCTGCTGCAAGATACTTGATGTACTTGTCTACAACTTCCTTAGCTGTAGCGTCGCCTGCACGCATTGAATCAAATGATGTACGTGCCGTAACCTTGCCACGCTCCTCTGCCATTGCGTTCATAGAGCTCTCAGGGTGCTCAGCCATAGCTTCCTTAGTCATTCTGATAAGGCCTGTTGCTGAAGAGAACACCTCGAAACAGCCCTTTCTTCCGCATGAGCACTGAGGTCCGTCAACTGAAATTACTGTATGACCGATTTCTGCGCCTGCAAAGTTAGAGCCTGAGTAAATCTTGCCGTCGATGATGATTCCACCGCCTACACCTGTTCCAAGAGTGATACATACTGCGTTTTTAGCTCCCTTTGCTGCACCTGCAACGTACTCACCGTAAGCTGCTGCGTTTGCATCGTTTTCGATGAATACAGGCTTGTCGATAGTCTCCTGAATGTACTTCACCATAGGAGTGTTCTTGAAGCCGAGATTATTTGAATACTCGATAATTCCTGTTGCGCTGTTGGCAATTCCGGGAGTTCCCACACCGATCCACTCGATCTGGTCGATTGTAAGGTCTGCATTCTTCACTGCCTGAAGAGCCATCTTAGCCATATCGTCTGCGATTTCCTTTTCGGGACGGGGACAATTTGTCTTTGTGCTTGCCTTTGCAATGATGTTGTAATCCTCATCAACTACACCGGCAACAATATTTGTTCCGCCCAGGTCAATTCCTACATAGTATTTCATAATAAATTTCCTCCTTTAATTTACGCTTGTAATAATAATACTTGCATTGCCATTTATTTTGCACATACCTGTTCCCGCGGGAACAAATATGCTTGAGCCTTTTTTAAGTTTGATTGCTGTGTCATCGAAAACAGCCTCTGCCGAGCCCTCTGTCACCAGCATATGAGTAAAGCTTTTTTCATCTGTTTCAAAAGCGGAAGAGCCCCGAACCTCAAGCAGAACAGCTGAAAAATACTCACAGGATGCCAACACTTCAACTTCACAGCCACTGAGATTTACTTTGGTTTTCTTATCATCGGAAGCTCTCTTCTGTTCAAGTTTTGTAACATCAAGTGCCTTTTCTACGTGAAGCTCTCTCGGCTTGCCATCAGCACCAACTCTGCCGTAATCATACACGCGGTATGTTGTGTTAGAGTTCTGCTGTATCTCTGCAATAAGAATTCCCTTGCCGATTGCGTGTAGCGTTCCTGCCTCAATAAAGAAAACATCGCCCTTCTTAACGGGCACTGTATTCACCTTGTCAAGAAGCGTATTTTCCTCGATTGCTCTGCGGAATTCCTCCTTTGAGATTTCTTCCTTAAAGCCGAAAATCAGCGAAGCTCCCTCATCGCAGTCAACGATATACCACATTTCTGTCTTTCCGTACTCGCCCTCGACTCTGAGAGCATACTCGTTATCGGGGTGAACCTGTACCGAAAGATTATCCCTTGCGTCGATAAGCTTGATAAGCACAGGGAAATTCTCAAACCTTTCACAGTTTTTCCCCATAGCGTCGGGGTTTTCCTCAAGATACTCCGCAAGAGTTCTTCCCTTGTACTCACCCTCGGCAATCACACTGTGACCGTCCTTATGACAGGAAAGCTCCCAGCTTTCCGCAAGACGCTCCAGATCGCTTTCCTTTCCGAATTGCTCTCTGAGCTTTGTGCCTCCCCAGATATAATCCTTTATGGGAGCATTTAACACCAATGGTTTCTTACTCACTGCTTAACCTCCTTTGAAAACTCTGAAAGGAATTCCTCCTCAGAGCCGTTATACACATTGAGATCTATATATTTTTCCTCACCGTTAAAGCCGTAAAGCTCGCCCTTATCGCTGTACTGCCAGAATTTCCAGTCAATAAGCTCAGGCTCGCAGTAAACATTTCTTATCCACAGCGGATAATCGTCATACGCTCCTCTGATATATCTCAGATACACAGGAAGCGTAGTATAGATTATGGGCTTTGCTCCGTAATGCTCCTCAAGGCCTTCAAGCAAAGGAGTAAGTATATCCTCTGTCTCCTCCACAGACGGCTTATTGCTCTTTTTATCGCCATAGTACTCAATATCAACCACAGGAGGCATATCTATCATCTCTCTTTCAACCATTGAGATGAAGTTTTCCGCCTGAGTGTCCCCTGCACTGTCAAAGCTGAAGAAGTGGTATGCCGATATTTTCATATCCGTTTCAGAGGCTCTTTTCAGATTTACCGAAGCCATATGATCTGTATGACTGCTTCCCTCAGTAGCCTTTATAAAAGCAAAGGATACTCCCTGTTCTTCAAGCTTTTCCCAGTCTATTACACCCTGATAATGGGAGACATCTACTCCCATAACGGGATATTTTTCTCTGTTTGCCACTGCCGTTGAAAACAGAACAGATACCATAGCTACGGCACACAGAAGCATTGCTCCCAGAGCTGTTACGATTATTCTTTTTTTATTATTATGCATTTATTCAGCAATATCTCCCATCACAATACCTCTTCCGTTTGTAGCGAAGTAAACTCTGCCGAAGATTTCGCTGTCGCCTGTTATAGAGTAGGTAAGATTTCCGAAAAGATGCTCCTCATCGTTAAGCTTCACCCAGGTCTCGCCCTTGTCGGTTGAGCGGTAGATGCCCTGTCCCTGAGGATTTTTGTTTCCTTCAACTTCATCTGTTCCCATAGCGTAAACGGTCATATATCCGCCCTCTTTTTCAGGAGCTCCGAAGCCGATAGCCTTTGCGCTGAAGTTCTTGAGCACGTTGAAATTCTGACCGCCGTCCTCGGTAAACATAACCATTCCACCGCTTGCAAGCCAGATGTGTCCCTCTTTGTCACCAACAGCAACAGGCTCTGCGTCATCGGTAACGACCTTGCCCGTGGATTTGAAGTTGAATCCGCTGTCCTCTGAAACATAGAAAGTTCCGTCGCATACAGCGTAGAATTTCTTGGGATTTACTCTGTCTGCAACAATTCTTGCACCATAGCCAAGACCTTCGCAGAAATACCATGTCTCGCCGAAATCGAATGTTACATAGGGCTTTGCGCTGAGAGTTGTTGAGCGCCAGATAAGTGCACTTCCGTCTGCCGATACGGCAACCTTGCCCGCCTCAGCCTTTTCGGGCAGACGCTTAATCACATTCCATGTATCTCCGCCGTCTGTTGTATAGTTAAGAGCCTTGTTGGGCGTACTGCTTGTATATACCGCAATATCGGGATTAAGCCAAGCACAGTCGATTGAATCGGGAGCACCGTTCTTCATAAAATGTGCGTCATCGGGAATAACCTCTACGTCCATATGAGCAAAGCCTGTAAGGTCGCCCATTATTGAGTAAAGCTGAGGAGTCGAGCCGTCTGTGGGAGGCGATATCATATCAAATACCGCAGTCTCCTCAATACCCTTTGCGTCAAATTCTATTGTTACAGGAGTTCCTGTACCTAAATCGGTCATATTCACTGTTGAGAAGAGTGTTGCGCCCGTACCGTAGCTTACCTCGTCGGAATTGAAGGGATTTATTGCCACAGTCGCTGTCCACCAGCCTGTTTTAGCCTCTTCTCTGCCCCAGTCAAGCCACTGAGCTTCAGAGGTATCCATTACAAAGTTCTTCTCTGTCTTTGTATAAAGAGCGTTCCAGCTCTTTCCGCCGTCTGCAGAGCGATAGATGTTATCGCCGTTATCGTGCCAGTAGCCAAGCGAGGTTACCACAACTGTATCGGGATTCTGGGGATCAACGGAAACTCCGCCGAAACCGCCTGAGCCCTCTGCTCTGCCGTCGTCTATATCGGGAGTAATATCTGTAAACTCGCCCGATTCAAGATTGTATGAATAAACAGCCCCCGCCTGAGGATCCACATTAGGTCCGCAGGTATCGGAATAAACCATATACATATTTCCGTTTTCAGATATATCAGCCTGAAGCGGATACATTCCCTTGTTGTTTGCGGGAAGAGTCTCCCATGTTGCTCCGTCATCGGTTGATTTGTAGATACACTCGCCGTTTGCCATAGCAACTCCGGCATAGATATCATTTGTTCCGGGAGCAAATTCTATCCACATAATACCGATATTGTTGCCTTCCTGACTATAATCGCCCTTTACGGGGAAGGACTCTACTTTATTCCAGCTTTTGCCATAGTCATCGGATTTCCACAGTCCCGCATTTCTTGTTCCCATATAGATATTCTTATTATTTACGGGATCAACCTTCATACGCTCGCCTGTGCCTCTGCCAGACTGATTTCCTCCGCAACTGAACTCGACCTCAACCTTATTCCAGGTTTTACCGTAGTCCTCAGAAGCAAAAAGAGCGCCGGGATCAGACATATATGTTCCGCCTGCAAAGTAGACTCTGTTAGGCTCAACGGGATCGGTAGCAATACTCTCTATACCGATGTAATTCCACTCGTCGCCACCGAGAAAATCGGTAATGGGAACATACTTGTCAAGCTCCTTATCAAAGCGGTAAGCTCCGCCGATATCGGTTCTGACGTATGCAAGTCCCTCTTCTGTGGGATTGTAGACTATTCCCGTAATGTAGCCTCCACCGCCTATAGCAACGTTGCTCCACTCATATTCAACTGTTTCTTTGCCTTTGCTTTCTTCCTTTTCGGCACAGCTTACTGCTGACCCCGAAACAAGTACCAGAGCAGAAAGCAATGATATTATTTTTTTAAACTCCATAAACTCCTCCTGATATCATATCTCTCTTTATTTCTTTTTTATGTGTACAAGCCTGCTTTTATAATCTCCCCACAGCTTTTCCATTGCAAGTCCGCAGTTCATCAGCGCCGAGCCTGTGAGAGCTCTGCCGTCCGCGTCATACACCACATCGCTGTCAAGTCCTCTCAGCCTTATTACAGGAGCGGGATAATTGGGAGTTACGTACTGCTGAACATATGTAAGCAGAGCCTCTGACTTATCCTTTGAAACGAACATCCAGCAGTCCCATAAGCCGTTGTTTGCGCTGTTTCCCAGACGATAGAGGTCGCCTTCGCGCACAAGATGAGAGTACTTCTTGTAATAGGCAATCTGTGTGGGTATCATATTCTTGTCATTATCTGAAAGCTTTGTTACGTCAAGCTCATAGCCGAAGGTTCCCGAAAGAGCAACGTGTCCCCTTGTTTCAAAGGGAGTTGTTCTTCCTGTAAGGTGATTGGGACAATCCGAAACGTGAGCGCCCATTGCAGAGGGCGGATACACAAGTGATGTACCGTACTGAATTGCAATACGCTCCTTAGCGTCCGTATCGTCCGAGGTCCATATCTGAGGGCTGTAATACAGCATAGCTCCGTCAAAGCGTCCGCCACCGCCCGAACAGTTTTCAAGCAGAAGATCGGGGAAATCGGTAACAAGACGCTCCATAAGCTCATACACACCGAGAACATACCGATGTGAAACCTCGCCCTGACGCTCAGGGGGAAGCTCTGCCGACCACACCTCTGTAAGCGGGCGGTTCATATCCCACTTTACATACTCTATGTTAGCACTTAAAAGTATTTCCTTGATCTGAGCATAGATGCAGTCACGCACCTCTTTTCGTGAAAAATCAAGCACATACTGCTCACGTGCCATAGTCATTTCTCTATTGGGAATTCTCAATGCCCAGTCGGGGTGGGCTCTGAAAAGCTCGCTGTCAGGCGATACCATTTCGGGCTCTATCCATATTCCGAATTTCATTCCCAGCGAGTTTACTTCATCAACAAGAGGCTTAAGACTCTCGCCTAACTTCTCTTTATACACAAACCAGTCGCCCAGACTTGAATTATCGCTGTCTCTGTGACCGAACCAGCCGTCGTCCATTACAAGCATTTCTATTCCGAGCTTTGAAGCCTCACGCGCGATACTCAGAAGCTTTTCCGTATTGAAATTGAAATAGGTAGCCTCCCAGTTATTGATAAGTACAGGTCTTTCAGAGTATTTATACCTGCTTCTTATAACGTGTCTGCGGAAGAAGTCGTGATATGAGCGTGACATTCCGCCCAGTCCCTCGCTCGAATAGGTAAGCAGAGCTTCGGGAGCCGTAAAATGCTCACCCTTTTCAAGACTCCACTCAAATAAAAGAGGATTTATGCCTATTAAGGCTCTTGTACAGCCAAACTGAGTAACCTCAGCCTGAGCTGTGAAGTTTCCCGAATACATAAGGCAGAAGCCATAGACCTCGCCCGTATTCTCGTCGCAGTTGTGACTGCACAGTGCGAAAAAGGGGTTATGCTGATGTGAGCTTTCACCCTTTATGCTGTCAACAGACTGCTTGCCCATATGAAGCGGACTGCGGGAGACAAGACGCTCTCTCGCCCACGAGCCGTTAAGCGTTATCATATCAAAATCCCGTCTGTTTATGTCGACGCTTGCTGAAAATACCCTTCTGAGCGTGATTTTCTCCTCTGAGCAATTTTTCAGCACAACGCTTCTTGCAATAACGTCAGAGTTTTCGAAAACCGAATACAGAAGCATTACTTCCAGTCCCACAGCCTCATCAAGACAATTTATCTCAAGAGTCTGAGCCTTGCCTTCACCCTCAAAGGAGCAAGGCATACCCTCTGTTTCGGGTTTTCCGTTATAAATTCTGTGGGAAACGTATTTTATATCACAGGCAAATGAGCCGTAGCTGTCACGTATTTCCAGTGCGTGCTCACGGTAATCGCCCGTATTGAAGCAGGGATACTCAAAAGGAAGGCTGTCCATTGCGTTTGCCTTATCCCTTATATTATCCTGTATTCTGAAGGGACCACCCGTGTTTTCAAGGAGATATCTCAGGTCATCGTTTCCGCAGAGCCTTCCGCCATAGTAAAGGTGACAGATATAGCCTTCATTCACAGTTATAGCATATGTAGAATTTGCCGTATCAAGTCTGAATATGCCGTTTTCCTTGCTGTAGCTTACTGACATTCTGAGCACTCCTTCCCAAAAATTTACATACACTTATAATAATACCTCAAAACGCTGATTTAGTCAACAGTTTCAGTGAAATTTACCTACCAACAGTACAACTCATTACATTGACTTTATTCTGCTGTGATGATATAATTATTATATATTTTCTTTGGGAGTGATTTTTATGCCGTTTATCAATGTTAAAACAAATGCAAGCATTTCTGAAAAAAAGGCTGAAGCTATCAAATCAGCGCTTGGTCTTTCCATTACCGCTATCCCCGGCAAGTCTGAAGGCTGGCTTATGGTTTGTCTTGAGGATAACAAAAAGCTCTATTTCCGTGGCACTGACGAGCCCTCTGCTATGGTTGAGGTAAGTCTCTACGGAAATGCCTCAGACAATGCTCTATCAACCCTCACAAGCCATATTACAGGTATTCTTACGGATAATCTGGGTATTTCTTCTGACAGAATTTACGTAAGCTATATGTCCACACAAAACTGGGGCTGGAACGGCTCGAACTTCTGATAAACAAAACCTGAGAAGACTTTAACGTCCTCTCAGGTTTTCTTTTATCCCTCAATCTGGCGCGCAAGAAACTGCGCTGAGGCATTTATAAGACTTTTATGAAGCTCGCTTGCTTCCGTTGATTTTTCACTTTCAAGAAAGGCTACGGCTCCTGTGATATCTCCCGCGGAAATAATAGGCACAGCTGCAAGCGCTGACTTTTCAATGCCCTCTGCTGTATAAAAACGCTGAGAGCTGTTTCCCGGAGCCTTGTAGTAGCTTCCCCTTGACTCCATAAGCTCTTCAAGCTGTCCTGTCACTCTGCGCTCAGCAAATTCCTTGCGTGATACTCCTGCCGATGCTACCACGTGGTCTTTGTCGAATATCACTACGGGACAGCCTGCTGTCTTGTACATTACATCTGCCACGTGCACGGCATTTTCACTCATTTCGCTTATAGCTGAGTACTTTTTGAATATTACCTCGCCGTCGCTGTTGGTGTAGATTTCAAGGGGGTCGCCCTCACGGATACGCATTGTTCGTCTTATTTCCTTAGGTATAACCACACGTCCGAGGTCATCTATACGCCTGACAATTCCTGTTGCTTTCATATATTCATTCTCCTTAATTTACAAATTTGCACTGTTAGTATCTGTAAAACAAGGAGATTTATACTCAGAACATATTAATTTGTTCATTCGTTTTCTGCTAAGCAAAATTTTTCTGCTGTCCTTATACTTTTTAAGTGTGATTTATGAATATCACTCAACATTGACTAAAAGCACAAATGCAAAACAGGTACTTTCCTTTTGTTGAAAGCACCTGTTTTTGATATAAAACATCATTGAGTTATGTTAATCTGTAGAAGTATGTTTCTGATACAGATTGTAGGAGGGAACGCAAGTCCCATTTGCTATAAACAAGATGGCTTTAAGATTAATCGGTTTCTTTATTGGTTGTATTATTATATAGCAATCCGATAACAGCGACAAAATATGATATATTTCCTAAAAAAGGTATCCAACTATAAGACAACATTTGTATGTATTCGATGAAATTATTTTGGTTTTCGATTAAAGTTATATTATGACATATATGGATAATACTTCGTATGGCAACAGCTATGATAAAGAGAAAAATAAATATCCGATAATTAGTCTGTTTCCTGTGACTGGGCATGAATATCAAAATCAGATAAAACAATAAAAAGCAAAATAAATCTTCAGCAATTATAAAAATAATGTTTGAAACAGTGTAAAATACAAGAATGTATTGCAGTATGTAATCTACAACTCCTACAAAAAGTGAAATTCCCATTGATAATGCAACAGATTTTATCTGTATTTTTCTTTCACAGAGCAGAAAGATTAAAACCATCGATACAATGGAATTGAGCCATATGTTTCTGTTTAACAGAAAAAATACTGTTGCTACCGTTAAAGAAATAAAGTATTGGTGAGTTTTTGTAAGATTCATGATTTTTCCTCCATAAATTCTTCATAATAAAATCTGTAAGCACCACAGATTTTGCCGTCATAATTATAAAGCTTCAATGCAATATGATCTTCTTTTATAAATACTTCGTAATTGCTTTCAGACAAAAATTCATTGTTATTATCAATATTTGTCTCAAACTGAACAATAATTCTGTTTTCATCAGTGTCATAAATCTCTATAAGAGCTTTTGAAGTTCCGCCCCATGATGGCATTCCGATTTCTTTTCCGATTACTGTATAGCCGTTGCCTGAACTTTCAAACCAATCGGTTTTCGAGTAATTGAAAAAATAATGAATGATTGTATAAATGCTTGTTACAATCAGTAAAGCCAAAAGCACGATGTTTATAACTGTTTTTATTTTTTTATTCATTTTTAATCACCTCATTGAGTTATGTTAATCTGTAGAAGTATGTTTCTGATACAGACTGTAGGAGAGAACGCAAGTCCCATTTGCTATAAACAAGACGGCTTTAAGATTAATCGCTCTCATCTTCGGTTTCAGTTACTTGTGTAGCCCACTCAGGCAATTCATCAACCAGGTTAAAGGTTATTTTATCGCCGACTTCAATACTATCTAAAGAAGATTTTGTTATTTTGATTACGCATTTTTCTTCTGAAAAAGAACACGTTGCTTTTGCCAAAATATGTTCTTCCTTCAAAACAAAGTTGTTTTCTTTTAAAACATCGTAATCAATAATATTAACATCTTTTCCGTAATCAAAAGACATATCAATATTATAGAGCTTTTGGGAGTCTTTTAAAGTACCCAGACAAGTATAATAATCATTATCTTCTGCTACAACGAAAAAAATTTCAGGCTCTTCGGAAACCCACTTGGTATTTACCCGACGTCCAGGTTTAACATCATTGTGAATATCACATGAGAAGAGCATTAATGATATAATAAATGTAAATATAATATAAAATATTTTCTTCATAACTTCTCCTTTAGCATAAATAATATCCTGTAATAAAGGTTTCTTTTACGGTAATTATTAAATTTAAGCGTTGAACTGATTAATCGCTCTCTTCATCTGTTTCAGTTACTTGTGTAGCCCACTCAGGCAATTCATCAACCAGGTTAAAGGTTATTTTATCGCCTTTTTTTATGTAATCGATTTTAGAATCAGTTACTTTTATAGTAAAACTATCTTCTTTAAATTTACAATCTCCTGATAATAAATATCTTTCGGGATTGAATACATAATTTTCTTTTATTTTTGCATCATAGTCTTCAATAGTTATACTTGTATCAAATCCTGTTCCGAACAATATCTGTATATTTATCATTTCAGATTCAGCTTTTAATTTTCCAAGGCATTGCGAATTATCACATACTGAAAAACAGATATTATCATTTGTCCAGTTAGTATTTGTTCGACCAACGGGACTTAGTTGAGTGGGGCTGTTGTTCTTTATGGATATTCGTGTAAAAAAAACAATTAATGTAGCAATAACTATTATAGCACCCCAAATTATTATTTGTTTGTTTTTAGATTTCATATTTTCACTCTCCTTTAATCATAAGATTTGTTATCAACTACATTACCGATATACAGCACTTCTTCATCAAAACCGAACTTTAATGTAAGAACAATATGCCTTTTCCGTTTTTGGTTTTCGTAAACGGCGATTGCTGTAATTTCATCTGATGCATCATTATCTGTCACACTCCTTAATGCTTATATACATTTTCTCTATTCAAAATAATTATATCATACTTGATACAGGACTTCAATACGAAACAGTCTCTCTGCTTTAAATCCGATATGCAGATGAATACAATTGAGATATCAATATAACCGCTGTGGACAGACAGAGTAATCTAAGTAAAGGAAGCTTTAAGTAACTTATCATAAAGAATTAATTATGTACTATTTTAGAGCACAAATAACAAAATACGTTATTATGTTGTAAAAACATACAGGAGGCTTCTATGATAAAATGCCATTCAAAACCTATTTTAAAAGAAAGTAATTCAACTCAAAAAGAGCTTTGTACAATGTTAATGTGCTTTCAAAATCAACAAAATTCAAAAACACTCCCTCTGTGCCTGATTAATCAATCAAGTCCGGAGGGAGTTGTTATTATCGGAATATCGTTAATGCGTCATTTTCTGTGGTTGAAGCAAGTATCTGATTGTTCATCTGTGTTAATTCCTTTATTTTTATACTACATATAAACAGCAGCCCGCAATTTTGTTACGGACCGCTACTGTTTATATTAGGATTAAAGCTTACAATTATTTACGAAACCTGGCTCTGAGCGTAAGCGGAAAGGATAAGTGCGGAATCACTGGCTGTAACCAACTTATCATTATTTAAGTCAGCAAATTCAATTTGCTTTTCGTGAAGCTCAAAGTCTGTTTGTGATTGAAATACAGAATATAGCTGCAAAGTTTTTGCTGAATCTGTTGCTGAAACATAACCATCGCCGTTTATATCTCCCACCTTGCAATTTCCTGTGTAATAATGTGGAAAAATATATGGACATATATCAAAACCAAACCATTCACTTTTCTCAGGAATTGAGAAATAATCATCTTCATTCCATGAAGCATATTCATTTTTTATAAAAAAAACAATACCTGATATTTCTGAGTTTACTGAAGCATTCAGAGGTTTAACTGAATATTCCAATGTGCTGAAATAATTGCGTCCAAGTGGAACATCAAAAGCAAAAGAATAATCCGATGAGTTTATCTTAAAATGATTATCAATATCTCCCGAAGCAACATCAGCCGGATCAATATTATAAACAACAAGATAATTCTTATTGTTGCCCTGTTCAACCGTTACACTGTATTTATCTGTGAAGATCAATTCCCCGTTAGGAAATTCTTGGTTATCAGTTACAAAATCTCCTACGTCAGACAACGTAACACTACTGCTTCTGGCAGTAATATAATTAACATTATTCATTGTAATTGTTGAAAGCACTATTCCTATTATGATAAGTTTTTTCATAGTTATTCCTCCTTTTAATTTTGAGTTTCTGACGTATGAGATTACCTGTTCATTGGAAAAACCTCCCGTTTTTTCATAATTAGCTCTCTCTATATATAATAACAAATCAAAAGGGCATTTCCTGACAAAAAAACGGAAAATTTTTGAATTTTCTACCTTTTGCACAAATAAAGCTGTCTTGATTTGTACGCTTTAGCTGACAAGCACTTAGTGTGTCATTTTCTGCGGTTGTTTTAAGTATCTCATTGTCCATTTGCGGAGCTTCTTTCCTGTTGTGTATTTAGAATTACAGCGGTCTGCTGTGCATAACAGACCGCTGTAAGCAAGTAGGAGTTTTCAATTATTCCTCACGTTTTCTCAGAGCAAATGCCATAGCAACTGCACCTGCGCCTGCAAGAAGTACTCCCGCAAGACCAGTATCTCCTGTTTTCGGAGACTCGCTGGATGCTTTCTTTGTTGTAGTTGTTGCTGAAGCAGTTGTTGTGGCTGGGACAGTTGTTGTTGTAGTATCTGTAGCCTCTGTTTCTGCGATTGTTGTAGTAGTTGTGGTAGTTGTTGTTGTCGTAGTAGTTGTTGTGTTGGTAAAGGACGGCTCGGCTTCCTCACTTCCAAGTTTATATTCATTTTTATACGTGAAATTGGGATTTATCGATGTCAGGCCATAATAAAGCTTTGCGAAATACAGCACATTTTCCTGGTTGAATTCATTACATTCAGCTACATCAAATGTAACAAAAATATCATTTTCCTCTTCGTTAACCTTATAACCGACAGCTCCGCCGAATATTTCATTCATATCAGCTTCGAAGGACTCAGGCTCGAACTCAACGACCTCTTCATCGTAGTTAGCAAGCAAAAATGTAGGTCGGATTGTGCTGATACCAATATAGAATCCGCTGATTACATCTTCTGTAGCCTTGTCGTGATTGCTTGTGGGGAAAATTGCGTTCAGCGGATATTTTCCATTTCCGAATGATGAAGGTCCAATCTCATTAAGAGAATCAAGATGCTGATACAGTGCATCCAGCTCTTCATCTGTTGTGCCGTTGTACACATAATACTTTTTCTCTGTTCCGATATCCCAGCTTATCTCTTCGGTATATGGAAAATCTCCGTCATAATATGAATGATTGAGATACTCTCCTGAGCCTATAAGAATCTTATAAATACAGCGGTACTGACGAAGCGGTCCCCAGTCTTTTTCCGGAATATCACCGAAATAAGTATCAAGCTCAATGAACTCCTCATCGCTCATTGCAAGAAGCTCCTCAAAGGTGTACTTCTCATAGTGATAATCCTTGGTTGTATCAATTACACCTTCTGAAAGCTCATCGGCGCTTGCAATGACTGCTGTTGAGACTAATGATACCGCCATTATGCCTGCTGATAATAATGCTGTTAACTTTTTCATAGAAATTCCTCCTTAAAAATTATATTTATATATGGTTTATAAACGTGTCATGATTCATCGGAAGGACCCCCTTAATCACAAATTGTGATATGAATTTGTAGATATTCTTACTTTAATTGTAGCACAAAAAAAAAAAAAAAAGCAACCCTTTTTCACCTATAATACGTCGTTTTTCACGTTTTTGTATATATGCACAACAACGCATTTCTCCGTTTGTATATAGTGACAAGTCTTAGTATAAAACAGCAGTTATGTATTGTTTTTTACTCCGCAGTAATTATAAAATCACTCTCTATATATAATAACAAATCAGAAGGGCATTTTCTGACAAAAAAACGGAAAATTTTTGAATTTTCTACCTTTTGCACAAGTAAGAACAACTTAGCCTGTACAGTTTTACTATAAAAATAGTTTCAGTAAGAATCAAAAAACATTGAGCAATAAAAAGCCGATTTCCCGCAGTTAACAAAAAATCAGCTCATGCAATATTTATGTATTCAGGAATTCATCAAAGGTCATAATCTTAGTATTTACTTTTGTAATTCTTATTGCCGGGTTTGTTGTAACTCTTAAAAATTATAAAAGGAGAGAAATATAATGACGGGTTATCTTTATAAGGAATTAAAGCAGAACGGTCTGTATATTTTACTTACAGCAATTCTTGTTCCCGTGATGATCTTTCTCCCATTGGCATTAATTATGGCAGAAGAAAAAACTATGGCAAAGGAAGCCTTTTTATCCTTTGCAAATAGTGGTATGGCTTTAAGGATACTGTTTGCGCTGGCAGGGTTTGTTGCCACATATATAATCCAGACACTTACTCTTAAAAGCGATGACAAAAAGATGTGGGGATATTTCGTCGCTTCAAACCCCAAAGGAATAAACGGATTTGTTGTTACGAAGTATGTTTTCATAGCAGTGCTGTGTCTGTTCTTTTTTGTACTCGGCATAGGATTTGACCTTGCGTTTACTTTTATAACAAACTATATCGGCGGAATTTCCGTACCGCTTATGACAGAAGCACTTTTTGCAATGATGTTTCTTATGATTTTATTCAATGCAATTGAAATCCCGTTTACGATTCGTTTCGGCGAAAAGCGTGGAAGTATTATCAAAACCACAATCGGCATTTGTATTGTAATAATCGCTCTCCTTGCGTTTTTTATAAATCCCGCAGGAGTTTCTGATGTAGTAAATGATTTTCTGTTCAACGGAAAAATACCGTCACTTATGAAATGGATTTTGCCCGTTGGCTCGGTGATTGCATATGTTATTTCCTGTGCAGTTTCTTGTAAGCTTTATATGAAAGGTGTAATAAACAGCTATAAATAAATTTGTTGAGTTGAAAGAACGAGGTTTGATATGATAAAAACAGAATGGATTATATGTCCGAATTGTGGCGGTAAGACCCGCAATCAGATACGGGAGGATACCATTTTAAAAAACTATCCTCTCTACTGCCCTAAATGCAAACACGAGCATTTAATCGAAGTGAAAAATTTAAAAGTTACAGTTATCAAAGAGCCAGACACCAAGATGCAGAGCCGATGAATGTGGTAAAAAACGCAATTCATCGGCTCTGCATCTTGGTGTCCCCTCTTTGAAAAGCCGGAAACACTTGATTTAATGCTCTCTGCAAGCGATTTTTACGGCGACAGCGATATAACGAAAAATTGTCACGGACTTTGGGTTACTGAATATGCAGTAAGCACAATGGGACACGGCGGAAATACCAACGCAGGCTCTGCAAATCTTGTTTTTGATAAGAAATCAAAAACAGGCGTTGTTGTGGTTACTAATCAACAAGGTGAAGCCGTATTCTGTAACGGAATTCCGAAGATAATTTTCGGATCTTTTGAAAATAATCCCATTTATACCAATGCTAAGATTACCAAACGTACCGACATCAGCGGAAATTATGTGCTGAGCAGAGGACTTTTTGATGGTGTGACTAAATTTTCATCTTGCCTTGGTTATCTTCCCCTTGCACAAGGTGAAAATCCCGACTCCTATACACAGGGGGATATTCCTGCACTTACACGAATTTCAGATAATATCTATATGCTTGAAGGCTCCACAGATTTTCTCTACCAATCTGAAACTTCCGACGGAAAAATTATACTTGAATATTCCTCAATGGCTTATGTTCAGAGTGATACTGTAAAATACGAGTTCATTTCAGTCATAATCTTTGCAATGATATTCTTTCTGACTATTGTGATGCTCACTATCAAAGGCATTAAAAAGCTTGCTAAAAAATACAGAGCTGTTCCTGCAGGTAAGGCAATTATTGCAGGTCAGTTTGCAAGAATTGCAGTCGGAATTGTTCTTGTTCTTCTTATTACTGCAATTGTAAAAAAAGCAGTGCTTGTCATTATGTGCATTACTGCGGGAGCGGGTGCAATTGTATGTCTTGTTTCTGCGGTACTCACTGCAAAGGCTCTTTTTACAGAAAAAGAAATGAAGAAATCTGCTCGTGTAAGATATGCGGTTTCTGTGGTTTGTAATCTGTTTGCGACAGGGTTTGTGGTTTATTTTCAGTTATTTAATTTCTGGACGTGATAAACAAGATAACGTCTGTTTCGTAGTAAATTAAGCTTTTTTTACCCATGTAAACAGGTGTTGGTGGCTGATACCATTGAAAATAACTATAATGAAATTACAAAACAAACGGAGGTTGCAGAACGACATAAGCGACTTGCTGGAGGAAAAATGCATAACAATGCTTACAAGCTGTGACAGAATTTCCACAAAGGACACACGAACAATGGTATGCAATCTGATTATTCTTGTTCTGTCAGCATTTGCGATGATAATTCTTCTTGTAAGCGTATTCCTGTGTAAATTCCGAATCAGCAACTCTATTGAAGAAGATATGGTGAATATGGGTGTACTGAAGGCTCTGGGATACACAGGCAATATGATAATCACAGGTGTGGTACTTCCCTATCTTATGGTTACCGTTTTCGCATCATTGTTGGGAGTTGCGGTATCATATGCTGTTCTGCCAGGCTTAGGGGAGCTGTTGACTTTGCAGGCAGGCTTCTCTTTTGTACTGTCATTTGACATAAAGGGACTTATCTGCGTCGTAACACTTCTTGCAGTTATAGTTGCATTTTTCACATATACCGGAGCAAAGCGCATCAGAAAACTACAGCCTATAAATGCAATCAGAGGCAACAGCCAGGGAAAATCAGCCAGGAAAAACTATTTTCCCCTCGATGAAACTAACGTTAAAACCAAGCTTCTTTTAGTTCTTAAACAGACTTTTTCAAATGGTAAGCAGAACATTTTACTGTTCGGTGTGTCCTTTGTGCTGACAATACTTGTTGCTTTTGCAAGCACAATGTTCTATAATGTTATTGTTAAGCCTGACAACTTCATATCCACATTATCGGAGGAAATGACAAATCGCTTTTGCTGAACCGGAGAAAGCTGTGGACAGACTGATTTATAAGTATTTGGGCGAAAATCTTACAGATAATCAGTTCAAGAAAATTCTTGATGTGTTGTTCAGAATGAACAGTGTGCAGAAGTTCGTCAATGCTGAAATAGATAAGAGTGCTTTTTGTGATATAACCTTACCTTCCGTTATAAATCTTTCTGATTTTTTTGCAATTATATGCCGTTTGTGGTATAATATAGAAGATAGGACTGATCGTGAAATAAGAATTTGTAGGTGAGATAATGATTATTTTAATTACCGGAGCATCCCATACAGGCAAAACTGCACTTGCCCAAAAATTGCTCGAAAAATATAAATACCCCTATCTTTCAATAGACCATCTAAAAATGGGTTTAATTCGTAGCGGTAACACAGAACTTACCCCTATGGATGATAATGAATTAACCGAATACTTGTGGCCGATTGTTCGTGAGATGATTAAAACTGCTATTGAAAACAAGCAAAACTTAATTGTCGAAGGTGGCTACATTCCATTCGATTGGCAGAAGGACTTTGACTCCGAATATCTCAAAAACATTAAATATTATTGTCTTGTAATGACTGAGAAATATATCAGAAATCATTTTGCAGACATAAAGGGATATGCAAATACCATTGAAAATCGTTTGGACGATGAATGGTGCACAATGGAGAGTGTATTGGCAGATAATGCAGAAATATTAGCCCTCGCACAGAGGCATAATGTGAACTATATACTCATTGACGATAAGTACGAAATCAATATTGAGTTATAACTACCAATTCCAATTTGTCGGACAGGCTGGATAATAAGAATTTTACGGAGGTAATATAAATGAATGAAGAATGTTTGATATGCAAAGCTCCGCTTGAATATCTCAATACAGATGAAGTGATGGAGTGTGAACTCTGCCACAAAAAGCAAAGCAGTAAAACAAGATGTATAAACGGTCATTTTGTCTGCGATGAATGTCATACAAGCGGAATGGACGAAATAATTTCAATATGCTTTAACAGCAAGTCTCAGAATCCTGTTGAGATTATGGAGCAAATGATGTCCATACCCTCCTGCCATATGCACGGTCCCGAACATCACACGATGGTAGGCTCTGCATTGCTGACCGCTTATAAAAATGCAGGCGGAGATATTGATTTAAAATCTGCACTTTTTGAAATGCAGAAAAGAGGAAAGCAAGTACCCGGCGGTGCTTGTGGTTTCTGGGGAGCGTGCGGTGCCGGTATCAGTGCCGGTATGTTTGTTTCAATTGCATTAAAGTCAACACCTCTTGCCAGAGAAGCATGGGGACTTTCAAATCAGATGACTGCAAGAGCACTTGATGCTATAGGCAAAAACGGAGGACCCCGATGCTGTAAAAGAGATTCCTATCTTGCTGTTATTGAAGCTGTAAAGTTCAGCGAAGAAAAACTCGGAATAAAAATGAAATCGGATAATATTATCTGTTCCCGTGCGAATCTGAATAATCAGTGCTTGCAGGAGATGTGTCAGTTTCATTCAAAACCAAAGAAAAAGATTGCCTTTATTTGTGTTCATAATTCCTGTCGCAGTCAGATTGCTGAGGCACTGGGAAAACACTTTGCGTCGGATACTTTTGAAAGCTATTCTGCCGGCACAGAAACTAAGCCTCAGATCAATCAGGACGCTGTAAGATTAATGAAAGAGCTGTACGGAATTGATATGGAAAAGACTCAGTATTCAAAACTGCTTGCTGAAATTCCGAAACCCGATATCGCTGTTTCTATGGGATGCAATGTGAGCTGTCCTTTTATCGGAAGAGACTTCGATGATAACTGGGGATTAGATGACCCTACAGGAAAATCCGATGAGGAATTCAAAATCATTATCAAAAAAATCGAAGAAAAGGTTTTAATGCTTAAGGAGAAATTTAAGTAATTACGGATTTGCGGAGGTGAGAATATGGCAATGTGGAATCCGTGGAGAGGTTGTAAAAAATGCAGTGAAGGGTGTCTGCATTGTTATATCCACAAGGGTGATGCAAAGCGCGGAGTTGATACGGGTATTATTGAAAAGACAACAGACTTTGCAAAGCCCGTTGTACGCCTGAAAAACGGCAATTACAAAATGAAATCAGGCATTGTATATACCTGTTTTTCCACCGATTTTCTCATTGAGGAAGCAGATGCCTGGCGTAAGGAATGCTGGCAGATGATGCGGGAGCGTGTGGATTGCACGTTTCTCTTCCTCACAAAGCGCATCGACAGATTTATGGACTGTATCCCTGATGATTGGGGTGATGGCTATGAAAATGTAGTGGTTTGCTGTACCATAGAAAACCAAAAGAATGCCGATTATAAGCTGGGTATTTTTTCAGAGCTCCCTATCAGGCATAAGTGCATCACCGCACAACCGCTTATCGAAGCTGTCAACATAGAACGATATCTTGACGATATTGAGCTTGTGGTTGTCGGCGGTGAATCTGATACGAATGCAAGACCGCTAAACTACGATTGGGTGCTTGATATCAGAGAGCAATGCATAAGAAAAAATGTGTCATTTGAATTCAGACAATGCGGAACGCATTTTATCAAGGACAACAAGAAATATAAATTGCAGACAAAGGATCTGTGCGCTCAGGCAAAAAAAGCAGGAATCAATTTTAAGGCTCACAGATAGATTTTAATAGGTCTGGCAGTTTTGGAAATGAGAATTTGACAAGGAGATTATTTATGGAATTGAATGTATTGATACCTCTTATATTTGCAGGAGTGTTCCTGACGATAGATATTGCAATGTTTATCAGAATGATATATCTCATAAAGAAAAGCAAGAATGACACGGTTGAAAACTTAGGAAACAAATTAAATCCTTACTTATATGCAACAGGAATTATCAGTGTGCTAATGGCGGTTTGTATGATTATAATTACCGTTACGAAATAATCATTAAATCCCGATTTATATGTGAGATAAAAAATCCAGAGAAGAACAGCTCAATTCTTCTCTGGATTTGTTTATTTATGGATATTATACGTAAGGGAGAGACTTTTCATTATCTGCAATAAGCTCCTATAGCCTGACACATAAACTCCGCAGTGCCTTTGCCGTGCTTATCAATGTTATCCTTGAAACGCTCATCGGCAATGTACATCTTACCGAGTCCCGCAAGAATTTCCTTTGTACAGGTGTAGAAATTCTCTGTGATATAGTTCTGCCATTTCTTCACAAGTGCCTGTGCTTCGTCGCTTTCAGGAGCATTCCCCCTTGCCCTGCACTCTGCAAACTCTGCCATTAAAGCGTCCATACCCTCAGAGACATTGCTCCACTTTTCTTTTGAGTAATCCTTTGTCTTTTCAGCGCTTTCCTTGTATGCTTTGGTAGATCCCCACTTTTCCTTCGCTTCCTTTGCATACTGCTCACGCTGAGCCTCAAACTCGCTGTTATCAAATATGTTCATAGATAGATTTTCTCCTTTCATCGCACCGTCAAGAGCTGTAATCAGCCGTTCAAGACGCTCCTTTTTCAGTGTCAGCAACCGTCTCTGCTCTTTCAGTACAGTCTGTTTATCGTAGTCGGGAGATGACATAATCTCACCAATATCCTTCAGCGGAAAATCAAGCTCACGATAGAACAAAATCTCCTGCATACGCTCAAGACAGCGCTCATCATAAAAGCGATAGCCGTTTTGCTCGTCAACAAAAGATGGCTTCAGCAGTCCGATTTCGTCGTAATAGTGAAGTGTGCGCACACTTACACCTGTAAGCCTTGCAAATTCCCTGATGTGCATTTTCATAATACCGCCTCCCTGATTCTGATTATATACTATGACGCAACGTGAGAGTCAATAGGTTTTCTGAAATTATTTTATGATTTCCAGGGACGCTTGCCTTTTGTCCAGCCTTTAGCTGTCCAGTACTCCTTGTCGGCGGGATTAAAGCCATTTTTCTGCATCATAGCCATAACAGCAAAAAATCCTTTTATCTTTATATCAGGTTTTATTCTGCCGACTTTTCTTGAAATTTTCTTTGCAAGAAAGGTCGTATTTTTATCGGTTTTCTGCTTTATTTCCGGCTTGACCGTTTCCCACCTTGTTTCCATAACAGCTGTACCAAGCTTGTACGTCTTTGCAATTCCCCAGAAAAATGTGCTGTCTGCCATATCCTTTATTGTGCTTTTCATTCCTGCACCCGCTGAGGTTGAAATACATACAGCCTGTTTTGCAAACATCTTCTCTTCGGGACGGTGCACTAAAAATCTGTAGCCGTAATGGTATAAAAAAGCTTTCATAGCTCCTGTTGCATGCATAACATAAACAGGACTTGTGAGAATAATTACATCTGCCTCGTCCATTGCCTTGGTTATAGGCTCAAGCTTTTCGTAATGAGGACATTTTGTTTCATCTGTAAAACAAGCCGTACAGCCCTTACAGAAACAATCAAAGTCCTTCGGAAGAAAAAACTCTGTAACTTCTCCGCCAAGCTTATCACAAAGCTGTTTTGCAATATTGTATGTAGAGCCTTTGTGGCTTTGTCCGTGAATGACTGTGATTTTCATCTGTTTTCCTCCTTGCTGTAAATTCGGCTGAACTGCCTGATGTGCTGTTCCAGTAATTTTATCAGCTCTGATTCCCGCTGAGGCTCTCTGTCGCACATTGTAAGAAGCATAAATATAGGTGCATAAAACTGCAGAGCCATTACATTCGGATTCTGCTGTTTCAGCACTCCTTTTGCAGAAAGCATTGCAAACATCGCTGACTGATATGAAAGCGGATCATCAGCGTACTGCTTTGTAAAAAGCTCCGACAGCTCGGCGTTATGAAACTGCTCAATCGTCAGCATTTTTCTGAATTTCTGTGCGTATTCGTCGTGAAGAAAGTACATGAACAGTCCCATACCCATTTTCACAAGGTCATCTTCAGAAACAGCAGAGAAAACCTCCGCATCAGCCGAAGGATTGTTTCCGTTCATATTCAGAGCTTCTGCCTGTTTGTCATAGCTTTGCTTCATCTCATCAAGAATTGCATTGAAAATATCACGCTTGCTTTTATAGTGTTTATAAAGTGAGGGTGCTTTTATACCGACTGCCTCTGCGATTTCCGCAACAAATACATTGGCATAGCCCTTTTCCGAAAACAGTTTAAGTGCTTCATCAAGAATTCTCTTTTTTGTGTTCATTATATCACTCCTTCGGCTAATCACAATTAGCCTCATCTTTATTATAAGCTAATTCCAATTAGCTGTCAAGATGTTTCTGAAATTATATCATATTTTTGTGATACAAGGATAAGTTGTTTTTTCTCTTCAGATATGCTATAATATATTCATAAACTATGTAGAAGGAATTATGTTATGGAGCTGTTTATAACAATAATTGTCTGTCTTCTGGCAGGCTGTGGCGCAGGACTGGGCACAGGCTTTGCAGGAATGAGTGCTGCGGTGGTGATTACGCCTATGCTGGTAACCTTCCTCGGTATGCCTGCATACAGTGCAATCGGTATTGCTCTTGCAAGCGATGTACTGGCAAGCGGTGTCAGTGCTTATACATACCACAGAAATAAAAATATTGATATTAAAAATGGTATTGTTATGATGCTTGCCGTTCTGATTTTTACATTTGTGGGAAGCTTCATCGCAAGCTTTGTGCCTAATGATGCAATGGGCGGTACTTCGGTATTTATGACTACTCTTATGGGTATCAAATTCATTGTAAAGCCTGTTAACACCACAAAAGAAGCTATGAACTCAGTTTCCCCGAAGAAAAGACTTGTACAGTCGGTTATCTTTGGTATGCTTATTGGCTTTATCTGCGGATTTGTCGGTGCAGGCGGTGGAATGATGATGCTTATGATTCTCACTATGGTGCTTGGCTACGAGCTCAAAACCGCTGTGGGCACAAGCGTTTTTATTATGACATTTACAGCCCTTACAGGTGCGGTAAGTCACTTTATTATCGACAGCAAGACTCCGGATTTGACTGTACTGATACTATGCATACTGTTCACTCTGGTTTTTGCCCGTATCGGTGCTGTGATTGCAAATAAAGTCATCTCCCGAACGCTTAACCGTGCAACAGGAATTATCCTCGTAACGCTTGGCGTTGTGGTTATCGGTATAGGGGCTTTGGTGTAAATTTTTCTTAGTGCTTTCTTGTCGCTACAAGGAAGCATTGTTTTTTTGTGCGCAGTGTGGTATAATGAGGAAAATATATAGGAATTTGTGGGGAGGAGTCATAATGAGGGTTTATATTAACTATGTATTCAGCGAAATAGAATATGATGATACTATGTTTATCGGTGTGTTTGAATCGAATGACCATGATGTCTTTTGCAGATTCTCTCATAACAGAAAAACATATCATACAACAATATAGAATAATAACAAACCAGTCGATGAAATAACTCCACTTCCTATTCACTGGTTAGAATTCAGGTTATCGATTAATGGCAAACTAAATAAAAAAGAATCCAAAATCAGCTACTGATAACTCACGATTTACAGAGGTGATACTATGAACAGACCATACATAATCTGAGGTTTAATTATAAAATGTAAAAAGGAGAACTTACTATGAGCAAAAAACTGACAGCATATTTTTCTGCAAGCGGTGTAACCGCAAAGGTCGCAAAGGCACTTTCCGAGGTAGTGGGAACTGACCTTTTTGAAATCAAGCCCGCTGTTCCCTACACTGACGCTGACCTTGACTGGCAGAATAAAAATTCACGAAGCTCTGTTGAAATGAGCAATCTTTCATTCCGTCCCGAAATTGCTGAAAAGCTTGCGGATATGGAAGAGTATGACACCATTTTTGTGGGATTTCCTATCTGGTGGTATATAGCTCCCACAATAATCAATACTTTCCTTGAAAGCTATGATTTTTCGGGAAAGAAAATCGTTCTTTTTGCAACATCAGGCGGAAGTGGTTTCGGCAGGACTGCTGAAAAGCTTGCTGACAGCTGTAAGGGTGCTGAGCTTATTACAGGTAAGCTTCTCAACGGCAGAATTAATACGGACGAGCTTGCAAAGTGGGCAAGTGAATTTTGAGATTATGATTAAGATTGATTTGAAAAACTATTGCGATTATATTTGCTATGCTGAAAACTGCAGATACGGAAAAGTTTATCCGCTAT
>SVNM01000033.1 GCA_015066875.1 Ruminococcus sp.
TGTGTGAACACAAGCCAGGGAAAGCACGCCATTACAATAAGAAGTGCCTGTATCACCGTGCTAAGGATAAACGAGGACGCTATATTTCCCGAAGCAAGCTGTGAAAAGTCAACGTCCATATCCATAAACTTCTTTACAAGAAACACCAGCGCAAGTATTACAACAAGGTTTCCCGCAAGCTTTACAAGAGATTTTATACTGATTTTATTTTTCATTTTTATCTGTCTTTTCCAATAATCTTTCTACAGTTTCATTCATTCTGTCCCATGAATATCTGTAGGCTTCACTGCGTACATTTTCCGAGAACTGTTCTGCCTTGCCCTCGCTGAAATATCTTATTACTGCCTTTGCAAGCTCTGAAGGATTGCAGGGCTCGGTGATATAGCCTGTTTTGCCGTCGGAAACAACATCGGGAAGTCCGCCTACTCTTGTTGCGATTACAGGCTTTTCAAAGCTGTAGGCTATCTGAACTATACCGCTCTGTGTTGCCGATTCATAGGGAAGCACAACTATATCCGCCGAAGCAAAGTATTTCTCGATTTCCTTATCGGGAATATATCCGTCAACAATTCTCACGTGAGCTTCAACTCCGCACTCTCTGATAAGGTTAAGGTAATCCTCCTTATCACTGCCGAACTCTCCCACAACGAGAAGCTCGGTATTGCTGTCGGCAGAGATTATCTCAGGCATAGCCCTTATAATATGCTTAAGTCCCTTATACTCTCTTACAAAGCCGAAAAACAGAAGAAGCTTTTTGTCATCGGGAGTATTTATCTCCTCACGAGCCTCTTTTCTGCCGATATTTCTGATTTTAAAGGCATTGAAGGTGGGAAGCACCGTTGTCTCGCACAGAGGATTTTCAACTATGGTTTTAAGGTCGTCCGTATCGGATTTTGAGTGAGTTATGTATGCTCTGCCCTTTTTAAGAACGCTTTTTGTGAGAAATCTGTCCAGCGGAAAACGCTCGTGGGGGAAAACGTTATGGCACACGAAAATAACGGGATATTTCTTTATCAGCGAGGTAAGTCCGCAGTAACAGGGCGAAAAATAAGGGTGCCACCACTGGATTATAACTGCGTCGGGGTTAATCTCCTTTATTTTCTTTGCAACGGATATCCAGTTGAATGGATTTGCCGTATTTATAAGAAACTGCGCCCCGTCAATTCTGAAAGCGTCGTTATCGTAATCCCTCTGCTCCTTTTTAAAGAGGATTTTAGGATACTGCATTTTATATGAAATTGCGTGAACCCGGTAATCCTTGCCCAGATTTTTCACCATACCGCCCGTATAGTGTGATATTCCGCCCTTGAAAGGATACACGGGACCTATTACAACAAGCTTTTTCATATTACTCCTCGCTGTTCTTCTGCTCAGACCCGCACTCCATTTTTCTCACACGGTACTGAACGTCCTCAAGAATTTTTCTGTTTGCGGCAATTGTATCTCCGAGGAGTCCGATGGTAATGGTCTGAAAGCCTGTCATCATAAGCACTGCTGTGAGGATAAGCGACTGGATATGTCCGTCCCCTTCGCCTGTGAAGAAATAGACAAGGAAGCGTATTCCCAGTATAAGTCCGAGAAGAAGCAGTATTGCGCCCAATGTGCTGAAGAATTTAAGAGGCTTGTACATTACAAAAGAGCGTGTGATTACTGTTGAGGAGCGCTTCATATACTTCCACATACTTGAGAAAAGTCTTGAAGGACGTGTTTCTCCGTTTGTTCTGATGGGCACTGAGGTCATAGCAACCTTGTTGTGTCCTGCCTGAATGATCGTTTCAAGAGTGTAGGTGTACTCATTAACAACATTAAGGCGCAGAGCTGCCTCGCGGGAATATGCTCTGAATCCGCTGGGAGCATCGGGAATATCCGTGCCCGAAGCTACTCTTACAACCCAGCTTCCAAGATGCTGGAATTTCTTTTTCTTCCACGAAAAATGCTCGGTATTGTCGATAGGACGCTCGCCGATTACGATATCTGCCTTTTCCTCAAGAATAGGTCTTACGATTTTTTCGATATCAGCTCCGCAGTACTGGTTATCGGCGTCGGTATTGACGATGATATCCGCGCCAAGATGCAGACAGGCGTCAATTCCCGCCATAAAGCCCTTGGCAAGTCCCTTGTTTCTCTTGAAGGACACTACGTGGTGAAAGCCAAGCTCTCGTGCCTTTGCAACAGTATTGTCACTGCTTCCGTCGTTGATGATAAGATACTCTATTGTGTCTATGCCGTCTATATGTCTGGGAAGGTCGTTGTAGGCAAGCTCAAGAGTCTCCTCCTCATTGTAACAGGGAATCTGTATTATAAGTTTCATAAAATTACTCCTCCGTATCTACTTCTATTGAATTAAGCTTCATTGAAACATTTGCAGGCTCATAAAGGAAAAGAACAATCTCGATATCCGTTACGGGAATTCCCACATCTGCTGTCATTTCAAGAGTTAGCTGTCCGTTTTCAGATGGCATATCCTCTGTTATGTCCACGTGAGCGTAAACAGTATCAACTGAGTTGCTTCTGATTTCCGCAAAGCCCACACCGCCCTCATTCAGCTCGTCAAAGCTCATATCAAGAGTAAAGATATAATCTCCCTCAGCAAGCTCGGCATACGGACCGTAGCACACATAGTTGCTTGCGGGGTTGCTGAGTATAGCGTCCTCTTCCTCAATATAAAGGCTTGCGTCAAATGTGTTCATATATGAAAGGGGCAGAGTGAAAGGCTCATCACCTTCCTTTGCAGTTGTACTGATGAGGATATGTCTGTCAGAGCTGTCAAGCACAGGATAATCGCTGTAGTTGATAATGTCGCTCCTGTCAATGAGGGCATAGGCATTTTCCTTTGTATCCTCAATATTATCCGCAACCTCAATACGTCTGTCGGGAAGATAATACTGAAGGAACGACGAGAATGTACCTGTATCTCTCATAACATATATATCACCATCGGAAAGCTCGTCAATACGCTCTGCAAGAGCTCTGTCTCCCTCATAGGCCTTCTGATTTATAAGGATTGCTTCAGTAGCCTCTCCCACAGACATACAGAAAGCCACTGCGCACACTGCCGACGGCACAAGCACAGAAACAAAGCTGTGTTTCTTAAGCAGAAGTGCTGTCAGAGCTATTACTGAAAACACAGAAAGAGCAACTGCTGTATAGGCGTAGTAATTCTCGCCGAATTCCTCATACAAAGCACAGAGTCCGGGCGAGCACACCTTGTTGAATACACGTGATGCAACAGAATTCATAAGCACTGAAGCTCTGCCTGCGCAGACGGTCATCACAAGAGGCATAACTGCAACGAAAATCAGGTCTGCTTTATCCGCCTTTACAAGCCAGCAGAGTCCGCTCATTATCAGCATACCCATAACTATGTCAAAGTATCTTGTATAGATAACGTGGTCAATTCGCTGGAAATCGAACATAAACACAGCGCTGATAATCCACGTAGCCACAAATGCACAGAATATGAAAAGCACCGCAAGTCCTGAGCCGGGGGCAACTTCATCTGCCTTTTTCTTATCTCTTACAGCCTTTATCCAGCTCATAAATACGGTTACGATTTTTCTGAACATTCCCCATAATCCGAAAAGAGCCACGCCGAAGGTAGAAGCAAATGTGGCAAATGCCTGTGAAGCCAGAAGCGAAACAAGTCGCTTTATATTGTCAACAGATGAAAACGCCAGCTTAAGCTTTCCGAAAACGCTTCCTGCGTTATTTCCGCCTGCATTTCCGTCTTTCCACTGAATATCCACAAGAATATTCTTTATGAGCGAGTTTGCAACAAAGCCTGCACCAAGCGCACATATAAAGACTAATGCATGACGCAGACTGATTTTTTTCAGAAGAACTGACACAGCAACAACAAGTACTGCCGAAGCGATAATTCCTATGGTTCTGTTGTGAACCATAAAAAGATATGCACATAAAGCTCCGAGTGCGCCCATATTGAGGTATGAAGGCTTTTTCAAAGCTCTCACAAGAGTAAATGCCACAAGAGTCGTTACAAAAAGAAGTGCAAGCTCTGAAAAGGCTATTCCCGCATTGACTCTGTAAGAGGTGTAAAGCGAAGCACAGCAACTGAGCACCGAAGCCTTTGCTCTGTCAAGCTCAGGAAAAATATATCTGACGATGTAAATGTACATAAAGTACACCGCCGTGAGCATCAGAACATTCAGCACAAGGGCTGTTCTGTATGAAACAACAGGGTCATCTGAAATCATCAGCACAGGCGCAAGCATAAAGCTGTAACCGAATGAATACCACGCAAGACCGCCTGATATGCCTGTCCAGTCCTTACCGGCAATAGTTGCGCCGTGAGTCCAGTAGCCCATTTCATCATTGAAAACAAACGGATTGAAGCATTTTCCGATTATGGGAAGATTAATACAGAACACCACAAGAGCAAGCAGTATCATCACAAGCTCCTGACAATGGGGTATTGAAAATCCTGTTCTGTTTTTTATTTTATCAGCCATTACCGCCTATAACCTCCGCAAATTTTTTCATTATAACGTCCCATTCGTAATTTTCGCTGATATATCTGCGTGCATTGACGCACATCTGCTCATACTCTGACGGGTGAGAGAAGATGTAACCGAGAATTCCCTCAAACTCGAAATAATTTTTATAGTAGAGTCCGCCGTTGCTTTTTACGCAGTGTCCCTTTAAAACATCGCACACTCCGTTGACTATTACGGGAACAGATACTGCCATTGCCTCAAGCACGGATATTGAGAGGCTTTCAAACTTTGATGGAAGCACTAAAGCCTTTGCACCCTTTATTCCGTTGAATTTATCCTCTTCGCTTACAAAGCCAAGGCTGATTATGTCTCTGTGCTCAGGAATTTCGCACACAGCCTTGCCCATAAGCACAAGCTTCAGTGTGCTTTCGGGATTACGCTTTTTATACTCGGTAAAGTATTTAAAAAGCATAGGGCAGTCCTTACCCTCGTCAATTCTTCCCACATAGATGATGTAATCCTCATCTATTGAGAATTTTTCACGGAAGGCCTTTTCATCAGGCACACAGGGAATTTCCACCCCCGTACCCATAACCTCACAGGGAATATCCTTTGTACCGAAAAGCCCCTGTACAAGCGCTTTTTCCTCATCGGTAAGGAAAACATAGGCACGTGGCAGAGTAAACAGCTTTTCAAAGGTTCTGAAGTGGATAAAAGGCTCCTCGTGAGCTGTGGGAATAAACACAGCCTTATCGGCAACCTCAGGAAGTCCCTTTACTGTAAGGTAGTAGAGGTATGTTACAAACACAAAGCAGTCGTAATTATCCTTGTTTGCCTTAATATATTCAATGGCTTCAGGACAGTATGGTCCCTGCTTTTCAAACCACACTTCCTCATCTGCTTCGTTGTAGTTACCTGCGCTTAGATACGCTCCGTTGAATTCATTGAAATCACAGGCACGCTCCTTTGCAACGGGAAAACGCAGAACTCTTACGCCGTTTATATTCTCTTCATCGCTTGTATAGTGATTTGCCCAGGTTGTATAGTCCAGAGCCTTTGTTGTAATCACATCAACCTGAAAATTCTCTGCAAGACGCTCTGCAATAAGGCGGGTGTAATATTCCGAACCGCCGTTTACCTCAAGACCGTATCTCTGATTTACAAGTGCTATTCTTTTCATTTTAAAATTCTCCGCAGACTTCCTTAAAGAAGTCAATATATTTTTCTGTGATTATATCCCAGTCAAAGTTGCTTTTCACGTATTTCTTTCCGTTTTCACCCATTATTGCAGATGTATCCTTATTTTTAAGGAGGTAATCCGTACAGCCTTCAAACTGGAAATAATCCTCAAAGTAAAGACCGCCCGAAGCCTCTACGGCAAAGTTACGTGTTACTGCGCAGTCTGCGTGAACAAGCACGGGACGCGAGCAAAGCCAGCTTTCCATAATAACAAGTGAAAAGCTCTCGTTGTGAGAGGGCTGACAAAGGAACTCACAGGCTCCCTGAGCGTTGTATTTATCCTGTTTATCCACAAAGCCAAGGTCAACTATTCTGCCGTTTTTCAGAAGCTCCTCAGGCAGAGCGATATTGCCTCCGCCGATAAGAACGAGTCTCAGATCGGTATCGTTACGCTTTATATACTCGGAAAAATACTTCACAAGAGTGTGCACATTCTTACCCTCGTCCTTTCTTCCCGCATAGAGGATAAAAGGCTCGGTAATTCCGTATTTTTTGCGGAAATCCACAGGGTCGGGCGTAATATCCGTATCCATACCTATGCCCATAACGATTGTTTTTGTTCCGCTCTGCGAAAAACCGTAAAGACGCTCTGCAAGCTCGGCTTCAGGCTTTGCATTGAAAACCATACCCGCTGTTTTAGGGAAAAGCTCCTTAAATCGCTGAAGATACGCATATGCTTCGTCGTGGAAGCAGGGTATCAGAACCGATTTTTCGGGGCAGACCTTAGCTCCGTTATATGTAGTTCCGAACATATAGGGAATAAAAACAAACAGTGCATACTCTTCCTTATGAGTTTCCATATACTCGTAAAGAGCGGGACTGTTTACCATTTCCTCAAGGAAAACGTCCTCTTCATCTGCGGTAACACCCATTCCGCTCATAAGCTTTGCGTTTACGCTGTCAAAGGCACCTGTATTGCGTTTTCTCACCTTAAAGCGTCTTACGGGAATTCCGTTTACTGTTTTATCCTCGCCTTCGGGATAATAGTCAACGCTCCAGTCCGCACCGAACTCTTTTACACAGGTAGTAAGTATCTCTACGTTGATGCCCGCATTATGCAGATGCAGAGTAACCTCACGAAGCTCCATTTCCGCTCCGCCGGGGATATTATCGGCATACCAGGGAATAACAAATCCGATTTTTTTCATTGCTTTCTCTTTTCCGGACAGTTTCTGCATATTCTCCACCTTTGCGGTACAAACTGCAAAAACCGTGCTTTTTTATTTATTGATAAAGCCTTTCAGCTGTTTTTCAAATATATCCTTTATACGCTCATAGGAGAAATCCTCAAGGCGTTTTTTCTGCCCCTCAACGATACTCTCTCTCAGCTTTTCATCTGTAAGCACACGGTTGATTACGTGAGCTGTAAATACGGGGTCATTGCTGTCAAGCAGAACTCCGCTTCCGCCAAGAGTATCTGAAATTGCACTTGTATCATAGGCGATAACAGGCACATTGAAGAACATTGCTTCAACAAGAGGAACACAGAAGCCCTCGTGCTCGCTCATACACACAAATGCGTCGGCGACGTGATAAAAGGCAAGTATTTCGCTGAATTTTATATGTCCCGTAAACACAACATCGTCCTCTATTCCAAGAGCCTTTGCGTATTTCACAAGACGCTGATAATAATTCTCCATTCCAAGATATGAGCCTACAAGAATAAGTCTTGAATCGGGGTTGAGCTTTCTGTACTGATAAAAGGCTCTGATAACGTTCTCCTGACGCTTGTTGGGAGCTATTCTTCCCACGAATACAAGATTTTTCTTTCCGTCGCGGTATTTTGCAACAGTTTCAGCATCGGGAGTCTGCCTGTAATCCTCAAACTTAATGAGTATAGGTCTTACGTCAATGGGACAGGTATATCCCATTTTCAGAAGCTCGTTTCTGTTGTAGCCCGAATCGGCAAGACAGTACTCAACCTTGTCACGCAGATATTTTACTCCGTCATAGCCATATTCCGTAAGCTGAGTTGCCGTAGCGCTGTAATCACGGAAGAACTCTGGCGGAGTAATATTGTGATAAACCATCATTCTACGGCAATTGAAGCTGTCAAGCTTAAAGGTAAGGTCGGTGCCTGTTGACTTATGGTATATGATTATATCGTCATTTTTAAGTCCCCTGAGCTTCTCGGTTTTCTGAGCAATATCCTTGGGGAGTCTTTTGTCAATATTCTCGGCATAAATCTCAGAGTTAAAGCCCATAGCCTTCATAGCGCCGTCAAGAGCAATTGTATCGTTTCCGATAGCGTCGCCGAAGGAAAGGGTGGGCAAAAGCTGTATTATTCTCATTTCTGCTCCTGCTTTCCGCACATTTCACGAAGCTGTGAATTTTCACGCTCAAGCTTTTCAAGTCTTGTGATAAGCTCCTTATTGGCAAGCTCTAATGTTTCAAGTCTGTCGCTTATCTCATCGGAAGATGCTCCGTCAGAGTTCTTTACGAGAGTATTCAGCACAGTTACTGTATTTGCATTGATATCATTCTGCTCAAACACAACAGGCTCTACATAGAATTTCACAAGCTTGCGGATAACCTTTTTTACAAAAACCTTTACAGGATTACCCTTAAGCTCCTTATAGGGCTGAACGTAATAGCGTGTGTTGAGGTATTTAAGGCACTCTGCAACCTCATCGGCAGAGGCACTGTTTCCGGCACTTACCGCCTTTTTGTAGGAAACGTCCTCAAAGCTGAGCATATCCGCAGTAAGATTCTTATCCTTTATCTCCTGCTTTATCTGAGCCATTATTTCTTCGATATTTATGTTTTTGTTTTCCATTTTTATGTCCTTTCACAAAACGCATTTATTTTACCGCAATCACAGCGTAATCCTGACTTCCGAAAAGCATCTGCGAAACCTTCTGCATTGCATTGTTGAATTCCTCGTTATCAGCTCCGCCCGCCGATTTAACGGGAGGAATTTCCATCTGAGGTCTGCTGTTTTCGGTGAATATGATCTCAACGCTCTTAAAACCTGCTTTTTCAAGAAGATACTTCATTGTAAGGGGGTGAACAGGCTTTACGTGTGAGGGATCTATATAAAACGCATTGGTATATATTGCAAGTGATGTTGGGTTGGGAGTCTCGATTACTATACAGCCACCATCTGAAAGCTTTTCATAGGCTGTATTGCACAGTCTGATAATTTCGGAAGTTTTAAGATGCTCAACAACCTGTCCCACGAAAATTCCGTCAACATCATTCTGCTCTGAGAGATAAGCAACTCCGTCGCCCTGAACGGCATCAAGCCCCTTCATATTGCAGTAATCCGCATAGGGAGCATAGATATCCACGCCCTTTGCGTTTATTCCGTTATCCTTCATAAGTGCAAGGAACTCGCCTCTGCCACAGCCTATATCCAGCACATTTTTCTTATCCTTAAAGTATTCAAGGTACATCTCCTGAGCCTTTTTGATGCTGTCTATAGAGCCACGGAAGTGGTTTTCAAAGTCAAAGTAATCGATTTCCTCATAGTCTGAGGACTCCTCAGCAGGCATAGTTTTCTGCGGAGCAACCATTTCCGTTGAAGCTGACTGAACAGCAGTCGCCTGAACGGAACCGCATTTTCTTTTAAGCTCCTCAACCCTGAGTTTTAAAAGCTCGGTATCGCTGACAAGCTTTTCAATGGTATTGTTGCTTCCCCTGAGGTTATCCTGAGCGTTTTCAATATCGCTTTTCATAGCGGTCTGAAGCTGAGCGTCATTTTCAAAACGCTTTGCAAAAGCCTGGATATGTCTCTCAATTTCAGAAATCAGACCGAAGCATCTGTCGATCTGCTCCTGCTGATCTGCACGCTCCTTTTCAGCTTTATCAAGAGCGTCGTACATACTTCCGAGAAGCTTGTTTCTGATTTTCGCTTTTAATCCCTTTTCGCTTCTCAGATGATGCAAATAATCTGTAAGTTCACCCATTTACGCTATATCCTCCAGCTGTGGTCGATACGGGAAATTCCCACATCGCCTGTGTTTGAAATCATCTCTATCTTACAGGCCTCACGGTAATAGTCAACGGGAATACCGTCGCCTGTTTCTATTGCAAAATCTATAAGATACTCGCCGGGAAGAAGGTTTACCTTTTCAAGAGTAATCTCTGCCGTTCCGCTCTGTGCAAGCTCAAACTCGGCAAGCTTGTCAATGCGTGTATTTGTGCCATAGCACTGAACCTTATCACGATTGAAGATGCCTATTCCGAAAACAGCGTCGCTCACCTTGTTTTTTACAGAGTAATCAATTCTGAAGGTGATTTTCTCGCCTGTTCTGAAAATCTGCTGTTTGGCTCCGCTTTCAGAGTAAATGCCGATTTTTCTTATTCTTGCGTCACCGCTTCCCCAGCGTTTTTTCTCTTCCTCAGTTTCCTCAGGCACAGAATTTTCTCCGCCCTCTTCCTGTTGCTGAGCTTCCTTTTCAGCCTCAGCCTGTGCTTCCTTTTCAGCCTGTGCTTCAAGAGCCTTTCGGTTTGACTCCTGCTGTTTCTGTCCCATATACTCAAGGTATTCAAGGTCGATTTCCTTAGGATTGCCCTGAGCCTTGATAAGTCCCTCATGGATCCAAATTGAGCGGTCGCATATCTGCTCGATCTGTCCCAGCGAATGTGAAACGATAACGATAGTCGTGCCCTTTGCCTTGATTTCTCTCAGCTTGTTGAAGCACTTTGCCTGGAAGTTTGCGTCGCCCACCGCAAGAATTTCATCAATAAGAAGAATATCCGCGTCAACATTGATTGCCACCGAAAAGGCAAGACGCATATACATTCCCGAAGAGTATGTTCTTACGGGATTATCAATGAACTGTTCAAGCTCGGAAAAAGCGATGATAGAGTCTACTCTGCTGTCGATTTCCTTTTTGGAAAGTCCGAATATGGAAGCATTTGTGTAGATGTTCTCTCTACCGCTCATATCGGGGTGAAAGCCTGCGCCAAGCTCGATAAGGCTTGAAACTCTGCCGTTCATAGTAACGGTTCCGCTGTCGGGATACATAATTCTTGTAAGAAGCTTCAGTGTTGTACTTTTTCCACAGCCGTTATGGCCGATAAGACCTATAGCCTCGCCCTTTTTAACGTCAAAGGAGATTCCCTTAAGCACCCAACGCTCCTCATAGCGACGTCTCTTGCTGAAAAGCAGACGGTCCTTAAGCTCCTTGCCTTTATCGAGGAATATTCTGAATTTCTTTTTTACGTCTCTTACTTCAATTGCATTTTCACTTTTCATTACAGTTCCTCCGCAAAATGCTTTTTAAGCTTTGAAAACACTGCAAAGCCCGCAACCAGTATAACAACTCCGAAAGCAAGAGCTATCATAAGCGTTGAAAAATCGGGCACCTTTGCATAGTAAAGTATATCTCTGTAGGCAACTATCACAGAGGTCATAGGGTTGATATAGAAAAGCTTTTTTATTGTTTCGTCGGCTATCATATCTATGGGATAAAGTACGGGGGTAAGGTATATCCACGCCATAGTTATAATACCCAGAATGTGCTCTAAATCTCTGAAATAAACGGTTATTGCCGAGAAAAGCAGAGCCAGTCCAAGAGCCATTACGTACTCGATAATCATTACAACAGGCAGACACAGAAGTGCCAGAGGATTTACTCCCACGCCTGAAAAAATTACAACAGCAAAGATGATGATAAAGCTGAGAAGCATATTCACAAAACAGCTTGTCACGTAGGAAATGGGGATTACCTCACGGGGAAAGTAAATCTTTGAAACCATATCCTTTGCCGAGATTATAGAGCTTGCTCCGCCCTGAATTGACGATGAAAAGAATATCCAGGGTATAAGCGCAACAAAAAGATGAAGGTAATACTTGTCGATACTGCTTGGCAGAATAAACGAAAAAGCGATTGTATATACGATAAGCTGGAAAAGAGGATTGATAAAGGTCCACAGAAAGCCAAGCACACTTCCCTTGTATCTTCCGCGAAGGTCCTTTCTTACCAGGCTGAAAACCATTTGTCTGTAGTTATAAATTTCCTTAAGAGTATTCATCTGCACTCTCCTTGAGCATTGAAAAAGGTGGATAAATTTCTTTATATATTTTTACATTATATTCTTTAATTATAACACGGCGTATATATTGTGTCAAGGTGCATAATGCCGAAAATAGCCGTAAATCCGTTGAAATCTTGTATTTTATGACGTAGGGATAAAGCAAAAAAAGAGCGTTTTTCACGCTCTTTTTTCACTTATGATATTTTCCGTTTGAAGCTATCTGAAATGCACGGTATATCTGCTCAAGAAGCATTACCCTTGCAAGCTGGTGGGGAAAGGTCATTTTCGACATCGAAAGGCGGTAGTTTCCCAATGCCTTTACGCTTTCGTCAAGTCCGAATGAGCTTCCGATTATAAAGGTTACGGTGCTGAAGCCTGAAACTCCCGCATCGGATATTTTAGCGGAAAGCTCCTCGCTTGAGAGCTGTTTCCCCTCGATACACATAGGGATTATATAGCCCTTAGCAAATTTCTGTATCTGCTCGGCCTCTTTTTTCAGTGCCGAAGCAATCTCCTTTTCCGAAGGATTATCGCTTAAACGGCACTCATCAAGCTCGTGAAGCTCAAAACTGCAGTATCTTCCCAGACGCTTTATGTACTCGGCACAGGCAGACCGCAGATAGTCCTCCTTAAGCTTTCCTATTACGATAAGATTGATATTCATCAGAAAACCACTGCTCCTCCCTTTGTTTCAACGGGAGCTACTCCCATAAGATAATCCTTGCCCCTTATAAAGCGTGAAAGATAATTCTGCACAGTGCCGTCGGCAATATGCGGACGGTTGTTGTCCTGGCTGAGATGTCCCAGCAGAAAATGGGTCGTACCCTGCTCTATAAGCTTTTCGATCTGCCTTGCACAGTCGTCGTTTGAAAGATGTCCGTTTGCCGAAAGAATCCTCTGCTTGAGATACAGAGGATACCCTCCTGTGCGAAGCATATTTTCATCGTAATTTGACTCTATCAGCACCATTCTGCACCCTGTAAGAGCCTGTGCAACCTCTTCTGTAACGTGTCCTAAGTCGGTACACACAGCGCAGTATTTGTCATCGGCAGTATGTATGCGGTAGCCACAGCTCTGTATTGTATCGTGGGGAGTGTTGAAACAGCTTACCTCCATATCCGAAACAGCTATTTTCACTGTGGTCATATCAATCACAGGCGATGAAGGCGAGATTTTATCCCCCTCCATAAGTCTTTGCAGAGTACGCTTCTGCCCGTAGACAGGACAGCCTGTCCTGTTGGTGAACTGTCTGAGTCCGCTTACGTGGTCTGAATGTTCGTGAGTTATAAAAACAGCCCTCACAGCCTCAACAGGCAGATTGTTAAGCTCCAGCGCAGATAAAAGTCTCTTACAGCTTACTCCGCAGTCTATTAAAATTCCTCCCTTTTCAGTGCCGATAAAGGTAGCATTGCCCTTGCTTGAGCTGAAAAGGGGATATATTCTTGCCATAGATAATTGCTTCTCCGTTTCCTGAGTTTTGTGTGTGATTACAGAAAGTACGGTGTTCTTCTGTATATTACAGGTCACTACTACGCTTCGGACGGATATTGTCAGCTCCTGATTTCTGCTGTAACCAAATAGTTTCACAGTATTCAGGAATATAAAAAGTACTAATGAACAACATACTCCATAGCATAATATTCGTGTCCGAAGGCGACGCACTCGCCTACTGTATCAAAGCCCAGTCTGCTGTAGGTTTTGGTAGCGGGGATATTGCTTTTTGCCGACAGCAGATGAACTGATTTTATTCCGTTTGCCGAAAGGTGTTTTACCATAAGCTCCACCATTTTCACAGCATATCCCTTGCCCTGATATGCGGGAGCTATTACTATTCTTGCAATTTCAACAGCGCTTTCGCCCTTTATGCTCCAGCACTCCATATCATCAAATTCGTGGTTGCTTTCAACCGATACGGCTCCGATTATATTGCCGTTGTTTTCGAGAACATAAAGATTTCCCAGTCTGCAGTCACTGCGAGCGTGCTCAGGCGTGGGATAATTCTCGTCCCACACGCTGAAATCCGACATAGCTCCGCCTTTATACAGCTGAGCGACAACGGCAGTCTCGTATTCTCTTGCCTTTCTCAGAGTCATATCTTATTTATCTCCGTACCCTGTCTTGTTTCCTTGATTTCGTATCCCAGTGAGGCGATCTTGTCTCTCAGCTCATCAGCAAGAGCAAAATTCTTCTCCTTACGAGCCTCCTTACGCTGTTCAACGAGCTCCATAACCTCTGCGGGAATTTCAGGCTTATCAGCCTCTGCCTCAGCGAGAGTCTTTTCAGCTGTTGCAATAAGGTCAAGACCGAGAACCTTGTCAAACTCTGCAAGAAGAGCAAGCTTTGTAGCGCTGTTGCTCTTTGACTTGAGAACGTCATATACTGCTGTAACCGCAAGTGATGTGTTAAGGTCGTTTCCGAGAGCGTCGTTAAAGCTCTTCATAAGACGCTCATACTCAGCGCTGTCAATATCCCCTGTCTTATCGGCTGTAAGCTGAGCTATTTTTCCAATAAGCTTGTTGAAGGCTGTAACAGCGTTGTCAAGATTTTCCCATGAGAACACAAGCGACTTTCTGTAGTGGGACTGGAGACAGAAAAATCTGTAAACAAGAGGATTATAGCCCTTTTCCTCAAGGAGAGATACTGTAAGGAACTCGCCCTTTGACTTACTCATCTTACCGCTGTTTGTGTTAAGGTGATGTACGTGGAACCAGTAATTGCACCACTCGTGTCCCACATAAGCCTCACTCTGAGCGATTTCGTTTGTGTGGTGAGGGAAAGCATTGTCTATACCTCCGCAGTGAAGGTCAAGATACTCGCCAAGGTGCTTCATACTGATGCATGAGCATTCGATATGCCAGCCGGGATAACCTATACCCCAGGGACTATCCCATTTAAGCTCCTGGTCGTCGAACTTTGACTTTGTAAACCAGAGAACGAAGTCTGCCTTATTACGCTTGTTAGAGTCCTCCTCAACGCCCTCACGGACGCCTACAGCAAGATCCTCCTCCTTGAAATCGTTAAAAACGTAATATTTTTCAAGCTTTGATGTATCAAAGTAGATGTTTCCGCCGGCTTCATAAGCGTAGCCCTTTTCAATAAGACTCTCAATAACCTTAATAAACTCGTCAATGCAGGAGGTTGCAGGCTCTACCACATCGGGAGTCTTGATGTTGAGCTTTTTGCAATCAGCAAAGAAAGCGTCTGTGTAGAACTGAGCTATTTCCATAACTGTTTTCTTCTCACGCTTTGCGCCCTTGAGCATCTTATCATCGCCTGTATCGCCGTCGCTTGTGAGATGTCCCACATCGGTGATATTCATAACTCTTGTAACGTCAAGTCCTGTGAAGCGAAGATACTTTTCAAGGATATCCTCCATAATATAGCTTCTCAGGTTTCCGATATGCGCATAGTGATACACGGTAGGTCCGCAGGTATACATTGAAACCTTTCCTTCCTCACGGGGAATAAACTCTTCATTTTTTCTTGTAAGTGAATTGTATAAGTACATAGATTTTCTTCCTTTCATTATTTCAATTATTTTTATGTAAGGTCACGGTGTGCCGTGACCGCCATTGCATATTTATCAGCATACAGGTTTGCCGAAAATAATGTTATCGCCCTGAATATCCTGCCAGCTTTCAATTTTTCCGAAACGGCTTTCGGCAAATTCTTCCGCTTTTTTGTAGCTCCTGAAAATATTATGCTCTATTTCAATTCTTTCTTCCGTTTCAACAACTGTCACAAAGCCGTTATTTTCCGAAAGCTCGGCAATATAAACAGCAATAGGATTCTTGTAGCAGGGTTTGATTCTATCTATGTATTCATGGTGGCAATGCTCCATACTGTCGTTGTAATATATATTTTCCCTGCTTAATACGGCTTTTCGGCCGTTTACCATTTTCAGCGATCTGAACTTATCAAAAAACTCATAGAACTTATCAAGTGCCGCTTTTTCGTCACCGCCGCAGTGGTTTAAAATAATATTGCACCAACCTGCGGTACTTTCATATTCATTGCACTTTATCTTTGCAAATTCATGCATAAACCACCAGTTTAGCGGTAAAAGCTGCTGTCTCTGCTCGGTTCTTATATTGTAATCCATCTCCGCAGCCCTATAGCCCGAAAGAAAAACATTCAATAAAGATATGCTTTTCCTACCCAGCCACATTCCGGGACGCTCTCTTATTCGTTCGATTAATTCGAAGGTTCCCATATATTCCTCCAACCTGCCATTTTATGTAATTCGGACACGGCACGCCGTGTCCCTTCTCAATAAAATCCGTGAGCAGAGCGAACACAATCATTCCGAATTATGCATTCCGAATTCCGCATTCTTACTAAGCTCCTCAATACGCTCACGCATACGCTCCATTTCGATATGCATACGGCAGAGCTCCTGAGAAACGGGATCGGGAATATGGATCTGGTCGATTTCCTGAGTAACCTTTTTCTCTGAAACCTTTTCGCCGTTGCGTTTAACGATTCTTGCGGGAACTCCCACAGCAGTGCAGTCATCGGGAATGGCGCTGAGAACAACGGCATTTGCAGCAATTTTCACGTTGTTGCCGACTCTGAAAGGTCCCAGAACCTTAGCTCCGGAGCCCACAAGAACGTTATCCCCAAGTGTAGGGTGACGCTTGCCCTTATCCTTACCGGTACCGCCGAGAGTTACTCCCTGATAAAGCAGACAGTTATCGCCGATAACAGCTGTTTCACCGATAACCACGCCCATACCGTGGTCGATAAAAAGTCCCTTGCCGATAGTAGCGCCCGGGTGAATTTCAATTCCTGTTTTATTTCTTGCGTGCTGGGATATCATTCTTGCCAGCGTAAACATACCGTGTCTGTACAGCCAGTTTGCTCTTCTGTAGCTTCGCAGAGCCTTAAGGCTGGGATATGTCATAAGTATTTCAAAGGTTCCCCTTGCAGCGGGATCACGCTCTTTTATCAGCGCAATGTCTTCTCTGAGTTGTCTGAATAACATAGGCACACTCCTTTACACAAATAAAAAACGCCTTCGGGATCTCTCCCGGAGGCGTATGTACGCGGTTCCACTCCGATTTATAGCTCAAAACTCCCGTAACGAGGGATAACGCCGATGAATACTGAGGTTGCTTTTACCCTGTTCCTCACCGAAGCTGACAGTCGCACTTCACTTTTCCCGTCTGCGCCGTCACACCAAACCGACGCTCTCTGAAAAACCGCAGAAAAGCTACTCTTACTGCTACGCCTTTATCTCTTTTATTATATGCGATTTTTCACAGTTTGTCAATCGGTTTTCATATGAATTTTCTGTCAGTTCCGTTACTGCTCATAACCGCTGAGCTCTCGTGTAAGGCTTTCTGAATTTTCCTGCTGTTCGGGGAAATTACAGCCCACAACTTTCGGAGCGATCTGAATTCTAATTTTCTGCTTTTTGCCGTTTACAAGGTACTGACAGTCGATGATGTACTGTCCGAAGATATTTTTCTTCACGGCAATTTTCTGAGCAAGCGATGGGTTGAAAAATCCGCCTGTGCACTGCCCGAAAACGTTATATCTGGCATAAATCAGCCTGCCCATACTTGTAAGCGAAGCAAAGCCTGTCTGAAGGCTTCCCGCCCTTGCGAAAAAGCCTGTTTCGGGAAATCCCGCATATACAGGAAATCTGAGCGTCTCGCCTGGAATAAGCAGTCGGCTGAGAATCTCACACATTGTATCGTGATTATACTTCAATCAGTTCATCTCCTTATGTGTTCTGAAGGGAGGCACGGGAATTCCGTTTTTACCGAAAAGCTCCACCTCAGCGTAATTTGTCCACTTGAAGCGTGCCTGAACAGGAGCAATGACCTTATCCGAGCGGATTTCGATGATATTTTCCTTGATTTCAGCTTCTGCGGAACAGAAAACTCCGTCTGCGCCTGCAATTTCAAAGCCGTTAAGCTCTCCTCTTACATCAAAGCCGTCACAGTTATCAAAGCAGAGCACAATTTTGTCTTTGCATACTCTGTAATCGCGGTAAACAGGCGGAAAAGCCTTCATTTTGTTGCTGTCGCCGTAAACGTGGTACATAGCCTGTAAATAAAGGCGGTATCCAACCTGAGTCTTGTCTGTGGGGTGGATATTATTGAACTCACCGCAGTCAAGAGCTACGGCTATTCCTGTATTTTTCACAGTTGTGTAAACCTTCATCTGAGCCTCACGGATTTTAGCCCAGTGCTTATAATCGGGATCTGCCTCGAATTTGAACATAGGAAGCTGTACCAGCATAAAGGGCAGAGTATCGTCCTTCCAGTCCTCGCGCCAGTTTTCAATGAGGTTTCTCAGCAGAACATCATAAACCTCTGGGCGATGGTCATCAGACTCGCCCTGATAGTAGATAAATCCCGCAATAGTGTACGGAGCGACTCTGCTTATCATAGTTTCGTAAAGTCCACACGGACGCATGGGATTTTTACAGCCCATAGGCCCCGGATAGCGGTTTTCTCCGCATATCTTCAGAACCTCGTCCCATTTTATATCGGGACGCTGGGCATAGCATTTCTGCATTTTCTGCTCCCAGGCGGTGTGATACTCAACATACTCATCATACTCGGCAATCATCTGAGCAGTAGTTTTACCCTCAACAGCCTTGTCGTAGTCCTCTGAATAGGAACTTATCCTTGAGTCACGGCTGAGGTACTCTCTTTTCATCCACGCAGAAGCCGAAGTGCCTCCCCAGTTACAGCCGATAATTCCAACTGTAACTCCGAGACGTCTGCTGAGCGCTTTGGCAAAGTAATATCCCACAGCCGACCAGCTGACTGCATTTTCCTCGCCTGGCAGATTCCAACCGCTCTGCCTGAAGGCATTTTCCAGCTTATTGTCCACCATTTCGCATTTGGGAGTATAGTAAAATCTTACATTTTCATTTGCACATTCCCTGAGAGCCTCAGCTCCGTGCTTTTCGTGGCGAAGCTCGAACTCCATATTTGACTGTCCGCCCGCAAGCCATACCTCGCCTACGGCGACATTGCTGAAAAGGATTTTCTCCTGTCCCGATGATACAGCAAGACTGCACTTTTCACAGGCTTTCATTGAAGGGAGCAGAGCCTCCCATCTGCCGTTACTGCAGATTCCCGAAACGGTGATATCAAGCTCAGGCACGGAAACGGTTATGTCTGCACAGTCCTCAGAGCACTCTCCGAAAACACGCACGTTCTTATTTCTCTGCAGAACCATATTATCGCTGAAAAGAGGGGCGACACTAAAATTCATAGAAAAAACTCCTTAAATCAAAAGCTCATTTCGTTATTATTTCTCAGATTCATCATAAGAAGGTATCTTGCCTCGTCACGATACTCAGGCTTAACCATATAGTAAAGGTAATTTTCCATCAGAGTGATCGTTGTTGAGGTTCTGCCCTCGATTTTAAAATGTCTGAAGCCCATAGGCACGTACTTTTCCCATATATCGTCGGGAGTTATATGTGTGCGGTGCTTTCTTATATCAAAGGGAGTAAGGTCCATTGTGGGACATTTGAGGATATGTCTGTACTGAGGCTCAACAGCCTCCTCGGCATTGAACTGCTTGTTGGGATATTTTGCAAGATGCTCGCAGTAGGCAATCTGCTGAAGTCCGATTGACTTGTAGTGGTCTACCCTGTTCTTGCAGTTTGGCATACAGCAGGCATTGATAAGGATTTCAGTACGCGCTTTATCCTTTACCTGTTCAAGAAGGTCAAAGCGGTTGTTGAGGTCATAGTCCATAACAACAAGGTTATAGTCCTTTTCAAGCTCAGCATTAAGACCGTCGATGCTGTCAAGGCGCTTACAGGTAGAGCTTGTGATTTTATAATTCGGATAATTCTTTCTTATGTAATCCTCAAGAATGGGTGAAACAACAATAACCTCGTTCATACCGTTATCCGCCATTTTCAGCACCATATTGCAGAATGGGTCGCTGAGATGCTTTTCCTCAAGCATAGGATTTGTAAAAGTAAAGCGCACAGGGATTCCACGGCTGTTGAAGCTTTTAAGAACAACAGAAATGAATTCCTTGTCACAGGTTCCCCCCTGAGTTCTTCCGCCGTTCCACATTGAGGGTGGGAAAACTCCGAAAACAGAGGCGATTTTAACTCCCTCACGGAAAAACTGAGGACACTTTTCCATCATTGTAAGATAAACAAGGTTGAACTTGAAGCGGTCTGAAAAATTGGGAATATGAAAATTAACAGTCATAGCGCTTCCTCCTTATCTGAACATCAGCGCGCCTGTGCTTTCAAGGCTCTGAAGAAGTCTGAAACGAGCCTCGTCACGACATTCGGGCTTTACCATATAGTACATATACGTTTCAAGAACATTGAGAGTGCTTGCTGTACGTCCCTCGATCTTGAACTGTGAAAATCCCATAGGAATATACTTTTCCCAGATTGAATCGGGAGTGATATGTGTGCTGAGATTTCTTATTTCAAAGATACCTCTCTGTGAGAAGGGACAGTCTCTGTAGTGCTCGGTATCGTACTTTGAAACGTCAAAGGGCACGTTGGGATATTTCTTGATGTGAGCACAGTAGGCAATCTGTTGCTCGCCTATCGAGCGGTAATGAGCGCTTCTTCTCTTACAGCCGGGCTCACAGCAGGCATTTGTAAGAAACTCGCACTTATCCTTGTTAGGAAGCTTTTCAAGTATATCGTACTTGTTGTTAAGGTCATAGTCAACAACAACGATATGGTAGTCCTTTTCAAGCTCTTCAGTGAGAGCCTCAGCAGTGTCAAGACGCTTGCAGGTAGAGCTTGTAAGCTTGTATTTGGGGAAATTCTTGCGGATATAGTCCTCAAGCACAGGCGAAACAACAATAACCTCGTTAAGACCGTTGTTTGCAAGATTAAGAACCATATTGCAGAAATCGTCGCTTAGGTGCTTCTTTTCGATAGCGGGATTTGTGAAAGTAAAGCGAACGGGAATACCTCTGTCGTTGAATGCCTTAAGAACCTGTTTTACGGTGTTTTTATCGCACACACCGGGCTGAGTTCTGCCTCCGTTCCACATTGAAGGCGGAAAAACTCCGTAAACCGAAGCGATTTCCACACCCTCACGGAAATACTGGGGACAGCTTCTGAGCATTTCGGCAAACATAAGATTTAGTCTGAACTGCTTATAAAAATCGGGCAGATGAAAACGTGCTTTCATTTGAATTCTCCTTTATATTTTACTGAAGCCGACAGCGTCTCCTCTTTCGCGGGAAACGGTGTATCCGGCTGAATTTATACTTTCTTCAAGCTCATCGAGATATTCGGTGCTTTCCTTACCCGAACAGAGCTTATTGTCATAAAGGTCATATTTTTTTCTCACCATAACAGGCGAAAGGTTGGGCATTACAACATTACAGCCTGTTCTGAGTCCCTGTTCTCTGCCGTCCTCCGCAATAGTGCCAAGAGCTGTTGTGGCGGGCAGAAGAGCCTTCGGAAACATAAGGCGAAGTATTCCCAGAAGCCTTAAGGTAAGCTCAAGCGAGCCTCCCTTTTTATCTGCAAAGGGAGTCATATGGTGGGGCACAAATGGACCTATTCCTATCATCTGGGGCTGAAGCTCCTGAAGAAAACGAAGGTCGGCGATAATATGCTCTGTAGTCTGGAAGGGAGCCCCTACCATAAAGCCTGCACCCACCTGATAGCCAAGCTCCTTAAGGTCAAAAAGACATCTTTTGCGGTTTGCTATAGTAAGCTCCTTGGGGTGAAGCTTTGAGTAAAGTGACTCATCTGAAGCTTCGTGACGGAGCAGATAGCGGTCTGCGCCGGCTTCCTTCAGACGTTTATAGCTTTCATAGGAACGCTCGCCCACCGAAAGCGTAACGGCACAATCGGGATATTTCTCCTTTATTTCAGAAACGACTCCGCAGAGGAACTCATCTGTAAAAAAAGCGTCCTCACCGCCCTGCATAACAAAGGTTCTAAGTCCCAGCGCATAGCCGTTTTCACAGCAGGACAAAATTTCCTCACGGGTAAGTCTGTAACGCTCTGCAGTCTTGTTGCTACGTCTTATTCCGCAGTAAAGGCAATCGTTTCTGCAATAGCTTGAAATCTCGATAAGACCACGCAGAAACACCTTTTTCCCGTAGTGAAGCTGTCTTACCTCATCGGCACGCTGTCTGAGAAGCTCTGCTGTTTCAGCGTCATCAGACTCAATAAGCTCTGCAAGCTCGTTATCGGAAAGATTATGCTCTTTACAGAGCTTTTCAATAAGAGTGTTCATAATCAGCCACCGAGACGAATCATCTCGTCGATACATTTTCTTGACTGTGCAATAAGCTCATCGCTCATAAGGATTTCAAAGGCTCCGCCTGTTTCAATACCCTTAAGGCTGTTGTAGACATCAGGCAGAGTTGTAAGCTTCATATCGCGACAGACAATCTTGCTTGAAAGCGGATAGAATTTCTTATCGGGACATTCATACTGAAGATGCTGAACGATTGAGATTTCCGTACCGATAATGAATTCCTCCGCGGAAGATTTCTTTGCAAAATCCATAATACCCGAGGTAGAGCCCGCATAATCCGCCTTTTCAACCACATCGGGGATACATTCGGGGTGAACAAGCACAAGAGCATCGGGATACTCTGCCTTAGCCTTTTCAAGCTCTTCAACAGTTACGGAAGAGTGCACAGGACAGCCTCCGTTTAAAAGCTTTATATCCTTTTGCGGAAGCTTTTTCTTTACAAACCCGCCTAAATTGCAGTCGGGAATAAAAAGAATCTTATCGTTATCAATAGCCTTTACGATTTTAAGTGCGCTTGATGAGGTAACACATACGTCACAGACTGTCTTGAGGCTTGCTGTGGTATTGATATAAGCCACAACAGTTCTGTCGGGGTCCTCAGCCTTTATTTTCGCAATCATATCCCTGTCCATCTGCTCTGCCATAGGACAGCCCGCATTTTTATTGGCGAGAAAAACTCTTTTCTGCGGTGAGAGCATCTTTGCTGTTTCAGCCATAAAGTGAACTCCGCAGAAGAGGATATTATCGGCGTCAATGCCCTTTGCGTCAACGCTGAGCTTATAGCTGTCGCCCACGTAATCGGCAATTTCCACGATTTCTCTTGACTGATAGCTGTGAACAAGTATTGCTGTGTTTGTTTCTTTTTTAAGGCGGATTATCTCTGCCTGCATTTCATTTATAGTCATAAACAGCTCCTTCTGTTATATCTCTGCGATTACCTCGACCTCGGCAAGAACATTTTTCGGAAGGGTTTTTACTGCAACACAGCTTCTTGCGGGAAGAGATGTGAAATACTTGCCGTAAATCTCGTTAAAAGCGGAAAAATCATTCATATCCGCAAGAAAACAGGTTGTTTTTACAGCCTTTTCAAAGGAAGAGCCTGCTTCCTCCAAAACGGCACCGAGATTTTTCATAATCTGCTCTGTCTGGCCCTGAATATCCTGTGCTTCTACTGTATTTGTTTCGGGATTGATTGCAATCTGTCCCGATGTATAGACCATTCCGCCTGAAACTACTGCCTGTGAGTAAGGCCCTACTGCTTTCGGAGCCTTGTCTGTATGAATTTTCTGCATATTAAACTCTCCTTATATTAATTCAAAGGGAGAGAAAAAACTCTCTCCCCTACATTATATCATATTTAAATATTATTTACAATCTTAAATCCGTTATCTGTAAGAGCTTTTTTTATCTGCTCGATATGCTCGTAATTTCTTGTCTCCATAACAAGACGCAGATAACAGCCGTTTACAGCCGAGCCCTCGTTTGCACGCTCGTGGTGGACAGAGGTTACGTTGCCTCCCATATCGGCAATAATAGCAGAAACGTCCTTAAGCTGACCGGGCTTGTCGAGAAGCTCGATCATAAGCGAGCAAGAGCGTCCTGACATAAGAAGACCGCGCTTGATGACTCTTGAAAGGATAGTAACGTCGATATTTCCGCCCGAAAGCATACATACCACCTTTTTGCCCTTTACAGGCACCTTGTTGAACATAGCAGCCGCAACGGAAACAGCTCCTGCGCCCTCGGTAACAAGCTTCTGCTGCTCCATAAGAGCAAGAATAGCCGCAGAAATTTCGTCATCGGTAACGGTAACGATTTCGTCAACGTACTTTGAGCAGTACTCAAAGGTATTTTCACCCGGAGACTTTACGGCAATACCGTCTGCGATTGTAGAAACACTTTCAAGGTGCTCTATTCTTCCGTCGTGAACAGAATTGAACATACTGGGAGCTCCTGATGCCTGAACTCCGTAGACCTTGATTTTAGGGTTAAGGCTCTTTATTGCAAAGGCAATTCCCGAAATAAGTCCGCCTCCGCCGATAGGAACGATAACTGCGTCCATATCGGGAAGCTGTTCGATAAGCTCAAGACCGATAGTGCCCTGTCCCGCAATAACGTTGTCGTCATCAAAGGGGTGGATAAAGGTATAGCCGTGCTCATCACGCTGACGCAGAGCCTCGGCATAGGCGTCATCATAGACTCCCTTTACAAGACAGACCTCTGCTCCGTAGCTTTTTGTAGCCTCTACCTTGGAGATAGGCGCTCCGTCGGGCAGGCAGATAATTGACTTAATGCCGTTTTTTGCTGCGGCAAGAGCTACTCCCTGTGCGTGATTTCCCGCAGAACAGGCAATAACTCCCCTTGCCTTTTCCTCGTCTGTAAGCTGTGACATTTTGTAGTATGCTCCTCTTACCTTGAACGAGCCTGTAATCTGGAGGTTCTCCGTTTTAAGGTAAATCTCTGAATCGTGATTAATATTCGGTGCGTGAATAATATCTGTTTCACGAATTACCTGTTTAAGGATATATCTTGCGTGATAAATTTTATCAAGTGTAACCATTGTTATTACCTCCAAATTAAGTTATATTACTATTTTTCATTGTAAAGCTGATTTACAAATTGTTTTGCTGTTCTGGGCGAGCGTCCGCTTCCACGCAGAGCAAAAGCCTCTGCCTTTACGGAAAGCTCTTCCTCGCTCATTTCAATGCCCTTTTCCCTTGCAAGCTCGCTTACTATTGCAACATAGTTTTTCTTATCGGGCTTTGAGAAATTCACTGTAAGACCGAAGCGTGCGGAAAGAGAGATAAGCTCCTGAATAGTATCGTTGCGGTGGATATCGTCGCCGTCGCGGTCAGAAAAGCACTCTTTTACAAGGTGACGGCGGTTGCTTGTGGCGTATATTGCAACATTACCCGCTCTTGCCGAAACCGAGCCCTCAAGCATAGCCTTCAGAGCTCCGAAGCAGTCCTCGCCCGAAGCAAAGGAAAGGTCGTCGATAAAAAGTATGAATTTCAGCGGATTACAGCTTATCTCGTCAATAATACAGGGGATATCCTTAAGCTGTTCCTTGGTGATTTCAATAAGGCGCAGTCCCCTGTCTGCATACTCGTTGACGATTGCCTTTACCGTAGATGACTTACCTGTGCCCGCATCGCCGTAAAGAAGAACATTCTGCGCAGGCTTACCCTCAAGCAGAGCCTTAGTGTTTGCGATAACCTGATTTCTCTCACGCTCATAGCCATAAAGGTCGCAAAGACGCTGAGTATCGGGATATTTAACAGGAACAGTCTCGCCCTCACGCACGATGAACATTTTATGCTTAGCGTACTTTCCGTAGCCGTAGCGTCCGATAAGCTTAAGACGCTCCATATAGCTTCCCGCAATATCAACCTGAGAGTTCTTCCACCTCGGCAGATAACCGTCATAGTCAAGCTCAGCTGTAAAATCCTCAGGGGTAAGCTGAGAAAGCTCCTGAAAGAACATAAGCTCGCTCATAAGGCACTCGCTGACAAGACGGTCGGGAGTCTGCCCCGTTGCAATTTTTCTCACATAGAGATTATCGTTTTCAAGCACGGCACCGAGAATATGCTCGCTGAGGTCGATGCCGTTTTCGTAAAGGGCATTCACAAAATCAGCGTAATATCCGAGAAAGCCCTCGCAATCCTGCTGATCCGCACCGATAAGGTACATAAGGTCTGAAATAACGTCATCATCGCCAAGACTGCGGAAAATAACTACGGAATCACGTTTTCTGCAGAGCTTTTCAAATTTTTCATTCATAGAATTATAAAACCTCTAAAATCTTTTCTGTCATTTCTGTGCAGGAAAGCGGAGTGCCCTCTGCACCGCCCATAAGGTCAGCTGTGCGGTATCCCGCCTCAAGCACCTTATCTACAGCTTTTTCGATGCAGTCAGCTTCATCGGCAAGTCCGAATGAGTAGCGGAGCATCATTGAAGCAGAAAGAATTGTAGCAATAGGATTAGCCTTGTTCTGTCCTGCAATATCGGGGGCGCTTCCGTGAATAGGCTCATACATACCTCTTGTGGAAGCTCCCAGAGAAGCGGAAGCAAGCATACCGATAGAGCCTGTAATCTGTGAAGCCTCGTCCGAGAGAATGTCGCCGAACATATTTGAAGTAACGATAACATCGAACTGTGCGGGATTCTTCACTATCTGCATAGCTCCGTTATCGACCAGCATATCAGAATACTCAACCTCAGGGTACTCCTGTGCCATTTTGTGCATAATCTCACGCCACAGACGTGATGTTTCAAGAACATTAGCCTTATCGATGCTGATAAGCTTCTTATTTCTCTTCATTGCAGTTTCAAAGGCAACTCTGCCGATACGCTCGATTTCCACACGGCTGTAGGCTTCGGTATCGAAAGCCTCCTCGCCGTACTTTCCCTCACGGTAACCGCGCTCGCCGAAGTAGATACCGCCTGTAAGCTCGCGGACTATCATAAGGTCAAAGCCCTTTGAAACGATGTCAGCACGAAGAGGCGAGGCTTCCTTAAGAGCGGGATACAATTTTGCGGGACGAAGATTTGTGAAAAGTTCAAGAGCTGAGCGTATTCCCAGAAGTGCCTTTTCGGGACGCTTATCACCGGGAAGATTATCCCACTTCGGACCTCCCACAGCGCCAAGAAGCACACTGTCTGAAGCAAGACAGCCGTCAACGGTTTCCTGAGGGAGTGGCTCACCTGTAGCGTCAATGGCACAGCCACCAGATCGGAAGAGC
>SVNM01000034.1 GCA_015066875.1 Ruminococcus sp.
TCCAGAGACGCTTTTCAGATGAAAACGGAATCATCATTCTGCTTGATGTAAACAGAAAAACTATTGAGTTTCAGGCTGACTCTTCTCATTCCGTAGCTCTGCAGAATTCTGTTGCAAATGCTCAGTCTCTTGCGTCAACCGGCGACTATTCCGGAGCTTTATCCACTATTGTCAATTCACTGAAAGGAGCTTGATTATGCTTAAAATCGACCTCACTGGCAGACTTGCCGTGATTACAGGGGCCACAGGTCAGCTGGGAAGAGTTATGACCGAAATTCTCAGCGACTGCGGTGCTGATATTGCAATCCACTACAATTCAAACTCTGCCAAGGCTGAGGAGCTTGTTCGCTCTGTTCAGGCTAAAGGCAGACGCGCCTGCGCTTTTCAGGCTGATATTACCGATATGGACTCGGTTTTCAATATGCAGAAGCAAATCTCTGAAACTCTCGGCGACCCAGATATCATCGTCTGCAACGCTGTTATACAGTATGCCTGGAAGCCTGTGCTCTCTCAGGATATCCCCGATTACTACAGCCAGTTTGAGTCCTGTGTGATGCACAACGTCTATATGGCAAAAGCTTTCGTTCCCGCTATGACTGAAAAGAACTATGGACGCTTTATCGCTATCAACACCGAGTGCTCTGCTATGGCAGAGGCTAACTGCAGTGCCTATACCTCTGCCAAAAGAGGTCTTGACGGCTTTGTAAGATGCTTTGCAAAGGAAGTTGGTCAGTACAATATTACCGTAAATCAGGTTGCTCCCGGCTGGACAATTTCCTATACAGACCGTGATAACCATACTGAAAAACAGGAAGCCTATGACTCTACCGTGCCACTGGGCAGACGCGGTACAGATCTTGAAATCGCTCAGATGGTGGCTTTCCTAGCTTCCGACCTGGCAAGCTTCACTACAGGCGCTTATATCCCCGTTTCAGGCGGTAGAGTTATGCCTGCTATTTAATATTTTTCCAAGGAGTTTTTATGTTTACTGAAATTAACCTCTCAGGTGAATGGGGCTTTTATCTCGACAAGGATATGTCGGGCATTGAGTCCGCCCTTTTCAATACCTACGGCAATGACACCATTTCTTTACCCTCTACTACCTCAATCGCTCAGAAAGGCAAGCCCAATCCCGAACGTGAAATCGGTTGTCTCACTGACAGCTTCAAGTTCGAAGGCTTTGCCTGGTTCTTTAAGAATATCGACCTTTCAGGTATTCCCACTGACTCTTATATTGAATTTTTTATGGAGCGTACAAGACTTTCAAAGGTATGGATAAATGGCTCCTTTGTTGGTGAGTGCGATAGTCTGTGTACTCCCCACATCTACGATATTTCTGCCTTTGCCGGAGAAAATGTCACTCTTGCAGTATGCATCTCCAACGTGGGCTATCCCACAAAGGGCGGTCACCTTACCTCTCAGGATACACAGTCAAACTGGAACGGCATTACAGGCGAAATCTCTGTTAGAATCTACAGAAAAATCCATATTTCTAACATTCAGGCTTATCCCGATATAAACTCAAAATCGGTTAAGCTTACCTTTGACCTTATCGGTGCCGATAAGGCTGATATCTCTGTCTGGGGTGCCTCCTCAGACTCGCATATTGTGGATAGACAGTACTTCAGCGTTGCTAAGGATAATCCCTCCGTTACCGTAATGCTGGGTGAGGACGTTTCCCTCTGGAGCGAGCATAATCCCGCTTTATATACTCTAAAAATTGCTGTACAAGGCTCTGATGATATCACTCAGGTTTCTTTCGGTATGCGCTCATTTACCGCTCAGGGACTGAATTTCCTTATCAATGGCAATAAAACCTTCCTTCGTGGCAAGCACGACGGTCTTATCTTCCCCATTACCGGCGCGACTCCCACCGACGTTGATGAGTGGCTGAGAATCCTTGGTATAGCTAAAAGCTGGGGTATCAACCACTACCGATTCCACACCTGCTGTCCCCCTGACTCAGCTTTTACTGCTGCTGATATGCTCGGTATCTATATGCAACCTGAGCTTCCGTTCTGGGGTACAATAACTTCCGAAACTGACGAAAATCACAACGAGGCTGAACAGCTTTTCCTTATTGAAGAGGGACGCCGTATGCTGAAATTCTACGGAAATCACCCCTCCTTCGTTATGATGTCTCTGGGCAATGAGCTCTGGGGAAGCACCGAAAAAATGAGCGCTATTCTCGCTGAATATCATACTCTCGATAACCGCCACCTCTATACTCAGGGTAGCAATAACTTCCAGTTCTGGCCGAATATTCTCCCGGAAGACGATTTCTTCTCAGGTGTACGACTCAGCCGTGACCGCCTTATACGTGGCTCTTATGGTATGTGCGACGCTCCTCTCGGATTCGTTCAGACTGATGAGCCTAATACCGTTCACTCCTACGACAAGCTGATTATTCCCGAAACAGAGCTTGAAAGCTCTGCTGAGGGTGCTCAGGAAATTGAAATACAGTACGGCACTGGAGTTAAAAAGGTTAAAGTCAACTCTGCGATAAGCGGTCTTATCCCTTCAAAGCCCGTTGTTACCCACGAGGTCGGTCAGTACTGCGTTTATCCCGATTTCAAAGAGATTGACAAATATACTGGAGTCCTCAAGGCTCGCAATTTCGAGATTTTCCGCGAAAAGCTCAAACAGAAGGGTATGCTTCATCTGGCTGATAAGTTTTTCAGAGCTTCCGGTAGACTCTCCGCAGAGTGCTACAAGCTTGAAATCGAATCAGCTATGCGCTCTCAGAACATTGCAGGCTTTCAGCTTCTCGACCTTCAGGATTTCAGCGGTCAGGGTACGGCTCTTGTTGGTATGCTCGACGCTTGTATGGACAGTAAAAACCTTATAGCTCCTCAGCATTGGTGCGGTTTCTGCTCTGACGCTGTTCTGCTTGCTGAAATCGAAAGCTTTGTTCTCACTTCAGGTCAGCTTTTTACTGCTCCTGTACTTTTCAGATATCTTATCCCCGAAAAATTAACGGATAAGTCTGTACTCTGGAAGGCTGTCTGCAATAATGAGATTATCGCTTGCGGTGAAATTTCTGTTCCGGATAATTTCTACGGTCTCGGCAAAATCGGCGAGGTTTCTTTTACTGTTCCCGATTTCAGCTCTGCTGTCAATATTAAGCTCATACTTACTATTGATAATATCCGTCCTGAAAATGACTACACTCCCCCTTATTCGGAAAACTCCTACAGTATGTGGGCTTATCCTAAGCCTTGCGATAACTTTGAGTTTACAGGCAAATCCGTTTGCTCTGACAGCACTGTTTATATCTCAAATGATATCGCTCAGGTGAAAAAGCTCCTTCAGCAAGGCGAAAAAATCATTTATCTGCCCTGTGAGCTTTCACAGTCCATCAAGGGATTTTACTGCACCGATTTCTGGTGCTATCCTATGTTCCGCACTATTTCCGAAAGTATGAACAAGCCTGTTGCTGTTGGTACTCTCGGTCTGCTTATTGACAACACTCATCCCTCTCTTGACGGTTTTGCCTGTGAAGAGTTCTCTACACCGCAGTGGTTTCACATCGTAAATCACAGCGACTGTGCTGTGCTCGATGACTCGCCTGAGAGTTTTGCTCCCATCGTTCAGATGATTGATAACTTTGAACGCAATCACAAGCTGGGTATCCTCTATGAAGCTTCTGTTGATAACGGTGCTCTGCTCGTCTGCACCTGCCGTATCTCTGAAATTTCTCACCGTCCTGAGGTTCAGGCTTTCGCTTCTTCTATACTCAGATATGCTCATTCTGATAATTTCCGCCCCGAAAACAAACTCACTCTCAGCCAGCTTGGCATCGGATAATTCTACTTAACAATATTTATCGTGAAAGGAGTCTCGCTTTATGGACGAAAAAGAATTCTACCTGGAAACTATTACTAATCTTCCTGCTGTGAAAGAACACACCGACGATTCTTTCAAGGAGAAAATTGCCGAAACTTTTTACGATTTTCTCCATCTTCAGCATCTCTATGACTCCGCTATCGAGGTTGTCAAAACTTATCTCAATATCCTCGATAACGAGTTCAGCGTTAAATTCCAGCGTAATCCTATCCACAGTATCGACAGCCGTCTGAAATCTCCTCAGTCGATTATCGGTAAACTTCAGAAAAAGGGACTTCCTGTCACTGTTGAATCTGCCCGCAAAAATCTTCTTGATATGGCCGGTATCCGCGTAACCTGTTACTATATAAGCGATATCTACGCTATCGCAGACCTGCTTTCAAGACGTGATGACTTCACCATTATCAAGAAAAAAGACTACATAAATAATCCTAAGCCAAGCGGTTACAGAAGCTATCATATGATTATCAATGTTCCTGTGCACCTTTCTACACGAAAACAGTATGCTCCTGTTGAAATCCAGATCCGTACCATCGCTATGGACTTCTGGGCAAGTCTTGAGCATCAGCTGAGATATAAGACCTCGGCTGATATTACTCCCGACATCTCCCGTGAGCTACGTGAATGTGCTGATAAAATCGCCGATACGGATATGCAGATGCAGAAAATCTTTCTCCGCATCAACGAGATCGACTAAAACACGCTAACTCGCCCCTGTATTCCCCCTTTTGCAACTGTTTCACTTTTTCTTCTCATTACCTCTTTTTTCCCTTGTATCTCTCCTTTTTTTACCGTTCACTTTTTTTACGCTTTGTGCTACAATCTTTTTACAGAGATATTTGAAAGGAGATTTTTTTTTATGTTTGGTCTTATGAGAAGATTTAACCGCACAGTTACCGATAAAACAGTCTATCTTGAGGTTTTCGGCGATAATAAGGTCGCTTACCGTGTCATTACAGGCAGAATTTCCTCCTTCGGCTGTTCCATCAGTACCTACGGTATCGAAGCCGAGGACTACATAAGCGGTGATATCGAGACTATTCCCGATTTTTCACGTAATATCGAGGACGCTGTTGACTTCGCCGAAATGCTTATCAATGCCAAAATCAAGCCTAAACAGCTCTACAATAAGGCTCTGGGCTATCTTTGCGTCTCTCTATAATTTTTTCCCAAAGGTATGGACAAAAATCCTTTTTTGTGGTAAAATGTATTCTTGTATGGTCTGACCGCATTTTTGTACGGTCACTCCTCTAATTTATCAGAAAGGAAGTTTGTTATGGCAGAACTTAAATTTGAAATTACTGAACACATCGGCGTTATTTCTGAAAACGCTAAGGGCTGGACTAAAGAGCTTAACCTCGTTAGCTGGAATGAACGTGAGCCTAAATATGATATCCGTGAGTGGTCTCCCGATCACTCAAGAGTTGGCAAAGGTGTTACTCTTACTATCGATGAGCTTGCTTCTATCAAGGATCTCCTTGCTGAGCTTGATCTCGATTCTTTTGACTGATACGAAAAAATTAAGCGTCCGGCTTTTTTTGCCGGACGCTTTTTTTATAAATATATTGTCAGCCGATTATTTCATTTCCTTCTTTATCAAGAAAATAATAATCAAGCTCAGATGTGTCTTTGTACGAAAAATATTTACTGCATGGTACTGTATCAACCGATATCATTTCAACGCCTTGAGAACTTACAATTTTTATTTCCGTACATTCAGGATTTTCTATATGAAAAGCTATTGTACCATACCACAAACAGGTCCATATATCAGAAATATTCTGTGTAGCGGTCTGGTCTGCGATAAATTTGTAGCTGTCATCACCTTCAACGCTGAATGCTGTAGCATAACAAAGCTCATCAGGTGCTTTTCCCGATACAAACCAAGCAAGCTCCTGATTATCATTATTGAGTGTATCACTGAGAATAAGCGTATCATCACCATAATACTCTCTGGCAAATTCCTGCATACCATTTTTGCCATTGACTGTCTTATCTCCGCAAGCACTGAGCATAGCAGTACTACAAATCAATGCTGTAAGAACAAATAGCTTTTTCATTATAACACCTCTGATTACACTATATATTCTGCGTATATTCCTGCGGGGAACTTTTCAATTCTGCCGAGAAGATACTCCTGCATAAGTACAACATCAGCTACGTTGAAGTCCTTGTCTCCGTTAAGGTCAATTGACGCAAACTGCTGAGATGATACCATTGCACCTGTCTTTGTAAGCAGATTTCTTACTGTGATAAGGTCGTAGATGTCTACTGCCATATCATAGTTTGCGTCGCCTACGATTACCTGTGCTGTCTGTGATGAAAGGTCCTCGGTTTCTGTGTAAACCTCTGTGGGAGCTGTTGCTTCTCCGCTGTATATTCTTACAAAATCAACTGAGCCGTTAAAGCCCATTGCTCCTGTGTTGTCAGCTCCTATACGATAGGACGCACTGCTGTCGGTTACAGATACAGCATCTGCTATATCCTTAGGTGTTATTCCTATGCTTCCTTCAGCTACTGTTACGTCATCTACTATGATTTTTGCTGATGATTCGGTAATCACAACTCTGATTTTTGCCCATTTGCCGTCTGTTATCACATTTGAAGCAGAAAGAGGAAGTCCGCTTCCTGTGTGAACAAGCTCAAGTCCGTTGTCAGATACTATGAGATTAATATGCTCTGTGTTATTGCCAAGCCAGAAGAGTGTTTCCGCACTGCTTCCTGTGTTGCGGTCGAGAACTGCCATCTGAATTTCAATGGTATTATTGTACAGAACAGCTCTGTCAAGGTCAAGCCAGTCGTTTCCGTCAAGAGTCATTACTCCGCCTGCGCTTGTTCTTGTTGCTTCCCACTGAGCTCCGTGATTGAGTCCGTATGTAGAGTTGTATCTGTCTGTGAAATTGTATGTGCTGTCGCCTCTGAAATCATATGCGTATAAAAGCTTGTCTGTATAGCTCAGTGAGTCTACATAGCTCTGTGCGCTTACCCAGCCGAATGCTGTACCCTTTGATACGCTTTTTCCGCCGTCGTCATAGTAATCGCCGTCTACTGCGCCCTGTCCTGAGATGCTTCCGTTTGCCATACAGAATGCCAATCCCTTTGCGATTGCATTGTCGGTCATTGTGTATGTTCCGTATACACAGGCACTTTCAATTACCTTTGCGTTTCCGCTTACATTTGCCTGTCCCATTACAAGTCCTGTATCGTCTACTCTTGCCTTGCCTGATACTGTTGCACGCTCGGCTACTATTGCATATCCGCTGATTACAGCGTTATCGGTTACTCTTGCGTTGTCCTGTACTACCGCATAGTCCTCGATACGGGCATTTCCTGTTACTGTTGCACTGCCCAGAACCTTTGCATTGGGTCCTACATATACGCTTGCGTCAACTGTTGCGTTGTCTGATACAAGTCCACCGCCGTTTGAGTGATTATGGTAGCTCTCCCACCAGTTGTTTCCTGTTGCAACCTCACGCTTTTTGATTTCTGCACCTGTTATCTCTGCTGTGTAGGGATATCTCTGCTTGCTTGTGAAAGGATAGTTGTTTTCAGCAAACTCTGAATCAGGTCCGTAAGGAAGTCCTGTCTTTGTCACGTTGTCAAGGTCGGGAGTTGCTATTACTGTAAGATATGCCGATGCAAGATTGCCCTGTACCGTAGCTGTCATTGTCTCGCCGGCCTTGAAAAGGTCGGAATATACACAGCTTCCGTCGTTTAACTGCTGAACGATGCACGCACGCCAGTTATCGTTATCATTTGCGTTTCCGTCTGTATCGCCTGCACCGCTGAGAGTTACGCTTATCTCGCTTCCCACTGCTGTAAGAGGTACTATGTTAAGTCCCGCATGCTGAGGTGCACGCTCGCTGGGAACCTGATATACGTTTTCTTTTCCCGCTACAGGCTCAAGCATTGTGTACATCTGTTGCCAGTTCCAGCTTCCAGCACTGCAAAGCTCATTAAGACGGGCACGGTATGCGTCTCCGTTTTCAAAATCAAGTCCTGCCATATGCTTTGCAAAATGTCCAAGAGTCTCCTTTAAATCAGCCGGAGCAAGACGCTCTACCATATCAAAGGGATACTCGTCAACCTGTCCCTGCTGAAGCATATCCCTCACGAAATTCTTTCCGTAACCGTCAAGATTATCGGGATTTTCCGTCAGATACTGAAGAAACGGCCACGCTGCGTAGTAGTCTCTTCCGCAAGGGAATGTGAGGCTGAGATTCTTCATATATGTCTCGAAAAAATCTGTTCCGTGACCTGTTTCATCGGTAGAGTAGTCGCTGTAAAGATACTGCTCTCGATACCAGTTGCCGAGTGCTTCCCACCATGCATATGAATACTTGTTGCTGTTCCAGCCAAGCTGATGTGCTGTTACTACGTGTCCGAATTCGTGGGGCAGTACCCATGAGGGTGGGCTTACCTGCATTGAATCCACACAGCAGAACATATATGCATATCCGCCGTTATCGTAGGACATATACGCCCAGTCATCTGACATTCCTTCAAGACCTGTTCCTGAGAGGTAGATATTGGTCTTGTACTCTTTGCCGTCACGCAGACTGAGATTTACCGATTGCGAGGGCGGAGCCATTTCAAGGTCTGTCATATACACGTCCCAACATTCTTCAAGGTTTTTTGCGTTGCCTTCAAGGAACTCTGTTGTGACTCTCGACGCGTCTCCGCTGTTGCCCCAGATAAACTGGAAATGCTCGGACTCGTAATAATTATAGCCCTTGCCGTAATTGTAGAAGGGATCTCTTACAAGATATCCCGTTTCGGCTTCCGCTGTAAAATTCAGCGGTGATGCCGTCGCTGTCAGCAGTGTCGCCATTACAACTGCTGTCAGTCTTGATAGTTTTTTTTGCTTCATAAATTCCAACTCCTCCATAAATATATATGTATTAATAATACCATAATTTTTCCATAATTTCAATAGTTTTTATACAATTTACAGAAAAATTCTTCAAATATTCCTCTCTGTATTTTTTGAATTTTTATTTGTCGGTTTCTGTTGATTTTTCTGCTTTAATATGATATAATAGTACATCGCATATTTATTTTTCAATATGCCCTCTATTACAGTAATCTTTTCGAAAGGGGATTATTTATGGATAATGTTGTCAGCTTAAAAAATATCGTCGTTGAGTTTGAGGACGGCGAGCGTATTCTGAAAAATATCAGCCTCGATATCAAGGATAAGGAGTTCGTTACCTTCCTCGGTCCCTCAGGCTGTGGTAAAACTACTACTCTGCGTATTATTGCAGGCTTCCTTGAGCCTACAAGCGGTGATGTTCTCTTCGAAGGCAAGCGTATCAACGGTATGCCTCCTCACAAAAGAAATGTCAATACCGTTTTCCAGAGATATGCGCTTTTCCCTCATCTCAATGTTTATGAAAATATCGCTTTCGGCCTCAGAGTTAAAAAGGTTCCTGAAAAGGAAATCGTCAAGAATGTCGGCGAAATGCTTGAGCTCGTTAACCTTAAGGGCTATGAAAAACGTTCCGTAAACAGACTCTCAGGCGGTCAGCAACAGCGTGTTGCCATTGCACGTGCTCTTGTAAATCACCCTAAGGTTCTTCTTCTTGACGAGCCTCTCGGTGCTCTTGACCTTAAGCTCAGAAAGGAAATGCAGACCGAGCTGAGAAAAATCCAGCAGGCACTGGAGCTTACCTTCGTTTACGTTACTCACGATCAGGAAGAGGCTCTTACTATGAGCGATACTGTCGTTGTTATGAATGAGGGTATTATCCAGCAGATAGGCTCGCCTACAGATATCTACAACGAGCCCGTAAACGCTTTCGTTGCTGACTTTATCGGTGAAAGTAATATCGTTAACGGCTGTATGCCTCAGGACTGCGTTGTGGAATTCACAGGCAGACGCTTTGAGTGCGTTGACAAGGGCTTCTCTCCCAATGAAACTGTTGACGTTGTTATCCGTCCCGAAGACGTTAAGGTTATTCCTGCCGATAAGGCTAAGCTCACAGGTATTGTTGAGTCTGTCGTTTTCAAGGGCGTTCACTATGAAATGGTCGTTGACGGCGTTGACCACAAGTGGATCATTCACTCTACCAAGGCTGAGCCCGTGGGCGCTATGATAGGTATGGACTTCGACCCCTTCGATATCCATATTATGAAGAAATCGGAGGAATAATCACTATGAAGCTTAAAATGTTCTCTGTCCCATATCTTGTGTGGATGGTTATTTTTATCCTTGTTCCTCTGCTGATGGTGGCTTACTTCGCCTTCACCGGCGAAGACGGCGGATTTACCCTTTCTAACGTTTCAAGCGTCGGTCAGTATGCCAATATCTTTGTGCGCTCTATCTGGCTTTCTGTTATAGCTACTGTTATCTGCCTTGTTATCGCTTATCCCGTTGCGTTTATTCTTTCCCGTATGGAAAAGCATAAGCAGGGTACTATGCTGATGATCGTTATGCTTCCTATGTGGATGAACTTCCTTCTCCGTACTTACGCATGGATGACTCTTCTGGGCAATAACGGCATTATCAATAATATCCTTGAGTTGATCGGTATCGGTCCCTTCAAGCTTATCAATACCTCAGGCGCTGTCGTTCTCGGTATGGTTTACAACTACCTGCCTTTTATGATTCTGCCCCTTTACTCGGTTATGGAGAAAATCGACAAGAGCGTTCTTGAGGCTGCTTCAGACCTGGGCTGTAACTCACGCTCTGTTCTCTTCAGAGTTATTGTTCCCCTTTCTCTGCCCGGTATCACTTCAGGAATTACTATGGTTTTTGTGCCCGCTATCTCTACCTTCATTATTTCACGTATGCTGGGAGGCGGTTCAAATCTGCTTATCGGTGACCTTATCGAAATGCAGTTCCTCGGTAACTCCTATAATCCTCATCTCGGTGCTGCGATTTCTCTCGTCCTTATGGTAATTATCCTCGTTATTATGACGATTATGAACCAGTTCAGCCCTGATGATCAGGTGCTTATTTAAGGAGGTGCTGTAATGAAAAAACTCGGAAAAATCTATATGGCACTCGTTCTTATGTTCCTTTATGTGCCTATCTTCGTTCTTATCGTTTTCTCCTTCAATGAGACTAAGAGCCGTTCCGTTTTCAGCGGTTTTACTCTCGAATGGTATGAGAGACTCTTCAGAAACGATATTATCATCTCTTCACTTATCAATACAATCATTATTGCTGTTATCGCAAGTATCGTTTCAACAATTCTCGGTACTCTTGCCGCTATCGGCATCAACAGTATGAGAAAGGTTCCTAAGGCTGTGGTTATGAATATCACCAATATGCCTATCATTAACCCCGAAATCGTTACAGGTGTTTCACTGATGCTCCTCTTCGTTTTCTTCGCTGCAAGAATGAATCTGGAGTTCGGCTTCGTTACTCTTGTTATCGCTCATATTACCTTTGATGTGCCTTACGTTATCCTAAATATTATGCCTAAGTTCAAACAGCTGGACCCTCATCTCTATGAGGCTGCGCAGGATCTGGGATGCGGTCCCTTCAAGGCTTTCATCAAGGTTATCCTTCCCGAAATTATGCCAGGTGTTATCAGCGGTTTCCTTATGGCTTTCACCTACTCGCTGGACGACTTTGTTATCAGCTACTTTACAAGCGGTTCTACTTCACAGACTCTGCCTATCACTATCTACTCAATGACAAGACGTAAGATTTCTCCTGAAATCAATGCTCTTTCAACTCTCATCTTTATCGCTGTTGTTGTCGTTCTTATTGTAAAGAACGCTATTGAAAACAAGCACGCTAAGAAAAATCTCGGTTACAGGGGGAATAAGGCATGAATAAAAAACTGATCTCCTTGCTGATGGCTCCCTTTATGCTCTCTGCTATGTTTACAGGCTGTGCTTCCGAAGACGAGGCTGTTGAGGAAGAGGAGGAGGTTTACGCTCAGACTCTTACCGTTTCTGATCCCGATTACTATACCCGCTTCAAGGGACAGGATATCTCTATCAATGTATATAACTGGGGCGAGTATATCTCTACAGGCGCCGATGAGGGTACTCTTGATGTAAACGGCGAGTTCACCAAGCTTACAGGCATTAAGGTAAACTATACAAACTATGCTACAAACGAGGAGCTCTATGCTAAAATCAAAAGCGGTGGTGCTTCCTATGATATCATTATCCCTTCCGACTATATGATCAGCAAAATGATCAAGGAAAATCTCGTTCAGAAGCTGGATTACTCCAATATTCCCAACTTCAGCTATATTATGGATAACTTCAGAGGTCTCGCATATGACCCTCAGGACGAGTATTCCGTTCCCTATACCTGGGGTACTGTCGGTATTATCTACGATCAGACTATGATTGATATTCCCGAAGAGGAAATCGACTGGGACCTCCTCTGGAATGAGGATTACCGCGATCAGATCCTTATGTTCGATAATCCCCGTGACGCTTTTGCTATCGCTGAAATTCTCCTTGGTTATTCTATCAACACTGAAAATCCCGACGAGCTTGCTGCTGCAGCTAATAAGCTCACTCAGCAGAAAAAAATCGTTCAGGGCTATGTTATGGACGAAATCTTCGATAAAATGGGGGCCGGTGACGCTCTTATCGCTCCTTACTATGCAGGTGACGCTCTCACCATTATGGAGGAGAATGAGGACCTTAACTTCGTTGTTCCCAAAAGCGGTACAAACCTCTTCGTTGACGCTATGTGTATTCCCACTAATGCCAAGCAGAAAGAGGCTGCGGAAATGTACATAAACTTTATGTGCGAGCCTGATATCGCTTTCGCTAATATCGACTATATCTGCTATTCTACTCCTCATTCAGCTGCTTTCGATATGCTCGATGAAGAGGTGCAGAATGACCCCGTTTCTTATCCCGATGAGCAGTTTATCGCTGATAAAACTACTGTTTTCATCAACCTTTCCGATGACGCTAACCGCCAGATGCAGAATCTCTGGACAGAAATGAAATCTGCTGAAGATGATGTTACAAACACACTGTTTGTTCCAATTTTCCTCCTTGTCTGCGTGGGAATCATCATCTTTGTTCTCGTAAGACGTCACATCAAAAATAAAAAGGATATCTTCTGATATACATGACAAAAGGCTGTCGCACCTAACGACAGCCTTTTTCTTTTCTCTATTTTCTTTTTTCGGTAATGAGCTTTCTTACCTGTGATGATTTGAAAAGTATGTACGCTCCCACTGCGGTAAGCACTATCTCAGGAAGCATATATGAGCCATTATACAGCAGACTGTAAAGATATATATTGTCTGTTGAAAAGCCTTCCCACAGCTCACCAAAGCTCTTCCACACGACTACTCCGCTTAAGAAATGACATATAAATCTCAGTCCAAGGGCGGATACTGTTCCCATTATCCAGCCTGTTACTCCTTTATTGCGGAATACTCCCGATAAGCCAACTGCGCTGTAGGCTATTACATAATCAAAAAGTATACAGGATATGAGCAGTATGGGGGTTAAGCCCCAGACAAAAAGTCCGTCGGATATTCCCTGTCCAAGCTGTATCAGCGAGAATAAAAAGCTTATTACCATTCCTCTGCCTGTGCCGTGCCTTATGCTGAAAAATGCTATGGGCAACATGGACAGCAGTGTTATTGAGCCTCCCCACGGCAATTTGTATATCCTTATGAAGCTTAACACTGTTGCAAGAGCTATCATTACTGCGCCCTCTACCATTATCATCGTTTTATTCCTGTTTGACATTTTCTTTCCTTTCCGTAAGAGCTTTTTTCGGAATAATAAAAAAAGCCACAGTTTTTTTACCTGTGGCAGTGAATATCATTCAATATCTCCCTACGTCGGCATTATCCGAATCAGGTTATGGGTCGAAATCTTACGTTTCCTCTCAGCAAAAGCTCCCCTTTTTATTCAGTTCCTTTATATTATACCATTTTCCGCACGCATTGTCAACTGTCTGTGGCAAATGGTTGCAATGAGCTGAATTTTATGATATAATATTAAGATAGATTACTTTTACGGAGGTGCTGTTTTGAATTCTCTTACTATTATTCTTCTCGCTGTTTCGGCTGTTGCTCTTGATGTCTGCATTATAGCTCTTATTCTCACAGCTTACCGTGAAAAGAAAAATGCCTCAAGAAGATGGTCTAAAATTTCAGGCAATTTTGAGCTCGTTGAGCCCGGTATTACCTATCCCCTTGAATGTGATGAGATTATTATAGGACGTCACGCAAGCGCTGATATAAGGATTCCGGATATGTCTGTTTCAAGATATCACGCTCTGCTCACTGTCACCAACGGTGTATGGACTATTACCGATATCGGCTCTAAATCAGGTGTTTACGTCAACGGAAATCTCGTGAAGCAGATAAGACTTCACGAAAATGATATCATAAAACTCGGAAAAAGAAAGCTTACTATCAGAAAAAGGAGGGGCTCTGATGTTTAAAAACGGTCTTTCCTACTTCGCTTCTGCTGTGTTTGTGCTTGTTGCTCACTCAGCTATGCTTCTTAATATTTTCGTGAACGGCAACTACTCTGATGTCAACAGCGTTGTTACTCTTTCTGCTGTTGTTATCGGGCTTGACCTTGCTTATTTCACAGCTATGCTCTTCTTCAAGCAGATGACCTACTCTATCGATTTTCTGCTTATCCTTATACTTAATATGAGTGTTATTTTCCAGTCCTCATTCGGCGGTGTGGAGCTTAATAAAAAACACCTTATTACTTGTATTACCGCTCTTGTTGCCTGTCGCGGTGGATATCTGCTGTGCAGAAACCACAGGTTCATTCAGAATAAAAAGAAGTATATTTTCCTGGCTATTGGTGCTCTTGTTATTGCTATTGTTACTCTTACAGGTAGCAGAAGTATGTGGATCAATTTAGGTCCTGTTTCTGTTCAGCCTTCTGAGTTTATCAAGCCTCTTCTTGTGCTTGGCTGTGCTACATCTGTTATGGAACAGCAGAGAAAGCATAAGCTACTCTGCTTTAACGTGGTCTACGAGAATATTGCTCTTTTCTTTATTATCGCTCTTATCTGCGGTCTGCAGTGGTGGTGCCGTGACCTGGGAAGTCTGCCTACCTTTGTGGGTATTTACATCTGTGGTCTTTTCTTCCGCCTTTGCTACCCTAAGGCTAAATTCTCCAAAAAGGCTGTTATCGTCGGTGTGGCTGTGCTCGGTGCGCTTGCCATAGTTGCCGTTAAGTACGCTCCTTCCTATGTTCAGGACCGTCTTTTCGTCGATATCTGGAGCGATAAAACAGGCAACGGCTATCAGCAGTCAAAGGCTCTTATAGCTATCGCTGAGGGTGGCTGGCTGGGCAAGGGTCCCGGATTCGGTGAGCTTCACAACGTCTTCGCTTATGATAATGATATCGTTTTCGCTACCATTTCTGAGGAGTGGGGACTCATTTATGCCATTATGACTGTTATCGCTATACTGGTGATTCTTACTGTTCCACTTATCAACCCTCCACGCTCATATTACCACGCTTCCCTTTCAGCCTGTATCTGTTCTGCATTTACTGTTCAGATGGCTCTCAATATATTCGGCTCCTGCAATATGATCCCCTTTACAGGAGTTACGATACCATTTATTTCTACAGGCGGAAGCTCTATGGTAACAAGCGGTTTTATGATCGGTATGCTTTCCGCAACCCAGTCTCCCATATTCAAGAAAACCAAAAACAAAAAGAAATCCTCTTCTGGAAGGAGGGCTCATAATTGAAAAGTATAAACAGAAGCAGACGTATCATTACGCTTTTCCTTACCCTCTTTATTGCGGGTATGATCGCTCTTGTTATCAAGCTTCGCAACGAGTCCTCTTTCTATATGATGAACTCGGATAAGCTTGTTCTCGGCAAGGTCTATGACCGCAACGGAGAGGTGCTCTTTGATGACTCGGACACGCAGTATCCTGAAGGACATTTCACCGATGTGGGTAATATTATCGGCGACGCTAAGGGTCAGATGACCAACACTCTTGTCTCTGCAAACCTTGAGCTTCTCAATAATTACGGCTTTGAACAGGGTCTGGTTACCGAAAACGGTAAAAGTGCCATTTACACTACAATAGACCACTTTGCCAATCAGGCTGTGTTTAATGCCTATGGAAACGCTAAGGGCTCGGCGGTGGCTTATGACTACAAAACAGGCGAAATTCTTGTATGCGTGAGTCTGCCTTCACCCGATGTTACCAAAGGATATGCCAATATTGCCGACTTTGAAACAGGCACGCTTATCTCAAAAAATCTCTACGGAACTGTTCCCGGCTCTACTCAGAAAATCTCTACCCTTATTTCCGCTATCGAGGTTATGGGAGCAGACGCTCTCTTTGCCAAAAGCTTTGAGTGCACAGGTCAGTATATCAATAAAAGCGGTGAGATCATAAAATGCCATAAGTCTTCCGGACACGGCGTTCAGACCATTCAGCAGGCTGTGGAAAACAGCTGTAACCCTTTCTTCGCTCAGCTTGTTGAGGACGATTCACTGCCTCTTGACGGTATTAAAAATACCTACAGAAAAATGGGATATGCTGTCAATGAAGATGTGAAATCACGCTTCAGTATCGATGGTATCCTCTGCGAAAAAGCCTCTACCACTCTCGAAAATTCCTACGATTTCGATACTCAGTGGGGCTGTATCGGTCAGGGCGATACCCTTGTAAGTCCTGTTCAGCTTATGATGTGGCAGAGCGCTATCGCTAACGCTACAGGTAAAATGACTATGCCTCATTTCATCGACCATATCACCGATGTCACAGGCAAGGCTAAAGACCACGCTGTTACTCAGTTCAGTGAGGAAATTTTTGCTCCGTCTACCGCTCAGACAGTAAAACAGATTATGCTTACCAACGGAAACAATAACTACTCCGCTTCCATTGAAGGCTACTCTGTGGGTGTAAAAAGCGGTACCGCTCAGGTTAAAAACGGACAGGAGGAAAACTCTCTTCTCGTTGGCTTTGTGGACAGCTCAAGACACTCTATCGCCTTCTGTATCCTCATCGAAAACAAAAATAATGTCACTGTTACCACCGAACAAATCGCTTCGGTTATGCTTGATGCTCTTTGCTCATAATCGTCATATTATATAAAAACGCTCCTTCTCATTGTGCAAAAAGTATATTTTTCTCTGAAACTATTGCAACTATTTAGCTATTATGGTATAATATGACCATAACATAAGTTGCGTTTTACGTGACTTAAAGGAGGTCTATTTATGAAAACAACTATCACAGCAAAAAAAATGCAGATTTCTCAGAACTTTTCAGACTATGCTCAGCAGAAAATCGACGCTAAACTCGGCAAATTTTTCGGCGATGACGCTGATGCCAGAATAGTACTCTCCGAGGTGAAAAATCAGATCATTCTTGAGCTTACCGTTAAGTATAATTCTATGATCTATCGTGCAGAACGCTCTGCAGTTGATAAGAATGACGCTCTCGACGACGCTATCGACAAGATTATCAGACAGATCCGTAAGAATAAAACACGTATCGAAAAACGTCTCAAGGATACTGCCTTTAAAGAGGCTTTCACTGACGCTGTTCCCGAACAGACCGATTATGAGGTTATCAAGCATAAGAAGTTCCCTATGCGTCCTATGGATATTGAGGAGGCTATCCTTCAGATGAATATGCTCGGCCATAACTTCTTTATGTTCAGCAATGCCTCTACAGGCGAAATCAATGTTGTTTATAAGCGTGCTGAGGGCAATTATGCTGTTCTTGAGCCCGATAACGCTTGATTATTATTCATTCATAATTAAAATGCGGGACATTGACTGTCCCGCTTAATTTTGTAAGGAGGTCCTTTATGGATAACAATGTAAAAGAAATTATCACACGCCGTATTATGAAAACAGGCGAAAATCTTAAGAAAAATAATATGGAGTTCTACTATGCCGAAACCGCTTGCGATGTGCCTGCTATTGTAGAGTCACTTATAAAAGAGGGTGATGTTATTACCAACGGCGGTACTATGTCTATGAAAGAGTGCGGTCTTGCCGAGCTTCTTGCTTCTCCGAAATACCAGTATCTTGACCGCTCGAAAATGACTCCCGAAGAGGTTGCTCAGCTCTATATAAGAGCTTTTTCGGCTGATGTTTACATTTCAAGCTCAAACGCAATCACCGAAGACGGCGTACTCTATAATGTTGACGGCAACAGCAACCGTATCGCTGCTATTGCTTTCGGCCCCAAGTCTGTTATCATCATCGCAGGCTATAATAAAATTGTACGCGATCTTAAAGAGGCTGAGCTTCGTGTTAAAGAAATTGCTGCTCCGGCAAATTGCATAAGACTCGACTGTCCTACCTACTGCAAGGAAAAGGGAGAGTGCGTTTCTCTTTCAAAGGATAACTGCCAGATGTCTGACGGTTGCAATGGCGACGGTAGAATCTGCTGTAACTATCTTATATCCGCTCATCAGCGTCATAAAGGCAGAATCAAGGTTATTCTCGTCGGTCAGGAGCTTGGCTATTAATATTAATCACTATAAAAAAACAGGGTACCATAACGGTGATGTCCTAATAAGAGTTTATGTGTATTTAGTGGGGGAACCTTTCTGAAGAAAGTTTGCCCCCACACCCCCTACAAAGACTTTTAATACTAATTTCAGCCCCATAGGGTACACACACAATTTTTATGAGAGTTCAATTTCTCGTTATCTGTGTGTACCCTATGGGGCTGAAATTAAAACTTGAAAGTTTTAGGAAAGGAGTTTGAGGGATAACCCTTTTTCAAAAGGGTTTCCCTCAATATACTATATATTCTCCTATAAGAATACCACCGTTACAATGGTACCCTTTCTTTTTAATATGTATATGCTTTATCCTGTTCCATATCAAGCTTGAATGGTGAGTATCTTCTGTATGCGCTCTTATTTCGCTCTGCTGTATATGACTTTGCAAGCTCCTGAATATACTCTACAAACTCTTCACTGTACTCTAATGACTGAAGTGCTGAGATGTAATCCTCGCTCCAGAGATCTTCCTCTGTCATACGCTCTCTCAGATCAGACCTGATTACTACGTAAAGAGCATCATTCTCTTCATCGTCAAGCACTACTGCCTTATCGTAATCTGTAAGCTCTTCAAAAATAAACTCGTTAAGTCTGATATCTGATTTCTGCTTTGCTGAAAGAGTTGTTGTGGTAGTTGTTGCGGGATCCTCTACCTTTTCAGGTGTGGTTGTTGTATACTTGGATACTACGCTTTCGTTTTCATAAGGATCAGTTGTTGTTGTAGTTGTGGTTTCTGTGGCATTTGTTGTGGTTGTTGTAGTGGTGGTTGTTGTCACAGTACCTGTCTTAGATGCAAGCTCTTCTGCCTTTTCCTTTACGTATTCGCTGTACTCTTCCTTTACTTCATTTACGATGTAAAGCTTTTCCATTGTATCCTTTTCTTCGTTGATTCTGTCTGCATATTCCTCTGCAAGCTCACGAACCTCTTTTTTGTCTGCTTCTGAAAGCTCATTGCCCTCTGCGTCAAGATAGCTCATTGTTACGTACTTTACACGTGCAAAGTTTTCGTCAAAGTAATCCTTAAGCTCTTCCTCTGACATTCCCTTTTCGCCTTCAAAGCCGTAGTAATACTCAAAAACGTGTGTTCTCTTGCGCTCGTTCTCGAAAATTGCTGATGCAGACTCGTCGCTGATACCGTTCTTGGTGTAGATATCAACCTGATCCATCTGTGCTACCTGGCTCTCAACGATTTCGTAATCCTCAGGTGTAAGCTCGCCCTGGATTTTTTCAAACTCTCTCTCAACTGCTACGAATTCTGAACAATAATCTGTTGCCTTATTCTGAATCCACTCTTTTGCTGTGAGATTGTCAATGTGAGAATCCTCTACCTCTTCCATTGTAGGTGTAGCGTTTGTTTCGCTTCCCTCAGCAATGATATCGCTTGCCTCAAGATATGCTGAAAGTGAATAGAAAATAAATACACCTGCGGGTATATCATAACCATCAATTGTTACTGCTGTTGCAGAGCCACCGCCTATTGTAGGCGCACTGCATGAAGCCATTGTTGCAGCTACTGAAAATGCTGTAAGAGCTGCACCGAGTTTTTTTATGCTGTTCATTATATATATCCTCCGATATGTTTTTTATCATACTTTATAATTATACTATATTTTTTTTCAAAAGTCTATAGCTATTACGAATTTTTTTCTTTTTTATCACATTTTTTTCGTTTGCTGTAGATTTCATCTGAAAAGTGTGGTATAATATTTTCATATGTTGTCGAAAGGAGTGTTCGTATGAAAGCTCTTATTACAGGTGCTACATCGGGAATAGGGCTCGCTGTTGCTGAAAACCTAAACAAACGCGGGTGGGAGCTCATTCTTACTGGCAGAAATCAGAAGGCTCTGGAAGATATTTCACAAAGATTGGGAAATAATACGCAGTTTATCTGCGCTGACCTTTCACGCAAGGAAGATGTATTTAAGGTATATGATTTCTGCAGGGACAAGTCTGTTGATATGCTTGTCAATAATGCTGGCTTCGGTATTTTCGGAAAGCTTCACGAAACCGATCTTGACAGCGAGCTCGATATGCTGTCGGTTAATATTGTGGCTGTTCATATCCTTATGAAGCTTTTTCTCCGTGATTTCAGAAAACGCAATAAGGGTATCATTCTCAACGTTGCTTCAAGTGCAGGATTTATGACCGGCCCGCTTATGTCCTCATATTACGCTTCGAAGAATTATGTGGTCAGACTCTCTCTTGCCGTCGCTGAGGAGCTTCGCCGTGATAATTCAAAGGTAAGCGTTACCGTTTTTTGTCCTGGTCCTGTGGATACTAATTTCAATAACCGTGCGGGAGTTTCTTTCAGCGTTAAACCCATTACCGCTGAATACGCTGCTCAGTATGCCGTTGAAAAGGCTCTTGCGGGAAAGCTTATTGCAGTACCCTCGCTTTCAATGAAGGCCGGACTATTCGGTGCAAGATTTGTTCCGCATAAAGTGCTTTCCGCCATTACCTACAACATTCAAAAAAATAAGGCGGGTAATGAGTGACTATGAAGGATATCAGCTATCGCGTTGCGCTCGGCGGAATCGTTTCGGCACTCTGCCTTGTTACTATGTTTCTTGCCGGGGTTATCCCCGCTTTATATATCGTTCTTCCCATGATTGCCGGCTTCCTTATGATGATTATCTCTATTGAAGTAAACACCGCATGGGCATTTCTTACCTATATTTCCGTAAGTCTGCTCTCGCTTTTCGTTACCTTCGATAAAGAGGCCGCTCTCATCTTCATTATGTTCTTCGGACATTACCCTATCCTGAGATTCTATATCTCTAAAATTAAATTCAAACCCCTTAAAGCTGTTATTAAATCTGCTGTTTTTAATGTGTGTATTCTTGCTTATGTCTATGTTACTGTCTATATTATGGGACTTCAGCAGCTTCTTGAAGAGCTTGATGGCTTTGGCAAATACGGCGCTGTCATTATGCTTGTTATTGTTAACCTTATCTTTCTGCTGTATGACTATAACCTGGAAATCTGCCATATCTACTATCGGGCAAGAATTATGCCTAAATTCCGCAGAAAAAAATAATTTTCATTTCAGATTGGAGTATTTTTTACTATGTCTTTTGTTCTTCCTTATATCGCTCTTGTTGTCGGATTCATTATTCTCGTCAAGGGCGCCGACGTCTTTGTGGACGGAAGCTGCTCTATCGCTAAAAAACTGAGAATTCCCGATATTATCGTTGGTCTTACTATCGTTGCTATGGGCACAAGTATGCCTGAGCTGGCGGTTTCTGTTTCTGCTGCCGTTGACGGCTCAAGCGATATCGCTGTGGGTAATGTTGTTGGCTCGAATCTCCTTAACGTTCTCATCGTCCTCGGTCTAAGCGCCGTTATTAAACCTGTTATGGTGGACAAGTCTGTTTTTAAACGTGATTTCCCTATGCTTTTGCTTACAGCTGTGCTACTTCCCCTGCTTACTCTTACAGGTAACTACTACATAGGCAGAATCGCCGGTGCTCTGCTTATCGGATTCTTTATTTTCTATATTCTGCTTGCTATAAAGGACGCTCTCAGATTCAGAAAAAGCACTGAGGATAAAGCTGAAGAAAATGAAAACACCTACGCTGTAATGCCCTGGTGGAAGAGTATTCTCTTTACTGTGGGCGGTGCTGTTGTTATTGTTTTAGGCGGTAAAATCTCTGTTTACGGTGCTACAGAAATTGCTCATCAGCTTAAAATCTCTGAGGCTATTATCGGTCTTACCATTGTTGCACTGGGAACCTCTCTTCCTGAGCTGGTTACCTCTGCTGTAGCTGCTAAAAAAGGCAACAGCGATATGGCTCTCGGAAATGTTATCGGCTCAAATATCTTCAACGTACTCCTCATTCTCGGCACCACTTCACTTGTACTTCCCTTCAAGGTTACCTTCGACGGACTCATCGACCAGATTATTCTTCTCGGTATTTCTGTTGTTTTATGGATTTCTTCACTCTGCGGAAAGAAAATCACACGACTCAATGGTATCGTTTTCCTTCTGCTTTATGTCGCATATGCCACTTACCTCTTTATGAGATAAAAACTATATACAAAAAACGGGAGCACTCTTAAGGAAATTATCCATACGTAATTACTTCTGTATGGTCATTACTCTTAATGTGCTCCCTTATTTTTTATTCTATTTCTTCCATGTTGATGGGTGGAAAAGCAACAGCATGGGGAATAATTCAAGTCTTCCCGCAAGCATATCAAATATCAGTACTGATTTTGATAAATCGGAAAAGAACAGATAATTAGATGTGGGACCTACAGATTCAAGTCCCGGACCGATGTTGTTAAGCGTTGCTGTGATTGCTGTGAAGTTTGTTATTGCGTCTACATTCTGCAATGAAAGTATCAGCGATGATACGGCGAATATCCCTATATAACATACCATATACACGCTTACTGTTCTTACTACGCTTGGCTCAACAGGACGTGAGTCCATTGATATGCATCTCACCTGTTTCGGATGAAGCATTCTGTGAAGCTCATTTCCAGCATTCTTGAAGAATATCATCAGTCGTGATACCTTTATTCCTCCGCCTGTACTGCCTGCGCAGGCTCCCATAAACATTACAAGAACAAGAATTGTTCGTGAAAGCTCAGGCCACAGGTTGAAGTCAACCGTTGCAAAACCTGTTGTGGAGACAAGCGACGCTACAGAAAATGATGCGTGGCGCACTGCGTCTCCCACAGAGTCATACTGAGCTCTCGTGTTTATGGAGATTACTGCTATTGCTGTTGCAACAACAAACAGAAACACCTTTATTTCAGAGGTAAGCGCATCCTTTAACTTACCCTTGAGCATAAGAAAATATGATGTAAAATTCAATGAGAATAACAACATAAAAACTGTAACAACTATCTGAATGTATGCTGAAAAGCTGTTAATGCTGTCATTTCTGATGCCAAAGCCTCCTGTGCCCGCTGTTGCAAAGGCCGTGTTCAGCGATTCAAACACTGACATATCTCCGAACAAAAGCAGAATAAACTCTATGAGGGTCAGACAGAAATATATTCCGTAAAGCCACAGCGCTGTCGTTCTTACGTGGGGTACAAGCTTGCTTACTGAAGGACCGGGGCTTTCCGCTTTCATTATGTGCATATTCTGTGCTCCTGAAATTGGAAGAAATGCCATAATAAACACAAGCACTCCCATTCCGCCTATCCAGTGGGTAAAGCTTCGCCACATAAGCATACACTTAGGAAGCTCCTCTATAAGAGGAACAACGCTTGCACCTGTTGTGGTAAATCCAGATACAGACTCAAATAATGCGTCTATAAATCGTGGAATTGCTCCGCTGATGTAAAACGGCAGTGCGCCTGTCAGACTGAGCACTATCCAGCAGATTGCCACTATTACAAAGCCTTCTCTTGCAAAAAGGCTTTTATTCTCAGGCTTGCGCAGTGTAAGAAGCTTTCCGATTACAAGACAGCCTATTGCCACACACAGAAATATCCATACCTCAGATTCTCTGTAAACTATTGCTGTCAGGGCGGGGATTACCATAAAAAGTGACTGGAACATCAGAAGAAGTCCTATCACATAACCTGTCATTTTATAATTCATACCGATAATTCTCCCCGACGTTAATCCTCTAAAATATCTGTTATATCGTGAAGCGCAAGATGACCTGATACAGCGATTACTGTATCGCCCAGCTCGATTGTATCGCTTCCGCGGGGAATTATCGCCTTACCGTCACGCATTATTGTTGCAATAAGGACATTATCGTGGAATTTCAGCTCTGATAAGGTCTTGCCCACTATTGCAGAATTCTCACGGATATAAAACTCTGCAGCTTCTACCTTGCCCTTGATTATATGATAGAGCGTCTCAATATTGCTTCCGATTGAATTTCCCATTGCTCTGACATATCTTACAATACGCTCAGATGTAATATTCTTCGGATATATTATCGTATCAAGATCAAGCTCCTTGATTACGCTGTTGAAGTCTATTCTGTTGACTTTTGTTATAAGCTTTGCATTGCCGGAATTTCTTGCAAACAGCGAAAGAAATATATTCTCTTCGTCAAGATTTGTAAGTGCAGCAAATGCGTCGGCAGTAGCTACTCCCTCTTCAAGAAGTATGTCCTGATCAACCGCATCACCGTGAATTATTGTATAATCGTGAAAACGCTCGGCAAGCTCTGCACAGCGCTGTTTCTTTTTCTCAACTACTGTTACATCTATATTGTCACGCTCAAGCATTTTACAGAGATAATGCGTTATCTCGCCTCCGCCTACTATCATCAGGCTTTTAATGGAATTGGCTACATAATGTATCTTGCGGAAGAAATGATGTGCATTCTGTGGTGTGGCTATCATTGATATTACGTCTTTTTCACGGAATACAAAATCTCCGTTCGGGATATACGCTTCATCATCTCTTTCTATTGTACAAACCAGCACGTCACTGTGGAATTTTGCCGATATCTGCTTTACAGCACAGCCCGCAAGGGGACTGTTTTCAGGAAGTCGGAACTTTAAAAGCTCTACCTTTCCTCGCGCAAATGTGTCAATTTTCAGAGCTGAAGGGAAACGCACTATTCTTGCAATTTCCGCTGCTGCGTCAAGCTCAGGATTGATTACCATTGCAAGGCCAAGCTCTCGTTTGAGATAAACCGCTTCCGAACTGTACTGAGGATTTCTTACACGTGCTATTACCTTGCAGTTTCCCGCTTTTCTCGCTATTATACAGCAGAGCAGATTAAGCTCATCAGACCCTGTTACTGCCACAAGAAGATCAGCATTTTTTATGTCTGCTTCTTGCTGTACTGCGTGAGTTGCTCCGTTTCCTACAACTCCCATAACATCATATTTGTTTACGATGTTGTCTACCTTGTTGTGGTCGGTATCTACAACGGTAAGGTTATTTCCCTCTTCGTTAAGCTGTTCAGCAAGGGCCTCTCCTACTTTGCCACAGCCCACAATAATAATATTCATATATTACTCCTTTACGGAATTTATTGGTTTTATATCCTAATATAATATATACCATTCACCGCTAAAAGTCAATAGCTTTCGCCATAATTCAAGTATTGCGAAAATACATCTTAAAAAACTTTCGCCACCTGTTCTTTTCTGTTGAAAAATTCAGAATTGTATGGTATAATTTATACGAATTTATGATTACGGAGGTCATTATGAAAAAATTTCTCTCTCTGGCTACTGCGACAATTATGGCGATGTCGTTTACTGCCTGCAATGCTGATAATCCCGGTAATGAAAAAAACAGCGTTCCCTCTGCCTATCAGGATATAAGTCAGCCTGCTAAATCCAAAAGCAATGATACCCTTTTCGGCACTTATGTTTCAAATACTGTTATCTCTACAGGCTGTAACAGTGCTGTCGATGAGGCTCAGAGCGTTACTTACCGCGCTTATTTCCCCGTTGAAGAGTACGGTCAGCTTGAATACTGCTTCTACTTCTCAAATAATGTGGACTCTACATATAAAATAGGCAAAAAAGAGTACACTATACGCAAGGGCGGTGAATATTCCATCGAAAGCGCACGCATAGGCACCGTGAGCTCTGCTGATATCGATGGAGAAATCACAGGCTACTGCGATGTCACTTTCAACGGCGCTAAGGAAAAATCCGTTGCTTCAGGTGAAACCTTCTGGAGCGATCCTGTTACCTATAATGTGGCAGAGGATAATTATCTGGTCTGGGAGTGGACTCTGACAGGAACAGATATTCCCGCTATCAATATGTCTGAGCTTACTAAAACAGGGGCTGATCACGGCG
>SVNM01000035.1 GCA_015066875.1 Ruminococcus sp.
GTTGCTGGGACCTGTAACAGGTCTGCCGTGTCTGCCGTTGTCGATAAGAGCGTCAACAGCTTCCTGAAGCATTCTCTTTTCGTTTCTTACGATGATATCTGGAGCCTCAAGCTCAAGCATTCTCTTAAGACGGTTGTTTCTGTTGATAACACGTCTGTAGAGGTCGTTGAGGTCTGAAGTAGCGTAACGTCCGCCGTCCAGCATAACCATAGGACGGATATCGGGGGGGATAACGGGGATTACATCGAGAACCATCCACTCAGGCTTATTGCCTGAGAGTCTGAACGCTTCGATAATCTGAAGTCTCTTGAGGAGCTTGACCTTCTTCTGACCTGCAGGGAGTCCCTGAAGCTCATTCTTGAGGTCATCAGCAACGATTTCGATGTTATTCTTCCACTCGATATCGGTAAGCTCAGCGAACTTAGCGCACTCTTCACAATCGCAGACAGCGGGTGATTTTGTACACTGAAGCTTCTGACCGCCGAGTGAGATCTTGCCCATTTCGATAAGACGGTTCTTATGAGTATCATATCTTTCGGGATCATACTCCTGAAGGAGCTTCTTGATAGCTTCGGCACCCATTTCAGCCTTGAAATCGTCGCCGTACTTTTCGAGATATGAAAGATATTCCTTTTCTGAAAGGAGCTGTTTTTTTACAAGCTCGGTATTACCGGGATCTGTAACGATATATTTTGTAAAGTAGAGGATCTCCTCAAGTCTCTTCTGAGAAACCTCAAGAACCTGGCCGATTCTTGAAGGAGTACCCTTGAAGTACCAGATATGTGAAACGGGCGCAGCAAGCTCAATGTGTCCCATTCTTTCACGACGGACCTTTGCGCGTGTTACTTCAACGCCACAGCGGTCGCAGACCTTACCCTTGAAGCGGATTTTCTTGAATTTACCGCAGTGGCACTCCCAGTCCTTGGTAGGTCCGAAGATTTTTTCGCAGAACAAGCCGTCTTTTTCGGGCTTCTGAGTTCTGTAATTTATAGTTTCAGGTCTTTCAACAACGCCGTATGACCAGCTTCTGATCTGTTCAGGTGAGGCAAGACCGATTTTAATTGATTCAAAAGTATTAAATTCCAAACTGCTACCTCCTGCATAATAAATGCGTAAATGGGGGAATACAGATACGGTTTGAGGTATCCGTATCCCGCATTATAAATTTCGAATTAGAAATCAGTCCTCATCGGAGGAGTCAATATCAAGGCTTCCGTAGAGCGAATCATCATCATCGAGATCGATATCGTCGTCGAATGAGAAGGTATCATCGCCGTCCATAAGACCGGGCTCCTCATCATCGCCGTCAACGAAGTAGCCTTCATTACCCATATCATCGCCTGAGTAGCTGGTCTTATCAGCAGTATCCTCATCAGCGAATGAATTATCTGAAGGAATGGGATCGTCATCATCAAAGTTCTGCTTAAGGTCGATTTCCTCCTGATTGATATCAAGAACCTTGACATCGAGACAGAGTGACTGAAGCTCCTTGATAAGAACCTTGAAGGATTCGGGAATACCTGGCTTGGGAACATTCTGTCCCTTAACGATAGCTTCGTAGGTATTGACACGTCCCATAGTATCGTCAGACTTGACAGTAAGGATTTCCTGAAGAGTATAGGCAGCGCCGTAAGCTTCAAGAGCCCAAACTTCCATCTCACCGAAACGCTGACCGCCGAACTGAGCCTTACCGCCCAGAGGCTGCTGAGTTACGAGTGAATAAGGACCGACTGAACGTGCATGGATCTTATCATCAACAAGGTGGTGGAGCTTGAGGTAGTGCATATATCCTACAGTAACGCGGTTATCGAACTTTTCACCTGTACGTCCGTCATAAAGAGTAAACTTACCGTCCTCATTCATTTCCAGAGCCTTGGGGTTGATAACCTTATCCATAGAATTAAGCTCGAACATATCGTTTCTGTGATCCTTGTTTCTTTCATTTGCTTCACGGAAGCAAGCACGGATATCGTCCTCGTGAGCGCCATCGAAAACAGGAGTCATAATGTGCCAGCCAAGAGCCTTGGCAGCCATACCCAGATGAACCTCAAGAACCTGTCCGATGTTCATTCGTGAAGGAACACCGAGGGGGTTAAGAACGATATCAAGAGGAGTACCATCTTCGAGGAAGGGCATATCCTCTTCGGGAAGAATTCTTGAAACTACACCCTTATTACCGTGACGTCCGGCCATCTTATCGCCGACAGTGATCTTACGCTTCTGAGCGATATAGCAGATAACGCGCATATTAACGCCGGCTGAGAGCTCGTCGCAGTTTTCTCTTGTAAATACCTTAACGTCAACGATAACACCTGATTCACCGTGAGGAACCTTAAGTGAGTTATCACGAACTTCTCTTGCCTTTTCACCGAAAATAGCACGGAGGAGTCTTTCCTCGGCGGTAAGCTCAGTTTCACCCTTAGGAGTAACCTTACCTACAAGGATATCGCCTGAGTTAACCTCAGAACCGATTCTGATGATACCGTTTTCGTCGAGATTTGCCAGAGCGTCGTCGCCCACGTTGGGGATATCACGGGTGATTTCCTCAGGTCCGAGCTTTGTATCACGGCACTCGATTTCGTATTCTTCGATATGAACAGAGGTAAACACGTCCTCACGAACGAGACGTTCATTAAGGAGAACGGCGTCCTCATAGTTGTAACCTTCCCAGGTCATAAAGCCGATGAGAGCATTCTTACCAAGCGAGATCTCACCGTCTGCTGTAGCGGGACCGTCTGCAAGAACCTGTCCCTTCTTGATTTCCTCGCCAACGCTTACGATAGGACGCTGGTTAACGCAGGTACCCTGGTTGGAGCGCTTGAACTTGATAAGCTCATACTTACGCTCAATGCCTTCAGAATCGATAAGAACGATATGGTCAGCGTCAACGCAAGTAACCTTACCGTCGTAATCGGAAACAACGCATACGCCTGAGTCAACGGCAGCCTTGTACTCCATACCTGTGCCGACGAAAGGACGCTCGGTCTTGAGGAGCGGAACAGCCTGTCTCTGCATGTTTGATCCCATGAGCGCACGGTTGGCGTCATCATTTTCGAGGAAGGGGATCATTGAAGTAGCTACAGAAACAACCATCTTAGGTGAAACGTCCATATAGTCAACCTTTTCGTTCTCACATTCGAGAATCTGGTCACGATAGCGGGCGTTTACTCTGGGACGTGCGAACTTGCCTTCTTCAGTAAGAGGCTCGTTAGCCTGAGCAACGATGAAGTTATCCTCAACATCGGCAGTCATATAAACTACCTCGTTGGTAACAACGCCTGTAGCCTTGTCAACCTTACGGTAGGGAGCCTCGATAAATCCGTACTCGTTGATTCTTGCGAAAGTAGCAAGGTAAGAGATAAGTCCGATGTTAGGACCTTCAGGAGTCTCGATAGGACACATTCTTCCGTAGTGGCTGTAGTGAACGTCACGGACCTCAAATCCTGCACGGTCTCTTGAAAGACCACCGGGACCGAGGGCTGAAAGACGTCTCTTATGAGTAAGCTCAGCAAGGGGGTTATTCTGATCCATAAACTGTGAAAGCGGTGAAGAGCAGAAGAACTCCTTCATAGCTGAAGAAATAGGTCTGATATTGATAAGTGTCTGGGGAGTAAGAGTATTTGTATCCTGAGTCTGAATGTTCATTCTTTCACGGATACTTCTTTCCATTCTTGAGTAGCCGATTCTGAACTGATTCTGGAGGAGCTCGCCTACAGAACGGATACGTCTGTTGCCCAGGTGATCGATATCGTCAACAGTACCAACACCCTCACAGAGGTTGAGGAAGTAGCTGATTGAAGCGAAGATATCGTCGAGGATAATGTGCTTGGGAACGAGGTCATCAGCACGCTTCTTAACGTTCTCCTCGATTTCGTCAGCGTCAGCAGAGGTTTCGAGGATTTCTCTGAGAACCTTGAAAGAAACCTTCTCGTTGATGCCGTACTTTTCAGCGTCGAAATCAACATAGCCTGAGATGTCAACCATTCCGTTACCGATGATCTTGGCAACCTTTTCAACCATACGTACAGCAGTTTCGCCGTTTTCGTTGGTGTAGTACTCCTTTGCCTCAACAGTTACGAAAGCGTGGTAAACACCGGCCTGTTCGATTTCGCAAGCCTTATCGTAGTAAACCTTCTCGCCCTCGTCAGCCATAATTTCGCCTGTAAGAGGATTGATAACAGCCTCAGCAAGAACGTGGCCTGCAAGACGTGAAGCGATACCCAGCTTCTTGTTGTACTTGTAGCGTCCGAAACGGCAGAGGTCGTATCTCTTGGCGTCGAAGAAGAGGTTATTGAGGTGAGTAACAGCACTTTCAACCGTAGGAGGCTCGCCGGGACGAAGCTTCTTGTAAACGTCAATAAGAGCGTCTGAATTATTCTTTGTTCCGTCCTTCTGAAGGATAGTCTGCTTGAGACGGTCATCAGCACCGAAGAGTTCATAAATTTCCTCATCGCTTCCCACACCGAGAGCTCTGATGAAAGTAGTAATCGGGATTTTTCTGTTCTTGTCGATACGGACATAAACAGCGTCATTTGAGTCCATTTCGTACTCAAGCCATGCACCGCGGTTAGGGATAACAGTAGAGCTGAAGAGGTCCTTACCTGTCTTATCCTTTTCAAAAGCGTAGTAAACGCCGGGTGAACGGACAAGCTGAGAAACGATAACACGCTCAGCGCCGTTGATAACGAAAGTTCCGCTGTCGGTCATAAGAGGGAAGTCACCCATATAGATTTCGCTTTCGCTTACAGCGCCTGTCTCCTTATTGCAGAGAGTAGCTGTAGCACGCATAGCGACCTGATAAGTAGCGCCTCTTGACTTACACTCAGCGAGAGTATATTTAGGAGTTTCATCAAATCTGTAGTCCTTGAAGTTGAGAACAAGATTTCCGTTATAGTCGGTGATAGCGGTCATATCACGGAAAACCTCTTTAAGACCTTCTTCTCTGAACCACTTATACGAATTTTTCTGCACCTCGATAAGATTAGGCATTTCGAGCGGTTCGGTAATTTTGCCGAAGCTCATTCTGACATTCTTTCCCAGTTGCTTAGGTGTAACATTCACCATAGGCGGAACCTCCTTATTTTTATTGAACATAGAGTTCATAATATCTGAAATAGAATAATGAAAAAAAATTTGCTGTGGCTATTGACAAGTATAAATGAGTGTGATATAATAACTTGATAAAACCGATATTTTTCCATTATAGTACATTTTATTATTATAATACATTATAAATATCCTGTCAAGGTTTTAAAAATCTTTTCATCAAAACACACTATTTTACGGTATAGGATATTGCTTTTTTTGAGTATAACAACAATACAAATGAAAACAACAAAGCCTCAGGTTTAGTCCTGAGGCTTTTTTCTGTGATACTGAATATTATTTCGGCTGAGCTTTTATGTAGCTGAAAACAGCTTCCTCGCCCTTTTCGGCAAGCATAACAAGAAGCATTTCAAGCTTTTGCGAGGTTTGTTTTTCTATAGCTCTGTTTGCAGAGCCTCTGCGGAAATATTCAAGGGGAGCATCATTGGTGTAAGCGTCCTTCTTGTAAATTTTTGAAGCTGAAACCCTGTCGCAGAACATTTCGTAGATGAAAATATCGGGCATTTTAACAGGCTCGGCTCTTTTGGTTTTGGGATTATAGTCAACCCAGTACTCAAAGTGGTGGCGGTTTCTGCCTTTGTGGTGAAGCCACGCTGAAGAGTAGCCGTTCTGCTCACGCTCCATTTCGTTGGGACTTCTTGTGCCCTGATAGTATTTAACTCCCGGAATGAACTCAGCAGGGGAAAACTTTGATAAATCGTGAAGCAGACCTCTTTTCAGAATTCCAGCCTTTGCACAGTGGATAAGAACCTTGTGTCTGTGACGGCAGACGGTTGCAAGGTGCCCGAAAAAGTTTCTGATAAGCATAAAAACCTCCGTTAACCGTAAACTATTTCTGAGTAGCTTCCTCTGATATTAAGCACGGAATTCTTTTCGATAAGCTTTCCGCAGATAATGCGTCTGCCCTCGCGGTAAGAGGGGTCAACAAGTTTTTTCGACATAATCTCCACAGAAACCTCAGCCATTTTTTCCAGGTCAACGTCAATGGTGGTGATGGTGGGAATACAGATATTGGAAACGGTATAGTTGTCGTAACCCACGATAGAGATATCCTCAGGAACGCGTATTCCTTTGGATTTAAGGGCGGATATTACACGGAATGCTGTTTCATCGCAGTTGCAGACAAAGGCTGTGGGCATATCCTCCGGAAAATTGATTTTTGTATAGAGAATACCAAATTCATCACGGTCATCAAGAGTCCATTCGGGGTGGTATTCGATGTTGTTCTCCATAAGGCATTTTATGTAGCCGAGAAAGCGGTCGTGAATACTGCTTGTAGCTGTAACGTTACCGAAAAATCCGATTTTACGGTGTCCCATTTCCACAAGGTGATCGGTGAGAGTATAGCCACCGAAATAGCTGTCTGAGTTTACAGAATCCACATTGAAGCGGTTATCGTAGAAATCCACGAAAATAAGCGGGATATCGATCTTTGAAAGAAGCTCTATATATCTTCTTCTGATCTGACCGATAACGATAATTCCGTCGATTTTATTTTCGGAAATCATTTTCGGAAGCACGCGTTCCTTTTCGTTTTTAGCGGTAATGCACTCATAGACAGTGTAGATGTTGTGCTCGGAAAGCTTGTTGGAAACATTTGCGGTAAGCTCCCAGTAGAAAGTACCTCTGTCGCCCACAAAGCGTTCAGAGGTGAGAATACCCACATTTTTTCCAAGCTTGCTGTAATTTGTAACCTTCTTGCTTTTCTTTGTATTGGAAGGTTTGTAACCCATTTTCTCAGCTGTTTCGCAGATTTTCACCCTCAGCTGAGAGCTTACGCCGTCACGTCCCGCAAGAGCGTTTGAAACCGTAACAACGCTGACGTCAAGAGCCTTTGCTATATCTATCATTTTGACTCCGTTTTTCATAATATCCCCCTATGTATTGCAGTATGAAAGCTCACACTGCAAATTAAAGTAATTAAACAAAATTTATTATACCATTTTTTAATTAATAATTAAAGTGAATTTTGTAATTTTGTTGATCTTCTACAAATCACGAGTCTCTTTCTTGTGGCATTTCACGTGAAATCGCGGGGAGATCCTCTGCAAGATAGGGGTAAAGTCCGCTGTAACTCTCTGTGTTATCCGAAGGTCCCGCAGAAAAGGGTATAAGTCCCGTCATATCCGTGCCCGAAGCAGGCGGACAGAAATATTCGCAGTCATCAGGGAAAAACTCTTTTTCGTCAAAAGGAATACCATTCATAAAAATCACCTCTTGCACTGTTATTTGCTTTGAAAACTTGTTTTATTCAGGTAAGGTTTTGTATTGACTTTATCACAATAATTGTATATAATTAATGTGTATATGCATTTGCTTCTGTGGCATACTATCAGAAAATCACGGAGGTAGTTTGCAATGAGCTTTAATAATGAAAATAACGATGAAAAAATAAATGATAAGGACAGTAAATCAAGCACCGAACAGCTTCTCGATGACGCAGAGCTTGCTGAAAAGCTGGGACAGACCGTTTCGGGCAATTCAAAGCACCTTATCCACTGCCTTACTATTATCGGGCAGATTGAGGGGCATTATGTCCTTTCCGAACAGAACAAAACCACCAAGTATGAGCATATAATCCCGTCACTTGTCGCCATTGAACAGGACAGAAGCGTTGAGGGGCTGATGATTATTCTCAATACGGTGGGAGGCGATGTGGAGGCAGGCCTTGCTCTTGCAGAGCTTATTGCCGGAATGAAAACGCCTACAGTCTCGCTTGTGGTGGGCGGAGGACACTCTATCGGAGTTCCTCTTGCAGTAAGTGCAAAGAAATCATTTATTGTTCCGTCGGCTACAATGACAATTCACCCTGTGAGAATGAACGGAACTGTGCTGGGAGTTCCCCAGACTCTTTCGTACTTTTCAAAAATGCAGGACAGGATTATAAACTTCGTAACGGAAAACAGCGCTGTAAAAGAAGAAAAGCTCAGAGAGCTTATGATGAATACCAAGGAGCTTGTTATGGATGTGGGAAGCGTTGTAGATGGTCCCGAAGCAGTTGACATCGGACTTATAGACTGTCTCGGCGGACTGAGCGACGCTATGCAGTGCCTTTACGAAATGATAGAAAATAGTGAAAAAAGATATGTGTAAAAATATGTGTAAAAGGGCTTGCGACAGCTTTGTGGCAAGCCGGAACGGAGGAAATTATGCCGTCAGGTAATAACAACAGAAACAGCAGTACAAGAAGCGGTAACGGCAACAGTGGTACAAACCGTAGCAGAAGTTCAGGAAGCTCAAATCAGGGAAGCTCGCAGAGCAGAAATACAGGCGGTCAGGGAGCATCGCGCAATCATCAGGGACGCACCAATACTTCGGCAAAAAAGCCTGCTGTCGCTACAGATCTTAAAAACGATAAAAACCAGTTCTGGTCGGTTGTTCTTTTTGCTGTGGGAGTTCTTATACTCCTTATGGCATTCATCAAGGGCACATCGGGCTGGAACAGGATACATAACGGTTTGCTGGGACTTTTCGGACTTTCAGTGTTCTTTGTTCCCATAGTTCTCATCTATACCGCATTTCTCATCGGTATGGAAAGAAGCCAGCGCTGTGTTGCGGGAAGAGCCGTGTGGGGAATTGCCCTTACAATACTCATAAGTGCTTCTATCCAGATTTTTGCTGTGGGAGATATCCCCGGTGAAAAATTCTTCGGACAGATAGCCTCGTTGTACCGTGACGGAAAGGCTCTTAACGGCGGAGGCGTAATGAGTCTTATTATTGCCGGTCCCTTGCTTGCGATTTTCGGTGAAACAGGTGCTAAAATCATAACGATCATAATGTTTTTCGTGTTCATTATGCTTCTTTCGGGCCTGGGACTCATACAGTTCTTCAAGCTTCTTACAAAGCCTTTCAGATTTCTCAGCAACTGTCTTGAGGGCTTCAAGAATATTATGACAGGCGGAGATTTTGAGGACGCTTTCGATGACGACGAGGAGGAAAAGGACTTCCGTGCCGACAGAGAAGCTATTGATATGGTGAATAACCGTGAAGGAAACAGCAAGCCTCAGCAGACGAAGAAGGCTCCGCAGAAGCCTCAGCCACAGACGCATCAGGGAAGCATTGACGGCTTCCTTATGGATATACCTCTTCCTCATGAAGCCAAGCCGAATGTTGAGATTGAAGAGCCTTCTGCCGAAACGGAAGAGCACGTTGAAGGCGAACAGCCAAAGAAGTCATCTGCCTATGACGGTCTCGCAGAGCTTATTTCACAGGCTGCGGGTGCTATAGAGAAAAAGCACAGTGGCAAGGAAGACGATGATGAAGAGAATGCTCAGCTTGAGGGACTTGAACAGGAAAAGGAGAAAAAGCCTGAATATATGCTTCCTCCTCTTGATATACTGAACCTTGCCGATAATAAATCAAGCAGTGCCGAGGCTACAGTGGAAATGCGTGAAAAGGCTGAAATCATTGTAAATACGCTGAAAAGCTTCGGAGTTACGGTGAGAATAAGCGATATATACAGAGGTCCTGCAATCACACGATACGAAATTCAGCCGGGAGCAGGCGTGAAGGTTTCAAAAATCAAGGGACTTGAGGACGATATAGCTCTTTACCTTGCTGCACAGGGCGTAAGAATAGAGGCTCCTGTACCGGGAAAGGCTTGCGTGGGAATAGAGGTTCCCAATGCCAAGAAGGATATGGTTACCATTCGTGAGCTTCTTTCAGCACCGGAATTCAAAAATGCCAAAAGCAAGCTCACTTTTGCTGTGGGAAAGGATATTGCCGGAAATATCGTGCTTGGCGATATTGCAAAGATGCCTCACGTCATTATTGCGGGTACAACGGGTTCGGGAAAATCAGTGTGCACACGCTCGATTATTATGAGCTTCCTTTACAATGCTACTCCCGATGAAGTAAAAATGATACTTATTGACCCGAAAATCGTTGAGTTCAAGATTTTCGAGGGAATTCCCCACCTTCTTATTCCCATTGTCACCGACGCGAAAAAGGCTGCGGGAGCTCTTAACTGGGCTGTAAACGAAATGATGAGAAGATATCAGATGTTTGCAGATATGGGAGCAAATGATATCCATTCATATAACGCTCTTGCCGACGAAAACGAGGATATGGACCGTATCGCCCAGATTGTCGTGTTTATCGACGAGCTTGCTGATATGATGCTTGTTGCGGGTAAAGAGGTTGAGGACTCGATATGCCGTCTTGCTCAGATGGGACGTGCTGCGGGAATGCACCTTGTAGTTGCTACACAGCGTCCTACCACAGACGTTATTACAGGCCTTATCAAGGCTAATATCCCAAGCCGTATAGCTCTTTCGGTAATGTCACAGGTAGACTCGCGTACGATTATCGACCAGGCCGGAGCAGATAAGCTTCTCGGAAACGGAGATATGCTCTATATGCCTATAGGACAGAATAAGCCTGTTCGAATTCAGGGCTGTTTTGCTTCCACAAAGGAGATCACCGATACAATAAAATATATCAAGGAACAGGTTGAAAGCACTTATGATAAGGATATTATCGAGGCCGTTGAAAGCTTTGTTCCCGCATCTAAAAATGAAAAAGAGGATTCTTCCGATGCTTCTTATGCAGCGGGAAGCGATGAGGATTACGTTGAGCGTGCCATTGCCGTTGCCGTGGATAACGGACAGCTTTCAACCTCAATGCTTCAGAGAAAGCTTAAGCTTGGCTATGCAAGAGCAGCACGTATTATGGACGAGCTTGAGGAAATGGGAGTAATCGGTCCCAGCGAGGGCTCAAAGCCGAGAAGAGTTCTGATGTCAAAAATGCAGCTTGACGAGCGCAGGGCGCGTATGCAGGATAACTGATGCCTCAGCGTAAAACGGCTCGGACACAGTTTTTTTCAGAACTGATTTAAGAAAGGAGTCACCTTTAATGTATAAAGGCTTTTTACCGACAACAAAACAGGAAATGGACGAGCTGGGTATTGAACAGTTTGATTTCATCTATATAACGGGTGACGCCTATGTTGACCATCCAAGCTTCGGATCAGCTATTGTTACACGTCTGCTTGAGTCGCTGGGGTTTACAGTGGGTATTATTTCACAGCCCGACTGGCACTCTGACCGTGACTTTACTCGCTTCGGAGAACCGAAATATGCGTTTCTCGTAAGTTCGGGAAATATCGATTCTATGGTTGCCCATTACACAGCTGCAAAGAGAAAACGCTCAGATGACGCATATACCGCAGGCGGAGTTGCCGGCAAGCGTCCCGACAGAGCCGTTATCGTTTATTGCAGAAAGCTACGTGAGATTTATGGGGATACTCCTATTGCAATCGGCGGACTTGAAGCTTCACTGCGACGTTTTGCCCACTATGACTACTGGGACGATGCTGTCCGCCCCTCAATTCTTGCCGACAGTGGTGCAGACCTTCTTATGTACGGAATGGGCGAGCACCAGATTACCGAGCTTGCACAGAGACTCTCAGGTGGAGAAAAAATAAGCGACCTTACCGATATAAGAGGTACCTGTTATCTTACCGATCCTGTGAACACTCCTCTTGGATCGGCGCAGTGTCCCTCATTTGAACAGGTGCGTGACAATAAAACAGAATACGCAAAGGCTGTGAAGATCCAGTATGACTGGCAGGACGAGGTTTACGGAAAGACCATAATCCAGCGTCACGGAAACAAGATGCTTGTGCAGACGCCTCCCGCGCTGAGTCTTACTACAGAAGAGCTTGACAGGATATATGATCTTCCTTTTATGAGAGCTTACCACCCCTCATACGAAAAACTTGGCGGAGTTCCCGGTATTGAAGAGGTACGCTTCTCAATTACCCATAACAGAGGCTGTTTCGGCTACTGCAACTTCTGCTCGATAGCTCTTCATCAGGGAAGAAAAATTACTGTAAGAAGCGAGGAGTCAGTTCTTAAAGAAGCAGAAAAGCTTACGAAAATGCCCGAATTCAAAGGATATATTCACGATGTGGGCGGTCCAACTGCCAATTTCAGACATACCTCCTGTGAAAAACAGCTCAGTCAGGGACTCTGCAAGGGCAGAAAATGCCTTGCTCCCACACCCTGTCCCGCACTGAAGGCGGATCATACCGAATACCTGGGCATACTGAGAAAGCTCAGAAAGATCAAGGGCGTAAAAAGAGTTTTTATACGTTCGGGAATACGCTACGACTATCTTATGGAGGATAAGAATGATGAGTTTATCCGCGAGCTTATAAAGCACCATGTAAGCGGACAGCTCAAGGTTGCTCCTGAGCACTGTTCGGCGGTAGTTCTCGATAAAATGGGTAAACCGCATATAGAGGCCTACAAGGCTTTTCAGAAGCGTTTTTACGAAATTACAAAAGGTATAGGCAAGGAGCAGTATCTTGTGCCTTATCTTATGTCATCTCATCCGGGAAGCACTCTTAAGGAAGCGGTAGAGCTTGCTGTTTTTCTTAAGGAGAATAAAATCCGTCCCGAACAGGTACAGGATTTTTATCCCACTCCGGGAACAATATCAACGGCGATGTTCTATACAGAGCTTGACCCGTACACAATGGAAAAGGTCTATGTGCCGAAAACGGCTCAGGAAAAGGCGATGCAGAGAGCTCTGCTTCAGTATTTCAGACCGCAGAACAAGGAAATTGTCATAGAGGCTCTTAAAAAGGCGGGCAGACGTGATCTTATCGGCTCAGGTCCGAAATGTCTTGTTGAGGATAATGCTCCTTCGGGCAGAAAAAGAGCATCAGACGGACGCGGTGGAAAAAAGGCGGGTGACTCTGATTGGCGAAGAAAAGAAACAGCAAGAAAACCGATGCGAAAAAAACGATAACTTATCTTATACTGCTGTATCTGCTTGTTACAACCATTGCCGAGGGCTATGGATATGACCCTGTAGGCTGGATAAAGGAGAAGCTCAGCGGTTTTTCCATAACCTGTGAAGAGGACCTTACCGTAAGCTTTATAGATGTGGGACAGGGCGACTGCGTTTTTATCAGCTCAGGCGGAGAAACTATGCTTATCGACTGCGGAGAGGCTTCGGAATCGGCAACGGTTATCAATTACCTCGACAGAATGGGCGTTGACCGCATAGATTACGTGGTGGGAACTCACCCTCATTCCGATCATATGGGCGGAATGTCTGATATCATATACGAATTTTCCGTGGGCGAGGTCATAATTTCTCACCTTGCCGATGAGGATATCCCCACAACACGCTATTTTGAGGACTTCCTCGATGCCTGTTCGGATAAGGGACTGTACATAGATGAGGCTCAGCGCGGAAGAGTTATAACTCTCGGCGACGCTGAGGCGGAATTCATAGCTCCCGTAAGCAATGACTACAGCGGAGCAAACAACTATTCAATAGGTATACTGCTCACTCACGGGAACAACGATTTTCTGTTTACGGGAGATGCCGAGGCTGAGGCAGAATTTGAAATGCTTGAGTCAGGAGCTCTTGAACACGTGAGAGTCTACAAGGCAGGTCATCACGGAAGCGATACTTCATCGTCGGAAGAGTTTATCCGTGTGATTTCACCTGATTATGCCGTGATTATGTGCGGAGCGGGCAACTCCTACGGACACCCTCACGACAGGATAGTAGAGCGTCTTGCCGAATATACAAGAAATATCTACCGTACAGATTTGTGCGGAACGGTTGTGTTTGAATCAAACGGAATTAATCTTCAGATACGCACGGAAAGGTGATGCATATATGATTATTATAGAAAGATTTGAAGGCTGTATGGCTGTGCTTGAAACGGACGAGGGCAGAAAAGAGCTTGACAGAGCCTGCCTGCCTGAAGAGGCACGTGAGGGCGATGTGCTGTGTTATTCAGATGGAGTCTTTACTGTGGACTGTGAAGCTACTGATGCAAGACGTGCTGAAATAAGAGGAAAGCTTGGAAGGCTCATAAGGAGAAGAAATGACTGATGTAATTATAATAGGTGCGGGAGCGTCAGGCTGTATGGCAGGGATAACGGCTTCCCGTTTCGGAAAAAGCGTGCTTATGTTTGAAAAAAACGAGCGTGTGGGAAGAAAACTCCGCATTACGGGAAAGGGACGCTGTAATGTCACAAACAACTGCAATACACAGGAGCTTATGAACAATATTCCCGTAAATCCGAGATTTTTATACAGCTCCTTTGCTACCTTTGATACCGAGGATACAATGAATTTTTTTGAGGAGCTTGGGGTTCCTCTTAAAACAGAGCGAGGCAACAGGGTTTTCCCTGTAAGCGATAATGCCGAGGACATTGTAAATGCTCTTGCGGACGAGCTTGACCGTCTCGGCGTGAAAATTATCAATAAAAGAGTTCAGAAGCTTATTACTGAAAACGGAGTCTGTGTGGGAGTTGTTGCCGGCGGAAAGGAATACCGCTCTTCTTCGGTGCTCATTGCCTGCGGAGGAAAATCCTATCCGAATACAGGCTCAACAGGCGACGGTTACACTCTTGCAGAGTCGGTGGGACACACTGTTACGGAGCTTAAACCTTCGCTGGTACCCCTTGTTTCTCCCGATAAATACTGTTCAGAGCTTATGGGACTCTCGCTCAGAAACGTCACATTGAAGCTTTTTGAGGGAGAAAAATGTATCTATACCGAGCTTGGTGAAATGCTTTTTACTCACTTCGGAGTTTCGGGACCTCTGGTGCTCAGTGCAAGCTCTCATATGCGCAAGATGTCGCCCGACAGATACAGAATCCTCATCGACTTAAAACCGGGACTTACCCCTGAACAGCTTGACGCGAGAATTCAGCGTGATTTTGCGGAAAATCTCAACCGCGACTTTATAAACGGCATTAGAAAGCTTCTTCCCGCAAAGCTGATACCTGTTATGGTAAAGCTTACAGGGATAGCTCCTGAGCAGAAAATCAACGGTATTACCAAGGAGCAGAGAAAGCATCTTGGCGAGCTTATCAAGGCATTCCCCGTGAGAATATCGGGATTCCGCTCAATAGACGAGGCTATCATCACAAGCGGTGGTATCTCTGTAAAGGAGATAAATCCCGCTACTATGGAGTCAAAGATTGTGCCGGGACTCTTCTTTGCGGGCGAGGTTATCGACGTTGACGCCTATACGGGCGGATTTAACCTTCAGATAGCCTTTTCCACAGGCTATTGCGCCGGAATGTATATGTAATTAATTGCCTTTGGCAGATTGGAGAAATATATGAAAACTGTAAATATTGCTATCGACGGACCTGCAGGTGCAGGAAAAAGCACCATTGCAAAAATGGTTTCCGCTCAGCTGGGATATATTTATGTGGATACGGGAGCACTCTACAGAACTATCGCTCTTTATGTAAACGAAAACGGCATAACTGATGAAAATATCGCACAGGCTCTTTCAGGAGCAGATGTTTCACTGAAATTCATCGACGGAAAGCAGTGCGTTTTCCTCGGTGACAGAGATGTTTCCGACCTTATAAGAACTCCTGTTATTTCTATGGAGGCTTCACGTGTTTCGGCAATTCCCGCAGTAAGAGAGTATCTCTTTGAGACTCAGCGGAAAATCGCAAGAGAGAATAACGTGATTATGGACGGCAGAGATATCGGTACAGTTGTTCTTCCCGATGCTGACGTAAAGATTTTCCTTACAGCTTCTGCACAGGAGCGTGCAAACCGTCGATACAAGGAGCTTTCGGAAAAGCCCAGCTGTCCCTGCTATGAGGAAATTCTAAGCGATATCATCGAACGTGACAAGAACGATATGAACAGAAAAACTGCTCCGCTGAAGCAGGCAGAGGACGCTGTGCTTGTTGATACAAGCGAGCTTAGTCTTGAGGAGTCTGCTGAAGCGATCAGAAAAATAATAGCTGAAAAGCTCGATGGGAGGGCTGAATAATGTATCATCTCGGAAGAGCAGTAGTTTGGATTGCATTTCACCTCTGTTACAGCCTCAGATTTGAGGGCAGAGAGAACATTCCAAAGGACAGAAGCGTTATTCTTGCTTCAAATCACCGAACAAATGCCGATCCGCCCCTTGTTGCCTGCGGAGTAAAGAAAAGAAAATGCTGTTTTATGGCTAAAGAGGAGCTTTTCAGAAATAAGCTCTTCGGTGGTCTTATCAGAGCACTGGGAGCTTTTCCCGTTTCAAGAGGCAAGGGCGATACAAAGGTTATTGATACCGCCTGTGAAAGACTTGAAGAGGGCAGACACCTTATGATTTTCCCCGAAGGTACACGCTCAAAGGACGGAAAGGTCCACAGAGGTCATACAGGCGCTGCGCTTATATCGGCAAGAACAGGAAAAGAGATCGTTCCTGTTGGCATAGTATTCGGCGAAAAGCTTAAATTCAGATGCAGAATTACGGTGAAGTACGGTGAGCCCATTAATCCTGCGGATTACTGTGAAATCGGTCCTGAGCCAAACCCAAGAGCTCTTGTTAAGCTGAAGAACGCTTATATGGCGGAAATAAAAAAGCTTGTTGAAGGCGAACAGCCTGAAGAGTCAGCTGAAGAGGTGAAGGCTGATGAGTAAGGTTACTGTCGCAAAGTCTGCCGGCTTCTGCTTCGGAGTAGACCGTGCCGTTAAAATGGTCTACGGCGAGCTCGAAAAGAATACCAAAGTTGCAACATTGGGTCCTATTATCCACAATCAGGACGTTGTCAACGATATGCAGTCAAAGGGAGCAAGAATTATCAATTCCGTAGATGAGCTCTGCGATGACGAAACTGTTGTTATACGCTCTCACGGAGTTGGCAGGGATATCTATGAGCAGATAAAAGCAAAGGGCAACCGTATGCTTGACGCAACCTGTCCATTTGTGTCGAGAATACATAAAATTGTCGCTGAAAAAACGGCTGAGGGTTGCTTTATTCTCATTGCGGGCGATGCCAAGCACCCAGAGGTACAGGGAATTGTTGGTCATTGTGACGAAAATTGCTTTGTTTTTAAGGATAATTTTGAGCTAAAAGACTTTTTTGAAAAAAAATATACAAATTTGAAAAAAAGGGTTGCAATTGTCGCACAAACAACGTATAATATAGTAATATGGGGTGAGTGTTTAAAGGTGATACCCAAAGACGATCCCGATGTCGTTATATTTGATACTATTTGCAACGCTACCGACGCAAGACAGTCTGACGCGCGGGAACTGGCGCAGTGTTCTGACCTTATGCTCGTGGTGGGTGGACGACACAGTTCAAATACCGTGAAATTGTTTGAAGTGTGTAGCAAATATTGTAAAACCTATCACATCGAAAATGCGGACGAGCTTCTCACTTTAAATTTGCCCGATGCTGAAAAAATCGGCATTACTGCCGGAGCTTCCACCCCGGCTTATATAATTAAGGAGGTACAAACCAACATGACAGAGAACGTAAATCTCACAACAAATCAGGACGAGGAAATCAATTTCGAGGAGGCTCTCGACCAGTCCTTCAAAAAAATACATACAGGAGAGAAGGTTAAGGGCTTAGTTGTTGCAGTTAACAACTCAGAAGCTATCGTAGACCTCGGTACAAAGCACACAGGCTATGTTGCACTTGATGATCTTACAGATGATTCAACAAAGAAGCCTGCTGACGTTGTAAGCGTTGGCGACGAAATCGAGCTTATCGTTATCAAGGTAAACGACGCAGAGGGTACTGCACAGCTCTCAAAGAGAAGAGTTGACGAGCAGGCAGGCTTTGAAAAGATCGTTAAGGCTAAGGAAGAGGGTACAGTGCTTGAGGGTACTGTTCAGCACGTTGTAAACAAGGGTGTAACACTCAGCATTTACGGTGTAAGAGTATTCATTCCCGCTTCACAGACAGGTCTTGCAAGAGGCGCAGAGCTTGAACAGCTCCTCAAGAAGAAGGTAGAATTCGTTATCATCGAAGTAACAGAGGGCAGAAAGAGAGCTGTCGGCTCAATCAAGGCTGTTCTTAACGCTAAGAAGGAAGAGGCTAAGGCTAAGTTCTGGGATTCAGCTAACGTTGGCGATGTATTCACAGGCAAGGTTAAGTCACTTACAAGCTTCGGTGCATTCGTTGACCTCGGCGGTATCGACGGAATGGTTCACATTTCTGAGCTCTCATGGAAGAGAATCAAGCACCCCAGCGAGGTTGTAAGCGTTGGCGATACTCTTGAGGTTTATATCAAGGATCTCAACAAGGACGAGAACAGAATCTCACTCGGCTACAAGAAGACAGAGGATAATCCCTGGGAAATCTTCAAGGCTAACTACAATGTAGACGATGTTGTTAAGGCTACTATCGTTTCAATCACTTCATTCGGTGCTTTCGCACAGATCATCGACGGCGTTGACGGTCTTATCCACATCTCACAGATCGCTGACAAGAAGGTTGAAAACGTTAAGGATATCCTTACAGTAGGCGATGTTGTTGATGTTAAGATCATCGATATCGATACAGAGTCAAAGAGAATCAGCATTTCAATGCGTGCTCTCCTTGAGGAAGCTGATGAGGCTGAGGCTGAGGAAGCTGAGGTTGCTGAAGAGGCTCCTGCTGAGGACGCTGAATAATCATTTTAGCAGATTAAGGACTGTACTTTTGTGCAGTCCTTTTTGTTTAAGGAGAAAATATGCTTAAAAATATGTTCTATTATTATCCTCAGATGGCGGACAGGCTGTATTTTGCTGAGCTTAGCGGAGAAAGGGATAAGTCTGCTGAGGAGTCTGCCTCTGTTTTGCTGGGACAGGCTCTTGTGAAGGGACCATTTTATCAGGACGACGGCTTTGCTACAGAGCTAAGCAATCGCTATCGCAGAATGCTCAGCATTTTTTATCCTCTGTTGGTAGCTTTTCTTGTCAGCCTGATCTGCATTGCCATAGGCGCAGAGCTTCCTGAAACATCAAAAATCGGGAATTTCCTCAGTAATATGGGAATAACGCTTCTTGTTCCGGGAATAATCGGCTGGGTAGTTATTATAGCAACGCTGATTATGCTTCACTTATATAAAAAGAAGATGTATCGCAGATACCTTGACGGATATACTCCCAGATGCATTGACTATCCCGATGATTTTCGCGATGAGCTTGCAAAGTGCGGGTTCAATACGCTTAAAAATCAGACTCAGATTGAACAGGGCAGACGTTACGTTTACAACTCCGCCTTTGAGGAGGAGTATGACAGCAATGATACAGTGACAATGCTGAAGTGCATTTGTATTGCCTGTAAAAGCGAGATGAACTGTACCGAAATTTCAGAATTTCATAACGAAAGTGCGGTTTGTCCCGTGTGCGGAGCGACAGCGATTCTGCCCGATTTTGATGATATGCTTTCCTGTGAGATTACAGATGCTCTTAATGAATACTGGTTTGCACAGACTGATTAATTGCCCAATTGGGAGTAGCTTCAGTTGTTGAAAATGCTTAAAAAATGTGAAAACTTTTCTATCTGCTTGACAAATTACGGAAAATGAGTTAAATTTAAAGTGTATAGGTGTGGCTGATGCTACACCGAAAATACTGAGAGGGGTATGCTATATGAATTTTAAAAAGATTACAGCTACCGTTGCTTCGCTTACAATTTTAGCGGGAATGTCATCTTCGCTTCCTTCAGGCAACGACGCAGTTGTAAATGCAGAGGCTGCTGTAAGTGTAAACTACACTGAAGCGCTTCAGAAATCAATGTTTTTCTATCAGGTTCAGCAGTCGGGTATTCTTCCCGAATGGAACCAGGTTTCCTGGCGTGCTGATTCAATGGTTGATGAGGACGGCGTGGAAACCGATCTCATTCCCGGCGGTTGGTTTGACGCAGGCGACCATTTCAAATTCACTCTGACAAATGCTTACTCGGCTTCTATTCTTGCATGGGGATATATCGAGTACAAGGACGCTGTTGATGCGGCAGGTCTCGGCGAGCTCTACAGAAATAACGTGCAGTGGGGCCTCGATTATGTTGTTCAGTGTGACAGAGGCGATAAGATCATCGGTACAATCGGTGACTTTACAGGCGGTTCTACTGACCATAACATCTGGTGCAGTGCTGAGGTTTATCTGAGAAAGCACCACCTTAATAACAATGACTGGGTTCGTCCTTATGACGAAATTGCCGATTCAACTACAATGGCACTTTCAGCTGCTGCTCTTGCAGAGGGCTATATCATTTTCAAGGACGAGCAGCCCGATAAGGCAGAGGCTTATCTTGCACAGGCTAAGAAATATTTTGAAACCGCTGATGCTCTCAGAGATAACGAAAACGGAGCTATGGGTACAATGTACAACCCCAGTAGCTGGGTTGATGACTGTATGTATGCGGCTCTCTGGCTCTATAAGGCAACAGGCGATGAGAGCTATCTCAAGAAGGTAGAGTCTGATTATATCCCTCAGTTCCCCACAGAAAGCCAGTCTACTGAATGGAAGTATACATGGGGACTTTGCTGGGACGATACAACACAGGCTGCAGCTCTTCTTTACGCTCAGATAACAGGCGATCAGAAGTGGATCGACCACATCTCTCACCACCTTGATTACTGGGACGGCGGATATGGCGGCAAGCAGATCGCACATACTCCCGACGGACTTTCATGGCTTTTCAACTGGGGTTCACTCCGTCACGCAACAACAACTGCATGGGTAGCAATGCTCGCCAGTGATACAATCTTTGCTGATAACGCTGCTCTTGCTGAAAAGTATAATAACTGGGCTAAGTCACAGATGGACTACGCTTTCGGTGATAACGATCTTGGGCTCTGCTACGTGCTCGGTATGGGCGAAAAGAATCCTACAGCTATCCACCACAGAACAGCTTCAGGTATTCACGATGACCACTGGAATGACCTCGGTCAGGAATCAAGCAACGAGGGTTGGCAGACAGAATATGCTCATACACTTTATGGTGCGTTAGTCGGCGGACCTAACCAGAGCGGTGAATATACAAACGCTGTTGCTCAGTATGAGTATTCAGAGGTTGCTATCGACTATAACGCAGGCTTTACAGCAGCTCTTTGCGCAATGGTAGAAGATTACAAGGGCGAGATTCTTGCAGACTTCCCTCCTACAGAGAAGCCTACATGGGCAGAGTGGAAAATCGCAGCTGTTCTTAACGGCAAGGGCGACAGCTACAGCGAAATCAAGGCATGGGCTATGAACCACACAGCTTGGCCCGCAAGAGTTGAAAAGAATATTTCATATCACTACTACTTTGATATTTCCGAAACTCTCGCAGCAGGACTTTCTGTTGATGATATCGGTATCAGACTCGGTTCACAGCAGTATCAGGAAGGCCAGCAGGGTTACGCAACAATGTCAGGTCCCTTCAAGTATGAAGGCGATGCTTCAGGAAACACATACTACGTTTCAATTGACTTTGTTGACGGCAGAGCTATTCAGCCTACAGGACAGAGCGAGCACAGAGACGAAGTTCAGTTCAGAGTTTTTATTCCCGACGCAATAAACGGTCAGCCTACAAAGGGCGCGTGGGATCCCACAAACGACTGGTCATATCAGGGAATAGAGGATTGCTCTGATATCAAGTCAACAGAAGCTTACAATGATCATATTACAATGTATGTAAATGATGTTCTTGTATGGGGTACAGAGCCTGACGGCACAACTCCTGAAGATGTTGAGCCTCCTACAGAGCCGGCAACTGATCCTACAACTGAGCCCACAACTGAGCCTACAACAATTCCCAATGAAGGCGGTATTGTTTATGGCGACGCAGACCTTGACGGCGAAGTAAAAATGAACGATGTAATCAAGGTTATGTGCTACGGATGTAATGAAAAGCTCTTCCCGCTGGGTGATGAGGCACTCAATAACTGCGACGTATATCAGCGCGGTGACGGTGTAGATGTTTCTGATGCGCTTTCCATTCAGAAGAAGGTTGCACAGGCAATAGAGACACTTCCGGAATCATAATTTAACTAATTCATTTATTGTCAAAGAGGAGGCTTTGAGCCTCCTCTTAATTTTTTGGGGTGTTGTCATAAGTGCACAAAAAATAATTCAGGTGATTATAAGAAAGCACGAAATTCTAAAAAACTATTTACTTTTTAAGCCGGATATAATATAATAATGATTGGAAAGTGATGTATTGGTGCGACTGTTTTATACAGTTTTTACTTTCCGTAAATCATACGATATAATCGCAATGTTGCACTGCATTGCGTTATAATTTTAATTTTTATATTTATTTTTCAGGGAGGGTTTTAAAATGCATAAGAGAATGGTAAAAACAATTACCGGTAGTCTTATGGCAGCAACAATGGCAGCTTCAACAGCTTCTATGTTCGTTGCTCCTATGAGTGCTTCTGCAGGAAACTGCCTTGGACAGAACGACTTCAATGATGGTGTTGGTCTTCCTTGGCATACTTGTGAGACTCAGCCTGCTGACGTAAGCTTTGAGCTTACAGGCGACGCTTACAAGGTAGAAATCGTTAATGTCGGCGGTCAGGCTGCCGGCGGTGAGTCCAGATGGGACTGTCAGTTCAGACACAGAAGCCTTAAGATTCAGTCAGGTCATACCTACAAGATCAGCTTTGACGTAAATTCAACAGCTGACGGTGAAATGGCTACACACGTAGCTGACCTTAAGGGTGAGAATCCTGTATGGCTCAGTAACCATCAGGGTACTGAGGCTTGGAGCGCAGGCAGCAACTGCAGCCAGTGTCCTAACGGTCACTCATCAAACTCAGGTAATATCGTAGTTAAGAAGGGTGATAACCACTTCGAATCAACATTCAGAGCTTCATCTTCACTTGAAGTTGCTGAGTGGGCATTCCACTTCGGTGGTGCAGGTGAGTGGCAGAACAACGACTGCTTCCCCGCAGGTACATTCCTTACATTCGATAACATGGAGCTTACATGTGAAACATGTGGCGACGCTTATACAGAGGGTTCATGTAACTGGGATCCTACAAATGAGCTCGGTGTTGTAACACCCAGATCAGACGTTCGTGTTAACCAGGTAGGTTACCTTCCTAACCTCGTTAAGGAAGCTTCATACGCAACAGATACAGAAATCTCAACTCCTCTTAAGTTCGAGATCCAGGATGCTTCAGGCAAGACTGTTTACACAGGCACTGGTAAGCCCATCGGTAAGGATGCTGACTCAGGTGAGTACATCCAGATCCTCGATTTCACAGACTTCACAACAGAGGGTGCTGACTACGTAATCGTTGTTGACGATACTTCAAACGTTCAGACAAACAAGAAGACAGGCGTTACATATGATATGTACAAGAGCCATCCCTTCAGCGTTGCTACAACAGCATACGACGGAATGCTCAGAGACGCTCTGAACTACTACTATCAGAACCGTTCAGGTTGTGATATCGAATCAGCTTACATCACATCAGGTGATAAGGAAAACCTCGCTCATACAGGTGGTCATGCTCCTACAGATATGGCTTATGTTCAGTCTAAGTGGCAGAAGAGCTACGCTGGTGAGTTCGATGGTGATAAGACATACTCAATCGACTGCGTAGGTGGTTGGTACGATGCCGGTGACCACGGTAAATACGTAGTTAACGGTGGTATCTCTGTATGGACACTCCAGAACATCTATGAGTGGTCAGTTGCACAGGGTACAGACAGCAAGTTTGATGATGATCAGACAATGGCTATTCCTCAGAAGTACAGCGTTGGTAAGAACACATTCGACGGAACAGGCTCACCTGATATCCTCGATGAAGCAAGAGTAGAGCTTGAGTGGATGTTCAACATGATGGTTGACTCTAAGGATCCTTACTGGGGCGACATGGAAAACATGGTTTACCACAAGATGCACGACCATAAGTGGACAGGTCTTGCTACTCACCCTGCTGATTACCAGGATTCATGGGGCACAACACGTATCGTTAAGCCCCCGTCAACAGCTGCTACACTCAACATGGTAGCTTGTGCTGCTCAGGCTGCACGTCTCTGGGAAGGCATTGATGATACATTCGCTGCAGAGTGTCTTGCAAACGCTAAGGCTGGTTACGAGGCTGCACTTGCTAATGATGATGTATTTGCTCCTCTTGATCACGCTATCGGTGGTGGTGCTTACGGTGATAACTATGTAGGCGACGACTTCTACTGGGCTGCTTGTGAGCTTTATGCTACAACAGGCGATAAGACATACTATGATGACCTTTCAGGTTATAAGAATCCTAACGATACAACAGGTACAGATAAGGCATTCAGCCTTACAACATCACTCGGCGGTGGTGAGAACAACGGTTCATTCAGCTCATTCAACTGGGGTTGTACAGCTGGTCTCGGAACACTTTGTCTCTACCTCAACCAGGATATACTCTCAGAAACAGATGCTGCTGCTGTAGAGGATAGCATCCTTGCTGCTGCTGACAAGTATATCGCTAAGAGAGACGAGCAGGGTATGGGTATCCCTTACCAGGGCACAACATTTGAGGATCCTATCAACATCGGACCTGGAATCAAGGTTACAGGTTATGAGTGGGGTTCAAACTCATTCGTAGTTAACAACGCTATCGTTATGGCTTATGCTTACGATATCGACGGCACAAACAAGTACGCTTCAGGTGTTACAGGTTCTATGGACTACATCCTCGGACGTAACGCTAACGGCGTTTCATACGTAACTGGTTACGGTGAATACACAACTCAGAGACCTCACCACAGATACTGGTCATATGAGCTTGATAAGGCATTCCCCATGGCTCCCGCAGGCGTTATGTCAGGTGGTCCCGGACAGGGCCTCCAGGATCCTTACGTTGCTGGACTTGGTTACGACAGAGAAACAACACCTCCTCAGCTTTGCTACGTTGACTCAATTGAGGCTTGGTCAGTAAACGAGGTTACAATCAACTGGAACGCTCCTTTTGCATGGGTAGTTTCATTCCTCGAGGACGAGGCTGCTTCAATCCCTGCACCCGGTGTAGTAGATCCTACAACTGATACAACAGGTGGTGGCGAAGTTACTCTTTGGGGCGACGCTAACGTTGATGGTCAGGTTAAGATGGATGACGTTATCAAGGTAATGATGTATTCAGCTAACGCAGCTAAGAATCCTATCACACCTCAGGGTCTCCTTAACGCAGACTGCTACCAGAATGGTGACGGCGTTGACACATCAGACGCACTTTCAATCCAGAAGAAGATTACACAGGTTATCTCAGTACTTCCTGAGTCATA
>SVNM01000001.1 GCA_015066875.1 Ruminococcus sp.
AAAAGGGTTATTCCTCAAACTCCTTTCCTAAAACTTTCAAGTTTTAATTTAAGCCCCATAGGGTACACACAGAGAAATACTTGGATTTCTTCTTTACTTGTTGTGTGTACCCTATGGGGCTTAAATTCAGATTAAAAGTCTTTGTAGGGGGTTCGGGGGCAAACTTTCTTCAGAAAGGTTCCCCCGATAATTACATATAATACTTCTATATGAGTATCACTCTTAAGACAGTCCCTTTTGTGTTTTAAGTTATTTTGCAGATTAATCCTTCCTGAAAAGAATTCTGAGCATAAGACCGCCACCTGCAGCAACAAGACCGAACATAAGAATGAACATATATGCGGAAGTTGTAGCCCAGTGGATACGTACGTTTGAAATAATAGTGAAAAGAATGAAGATAATGCCCAGAATAGTTACGATCCAGCCGGGAAGCTTCTTTTCCATAAGGAAGAGCATCATAATGCCGATAAGCACGGGAAGCATAACCATACCGTTCGGAACGCCCCAAGAACCGATGTAATAGAAATGTCCGTAGCCGAATGAATTAGTAACCTGAGTGTTCTGAAGAATCATAAAGAGTCCGCCACCGAACATAAGAAGACCGAGGAAAAAAGTAAGAAGGTCGTTCTTGTTGCGGTTACGCTTTTCGTTATAATCCTTAAGATCTGCGTAAGCCTTTTCAAGCTCTTTGTCGTACCTGGATTTTGCCAATTTCATAACCTCCAATAATCATTTTACACATTATACACCAAAAAAATCAGCCTGTCAATAATAGAGAGCTTTTTTCAGAGATTTGCACGAAAAACCGCAGATTTGTATATTCCGCAGAGTAAATATAGAGTATAGTCTGAGACATCATACAGCCACAAAACGACTCTTTAAAAGAATAAATAGTAATCTTCAGCAGAAGCACGATATTTTTGTGACATAAAACCTCATAGTAGCAATGATATAATGATAGAAAACAAATAAATATGAGGGTGATACAAGATGTTGAAAACGAAAAACAGCGAAAACACAGCAGTAATAGGCAGTATGGCGGAAATTCTTTTTTCCTTTGCGGGAGGCTTTGTTCTTTCGGGTGGTTCTGTAGCGGGAATTCCCTCCTTTGCGGGAGTGTCCCTTGCAGGAGCCGTTTCTCTTCCTCAGGCAGTTTCTGTGCTTGTGGGAAGCATAATCCGATACATAGCCGAGGGGAGTATCCACACCTGCATAGTACAGGTTTTTTCACTGATAATGATAGTTCTGTATAAGCTTTTCTTTGAAAGTCCGGGAGCGTATGCCGACAGTATAGTAACATTGATAACCGTATTGGCTTCGGGAGTGGCTGTGTCAGCTCTGATGGGCGAGCTTACGCACAAGCTTCTATTGTGCTTGCTGTACAGTATCCTGTCTGCGGTATCGGCTTTATGCTTTTCTAAGGCAATAGCTTCGGTTGTATCGGAAAGAGCCGTTGACCTGAGAGAGTCAGGAGCTGTCGCATTTTCTGTGGCATACACCATAGTGATATCATCTCTGTGCGGTAATGAATTCTTTGTGATTAATCCCGGAATCATCGCGGGAGCTTTTGTTACGCTCACAGGAGCATACTGCTTTGGCTGTACAGGTGGAGCGGTCTGCGGAGCACTTTCAATGAGCGGAGCATTTCTTGCCTCTGCGTCATACGGAGTAAGCACACTTTTTATGCCTGTTGCGGGAATACTTGCAGGGTGCACCGCAAAGCATCATAAAGCCTTTCCGGCTGTTGTGTTTTTTGCGGTATCGCTGAGCTTTTCCATATTGCTTGCAGTGGAAGAGCTGATATATGCGGGAGCAACAGATGTAATGTCAGGAATAATTCTCTTTATAATTTTTTCTCCGCTTAATTATAACGAGTTTATAAAAACCGCAGACGGCTCGGCGGAACTGCGCAGAACTATCCGAAGAAGCCTTGATTTCCTTGTAAAGTCTCTTGGGAATGTAAGAAACGAATCGTCTAAAATTTCAGAAATGCTCAGCAGAAAAAGTACTGTGCAGTCAGACTTTACAGCTGAGGCTAAAGAGGTGTGCAGTCATTGTCATAAACGACTTGGTTGCTGGTACAACAATCAGGCTACAACCAAAAACGGCTTCAGGAAGCTTTCACAGCTCAGCGAGGTAACAGAGGAGAGCTTTCCCTATGAGCTTTCTGACTGCCTTCGTAAAGAGGAGCTTGCACGCTTTTTTGAGAAAAAGGCTCTTGAAAAGGCAACTGAGAAAATAATCAAGATGAAGCAGGAAGACAGCAGAAGGCTTCTTTTTGAGCAGATGAAAATCACCGAAGAAATCATTGCGCAGACAGGAAGTAACATTCAGAATAAAAGCAACGGCAGAGTTGCAGATGCGGTAAGAAGAAAGCTTGTGAAATCGGGGTACAATCCTTCGGGGGTAACAGCCTTCTGCAACGAAGGGGGAAGGCTTGTAATCGAGCTGTATTTCAATGAACAGGAGTGTCCCGAAAACACCGCAAAAATCTGTGAGATGCTGTCTGTAATGCTAAATACCGAGCTTGTGTATTCCGAGCCCGTAAGATGCGGTGAAGAGGCAAGGATAAGGCTCTGTCGTCGCACAGAATACGAAATCGAAGCCTATGGAGCTTCAATATGCGGAACCTCTGAAAAACAAACAGGCGACTCTTCTGTAATATTCAGCGACGGTACGGGAATAAGCTATATAGTGATATCAGACGGAATGGGAAGCGGAAAAGAGGCTCTTTTGCAATCGAGAATGGTAACGAGTATGTTCAGACGTCTTGTAAGCGGTTCGGTAGACAGCATATCGGCATTGAAGCTTATCAACTCAATAATGATGACGAAATCTGATGAGGAGTCCTTTGCAACCTTTGACGCAGTGAAAGTTGATCTTGACAGCTGTGAGCTTACTCTGATAAAAGCGGGAGCCTCAGCAACTCTCATTCGTCACAAAGGACAAGTGCTGAAGGTAGCTTCGACAGCCTTTCCCATAGGAATAACAGATGATCCCGAAATATTTGTGCATAATTATGATTTTGAGCAGGGAGATATTCTCATAATGTTTTCCGACGGGATAAGCGAAAGCGAGTATCAGTTTATCAAGGAGCTTCTTCTTGGCAGTGATGATCTCAGGTACATAGTAAGCGAAATCTGCAATAAAGCGGGACTCTTCAACCGCCTTCCGAGAACAGACGATATAACAGTAATAGGGGCAAGGTTGTTGAGTAATAACATTTAACTGTTTCTCAATTGTGATTATGTATAATTGTACAAAAAAGCGAAGGGTTAATAGGAGACAAATATGGCAAAATACACGAAAAGATGTAAAAAAAATTAGTGCATTGTCTGAAAAAATATTGTAATTGGTGAAAATGCTTGAATAATCACAGGATTTCTGATAAAATGTTATATAGTAAAAGGGGGTATTTTATGTCTGCTAATAATTATAATGATAATTTTAATGACTTCCCGCTGTATCTTTTTTATCAGGGAAAGAATTATGAAGCATATAAATTCTTCGGAGTTCACGCAAAGAAAAAGGGCAGAAGCAAAAGCCATATTTTCCGCGTGTGGGCACCAAGAGCAAAAAGCGTTTCTGTTGTAGGCGATTTCAATAACTGGGACAGAACCGCTGATCCTATGAAGCTTATCGCTGATGGTGTATGGGAGGCTGAGGTTAAAAAGCTTCAGCAGTTTGATATATATAAATACAATATCGAAACAGCAGACGGAAGAGAAATTCTTAAGTCTGATCCTTACGCAAGCCATTTTGAAACACGTCCCGGCACTGCTTCAAAAATCTATGAAAGCAGTTATGAGTGGAATGATAAGAAATGGTATGAAGAGAAGAAGAAAAAGGTTATATACAAAAGCCCTGTAAATGTGTATGAGGTTCATCTGGGATCGTGGAAAACAAGGGGCGAAGATGTTTTCCTTGATTATGTTTCCTTTGCAGAGGATATCATTCCCTACCTCAAAAAATTATCATATACTCACGTAGAGTTTATGCCTCTTACAGAGTATCCCTTTGACGGATCATGGGGATATCAGGTTACAGGATATTATGCTCCCACATCACGTTACGGAACTCCCGATGATTTCAAGAAAATGGTAGATATGTTCCACGAAGCGGGAATAGGCGTTATTCTTGACTGGGTTCCCGCGCATTTCCCTAAGGACGCTTCCGGTCTTTATGAGTTCGACGGCACCTGCTGTTACGAATATACCGATGAGCGCAAAAGAGAGCATAAGGCGTGGGGCACAAGAGTATTTGACTACGGTAAGGCAGAGGTGTGCTCGTTCCTTATATCAAGTGCATGCTACTGGTTTGATGAGTTCCACGTTGACGGACTTCGTGTTGATGCGGTAGCTTCAATGCTCTATCTTGATTACGACAGACGTGATGGAGAATGGTGTGCAAATATCTACGGCGGAAATGAAAATCTTGAGGCTGTAGAGTTCCTCAAGCACCTTAACGAAGCCGTTTTCAAGCTTCACCCCGACGCTCTGATGATCGCTGAGGAGTCAACTGCGTGGCCTATGGTTACAAAGCCTACGGATATGGGCGGTCTTGGCTTCAACTTCAAGTGGAATATGGGCTGGATGAACGATATGCTTATGTATATGTCGCTGGACCCCATTTACCGTGCTTTCAATCACGATAAGCTTACATTCTCGTTCTTCTACTGCTTCTCAGAGAATTACGTGCTTCCCATTTCACACGATGAGGTAGTTCACGGAAAATGCTCTATGATAAATAAAATGCCCGGCGAGTATGAACAGAAATTCAGCTCTTACCGTGCATTCCTTGCATATATGTCCGCTCATCCGGGCAAGAAGCTTCTCTTTATGGGACAGGAATTCGCTCAGATGAAGGAGTGGGATTACCATACTCAGCTTGACTGGAATCTGCTTGAGTTTGACTCACACAGAAAGATGCTTGAGTTTTCAGAAAAACTCAATAAATTCTACGTGGAAAATCCACCACTCTGGCAGAATGATGACTCGTGGAACGGATTCAGCTGGATTTCAAACGATGACTACAAGCAGAGTGTTATCGCTTTCAGAAGAATTGACGATAACGGCGACGAAATTATCGCTGTGTGCAACTTTGTTCCCGTTGAGCGTACCGATTATAAAATCGGAGTTCCTTACAAGGGAAGATACAAGGTCGTGTTCAATACAGATGCTCCTGAGTTCGGCGGTAGCGGTATAACAGCTAAATCCGTAAGCTCAAAGCATTACGCAATGCATGGCTTTGATGAGAGTATCTCTCTTACACTTGCACCGCTCTCAGTTATTTATCTGAAGTATTCTCCCATTAAGAGAAAAACAACAAAAACCGATGAAAAGGCTTCAGAGAAGAAAACAACAACTGCAAAAAAATCAGCAAAATCTAAAAAGTAATTGTCTTTACAGATAATTTCAGTAATAAATTCAATAGTAAATCTATTAGGAGGAATAATATGTTTATAAAGAAAAAATGTGTAGCAATGCTCCTTGCCGGCGGACAGGGAAGCAGACTGTATGCACTTACCAAGAATGTGGCTAAGCCTGCAGTGCCTTATGGCGGAAAGTACCGTTTAATTGACTTCCCTCTGTCAAACTGTACTAACTCGGGTATCGATACAGTAGGCGTTCTTACTCAGTATCAGCCTCTCGTGCTTAATGAGTATATCGGCAACGGCCAGCCCTGGGACCTTGATAAAATGCAGGGCGGAGTTCACGTTCTTCCCCCTTATGAGACTCAGTCAGGTGCTTCATGGTATGAGGGTACAGCTAACGCGATCTATCAGAATATGAGATTTATCGACAGATATGATCCTGAGTACGTTATCGTTCTCGGCGGTGACCATATCTATAAAATGGACTACTCAAAGATGGTTGACTTCCACGTTGAAAACAACGCAGATTGTACAATCTCTGTTATCGACGTTCCAAGAGCAGAGGCTTCACGTTTCGGTATTATGATCTGTGACGATCAGAACAAGGTTATCGACTTCGTTGAAAAGCCTAAGGAGCCTAAGTCTACTCTCGCTTCAATGGGTATCTATGTATTCAGCTGGAATAAGCTTAGAAAGTATCTCATTGAAAATGAGAACGACGCTAATGCAAAACGTGACAGAGGCGAAAGCTGGTCCAAAGACTTCGGTAAGGACATCATTACTTCTATGCTGGCTAATAACGAGAGACTCTTCGCTTATGAGTTCGAAGGCTACTGGAAGGACGTTGGTACTCTCGATTCACTCTGGGAGGCTAATATGGACCTCCTCAGCCCCAGCCTGCCCCTCGATCTTTATGATCCCAGCTGGAAAATCTATGCAAGAAGCGAAAATATGCCTCCGCAGTACATAGGAAATAACGCTAACATCGAAAACTCAATGATCTGCGAGGGAAGCGTTGTTGACGGTACAGTTGACTTCTCGGTTGTTTTCTCAGGAGTTACTATCGAAGAGGGCGCAACTGTAAACTATAGTATCGTAATGCCCGGCTCGGTAATCAAGTCAGGCGCAGTTGTAGAGTACGCTATCGTTGGCGAGGACTGCGTTATCGAAAGCGGAGCTAAAATCGGTAAGAGTCCCGAACAGGTTGAAAACAGAGACGACTGGGGTATCGCAGTTGTAGGTCATAATGTAACGGTTTCTGAAGGCAAATCTGTAGAGCCTAAAGAGATAATCGGCGAAAATATCTGAGGAGGGCTTGTACAATGAGTGTGAATTATGACGTTTTAGGTTTGATTTTTGCAAGTATGCACGATAATACAGTAGCTGAGCTTACAAAGCAGAGAACAATGGGTTCTATGCTCTACGGCGGACGCTACAGACTTATAGATTTCCCCCTTTCAAATATGGTGAACTCAGGTATTCCTGAGGTGGGCGTAATTACAAAATCCAATTACGGCTCGCTTCTCGATCACCTTGGCTCAGGCAGAGAGTGGGACCTTTCACGTAAGAAGGGCGGACTTCACCTGCTTCCCCCTTACAGCCAGACAGGCGGTATGTACAGAGGCAGACTTGATGCTCTCAGCAACGTATGGAGCTTTGTGGGACATTCATCAGCTAAGTATGTTGTGCTTTCAGACTGTGATATAGTAACAGCAATCGACTATAATCCTGTAATTGAACAGCATATCGAGTCAGGCGCAGATATTACCTGCGTTTACAGCAAGGCTTTCTATGACTGCGAGAAAAATCAGTCTACAACAATTATTGAAATGAACGAGGATAACCGAGTAAAGGACGTTCTTTTCGATCCTCAGATTTCAGGCGAGTGCAATATGTGTCTGGATATGTTCGTTATGAGCACAAAGTTCCTCAAGAAAATCGTTTCGGACGCTGCAAGCCGTAACCTCTACAGCCTTACAAGAGATGTTCTTCAGGCTAAAAAGGAAGAGTATAAGATCATCGGCTATGAACACAAGGGCTTCTTTACAAAGATCGACAGCGTTCAGAGCTACTATAAATCCAATATGATGCTTCTTGACACAGACAAGAGAAATGCTGTATTTACAAAGGAGCTTCCTATCTATACAAAGGTAGGCGATAAGGCTCCCGTTAAGTACGGTCTTGAGTCAAATATCAAGAATTCACTTATCGCTGACGGCTGTGTGATCGAGGGTACTGTAGAAAATTCTATTCTCTTCAGAGGCGTAAAGGTAGGAAAGGGAGCAGTTGTAAAGAATGCAGTGCTTCTCCAGAATACCGTAGTCGGCAATAAATGCAATATTTCTTCAATAATTACAGACAAGAACGTTGAAATCAGCGACGAGAAGGTTCTTACCGGTTCTGAATCATATCCGTTATACATTGGCAAAAACGGTAAAATCTGAACGGTGGTGACAGCTATATGAATATTTTATTTGCCGCAAGTGAAGCTGTTCCTTACGCAGCTTCAGGCGGACTTGCCGATGTTGTCGGCTCGCTTCCGAAAGCAATAAAAGAAAAAAACTGCGATTGCCGTATCGTAATCCCGCTTTATAAGGCAATAGGTCCTGAATTAAGAGCGGAAATGACTTTCCTTACCAATATTACAGTCGACGTTTCATGGCGTAAGCAGTACTGCGGTATTTTTACTGCAGTGAAAAACGGCATTACATATTACTTCATCGATAATGAGTACTACTTCAACCGTGACGGACTCTATGGCTTCTATGACGACTGTGAGAGATTTGTATTCTTCTCAAGAGCTGTTCTTGAAATGCTCAGATATATCGACTTCAAGCCGGATGTAATCAATGCAAATGACTGGCAGACAGCTCTTATCCCTGTGTATTATAACGTATATTACAAGTATCAGCAGGGCTATGACCAGATAAAGAACGTCTTTACAATCCATAATATTGAGTATCAGGGACGTTACGGCAAGGAAGTTCTCAACGAGCTTATGGGAATTCCGCTGTATCATTCAAATCTGCTTGAGTACGACGGCTACATCAATATGATGAAGGGCGCATTGGAAACAGCAGATATGATTACTACAGTAAGTCCAAGCTATGCGTGGGAGATTCTTGACCCGTGGTATGCTCACGGACTTGACAGAATTCTCGTTACAAAGCAGTATAAGCTCAAGGGTATCCTCAACGGAATCGATACAGATGTTTTCAATCCCGAAACAGATAAGTCTGTTGCAGGTAATTACTCCTCAAAGAAGCTTGCAGGGAAGGAAAAATGCCGTAAGGCTCTTGCTCAGGAGCTTGGACTTGACGACAGCGAGGGTCCTGTAATCGGTATCGTTACACGTTTTGTGGGACACAAGGGTATCGACCTTATCCGCTGTGTGTTTGAGGAAATGGTTGCTATGGGCGTAAAATTTGCCGTTCTTGGAAGCGGAGAGCATATCTATGAGGAGTTCTTCCGTGAAATGGCATCACGCTATCCCGGCAAGGTTTCTGTAACACTTGGATTTGTTCCTGAGCTTTCACGTAAAATCTATGCTGGCGCAGATATGTTCCTTATGCCTTCACAGAGCGAGCCCTGCGGACTTGCACAGATGATCTCAATGAGATACGGCACAGCTCCTATAGTTCGTGAAACAGGCGGTTTAAGAGACACTGTACGCGATAACGGCGGAGAAAACGGCAACGGATATACCTTCAAGACATACAACGCAAACGATATGCTTGACGCTGTAAAGCGTGCAAAGCGTGACTTTGAGGATAAAACCGAGTGGAAGGCTCTTGTTAAGCGCGCTATGGAGTGCGATTACAGCTGGTCTGCTTCGGCTGATATCTACATTGAAACATACAAGGAATTATTATTACAATCATAAAAAAAGGGGACTGCACTTGCAGTCCCTTTTTATGTATAATCTTACTTGACAACTACCTTGTGGAAGATTTTTTTGCCCTTTTTGATGATAGTCTCATCGCCGAGAGCAATATTGCTCTTGGGATCGGTAACCTTTTCATCATTTACAGAGATACCGCCCTGCTGAACAAGACGACGTCCCTCAGAGATAGAAGGAGCAAGACCTGTCTTAACGAGAAGAGTGAGAAGTCCCATACCGCCGTCAGTAAGCTCTGAAGCGTCGATTTCAGTGGTAGGCATATTCTCGTTAGAGCCACTTCCGCCGAATACAGCCTTGGCAGTTTCTCTTGCCTTGTCAGCCTCTTCCTCGCCGTGAACAAGCTTTGTAAGCTCATAAGCGAGAAGCTCCTTAGCAACGTTGAACTGAGCGCCTTCCATAGTTTTCTCCATTTCCTCGATTTCCTCAATAGGAACAAAGGTGAGCATCTTCAGGCACTTGATAACGTCAGCGTCTGATACATTTCTCCAGTACTGGAAGAACTCATAGGGAGTAGTCTTTGAAGCGTCAAGCCATACAGCACCCTTTTCTGTCTTACCCATTTTCTTACCCTCGCTGTTGAGGAGGAGAGTGATTGTCATAGCATAAGCGTCCTTGCCAAGCTTACGACGGATAAGCTCAGTACCGCCAAGCATATTAGCCCACTGGTCGTCTCCGCCGAACTGCATATTACAGCCGTATTTCTGGAAGAGCTCCATAAAGTCGTAGCTCTGCATAATCATATAGTTGAATTCAAGGAAGGTAAGACCGCGCTCCATACGCTGTTTGTAGCACTCGTGAGAGAGCATACGGTTTACGCTGAAGCAGGCTCCAACATCACGGAGAAGCTCCACATAATTAAGGTTCATAAGCCAGTCTGCGTTGTTTACGATGATAGCCTTGTCCTCGGAAAAGTCGATAAAACGGCTCATCTGCTTCTTGAAGCAGTCAACATTATGCTGGATTGTTTCGGGAGTCATCATCTTTCTCATATCGGTCTTACCTGAGGGGTCGCCGATCATAGCAGTACCGCCACCGATAAGCACGATAGGCTTGTTGCCTGCCATCTGGAGTCTCTTCATAAGGCAGAGAGCCATAAAGTGACCAACGTGAAGGCTGTCTGCGGTAGGGTCAAAGCCGATGTAGAATGTAGCCTTACCTGCGTTTACAAGCTCTTCAATTTCCTTTTCGTCGGTCAGCTGAGCAAGCAGACCTCTTCGTTTGAGTTCTTCAAAAGTTGTCATAGTTTATTCTCCTTTATATGAAATGTTTTATAAATCAGAGCGAGCTGTTATCATCACTCATAATATCAAAATGTCTGCGGTATCGCTTTGGAATATTTATACCCACAAGATAGCCGACAGAGTACAGAAAGTCTGAAATAACGGCAAATCCGTCCTTATAGAAAGCTTCTATGCGCTTGTCCTTATAGGAAATATTCTTGTAATCAGGTGGGCAGACAAAGGTCCAGTCGGCACCGCTTTTATCGAGAACTATTCTGAAAAATTTATCAATATCGGTATCTTTAAATCCCGATTTCATAAGCAGAATGTGGTACTCAACAGCCTCGTCAATCTGGCTTACAACAGCAGTTTTTCCGTCGAATGAAATAACGGCAAGCAATGGCTCGTCAGCTGACACAGCCTTATTCACGCTTTCGGCAGAGGGGAATTTTATAATATCCATAAAAGCCTCCATTCAAACAAAAAATCCCCGTACAGCGAAAACTGTACGAGGACGAAATTACTCGTGGTACCACCTCGGTTTATCGGAGATAAGAAAGCTCCGACCTCAAAAGCTATAACGGGCACACCCGTCTGAACCTACTGATACAAATATGCACGTTGGGCACAGAAACTCCCGGAGGTAATTCACTGACTGCCTGTTTTTCCTCGCACCAACCGGAAAATCTCTGAAACCACAGCAAAACAGCTACTTAATCCGTTCACAGTTTTATTAATGATATCACATCTTTGAAAAAAAGTCAAGTACTATTTGAATACAGAGCTGTTTCGGAAAGAAAGTGTGCTCTGCATTACACAGAGCACAGAGAATTTATTGATTTTTGTTGTTTCCACAGTTGCATTTACCTGAGCTACAGCTTTTGCTGTAAGGACAGCCTATGCATTTCTGTCCGCTTTTTTTAGCCTTATAGATGTAAAGTGAAGCAAGACCTACGATAATTATTACAACAGCGATAATAATTACATTCTCCATAAAAACAACTCCTTTTAGTAATTATCTTACAGCAGTCTTTTCCTTTTTACCGCTGAGAGCATATTCTTCCTTGATTTTCTTGTCTGAATTAAGGCAGAGATATGTAAGTATGCCTGCAAATACGACAACAGCAATGAGTCCTGGAATAAAGCCTTCGCCGAAGTGTCCCTCAGTGATGAGTGTACCGATCTGATATACGAGATAACCAACAGTAAAGCCTGTGCCGAGCTGAAGACCGATTCCGCCCCAGAGCCACTTAGCGCTCTTCATTTCAGCGTTCATAGCACCGATTGCAGCAAAACACGGGGGGGTAAAGAGGTTGAACATAAGGTATGCAAGAGCAGCAACCTTTGTGATGGCAAATACTGAAGCGACCTCAGCGCCTGCGCCTTCCATAAGAGCAAGTTCTTCTGTATCGATGAAATTTTCAAGTCCCACAAAGCATACAGCAAGAGTTCCGACAACATTTTCCTTAGCGATAAAGCCTGTGATAGCTGCCGCAGCAAGCTGCCAGGAGAGAACACCCACAACAGGAACGAGGAGATAAGCAAACGGACCTGCAATAGAAGCGAGGATTGATGAATCAGCAGTTTCAGCTTCCTGGAAGCTCCAGTTGAAAGTCTGCATAATCTGAACTACAGTGTTGCACACAAGAATAATTGTAGCAGCCTTTACTATGTATGACCAGCCACGGCTACACATTGTCTTGACAGCTCTTCCAAGGCTTGGAATCTTATATTCGGGAAGCTCAATAATGAAGAAGGATTTTCTTGATTTATAGCCTGTTATTTTATTTACCAGCAATGCGCCGAAGAAAATAAGAGCGATTCCTGAGAAGTACATAAGGGGACTTACCCACCAGTCATCAGCGAAGAAAGCACCTGCGAAGAGTGCAATTACGGGAAGCTTTGCTCCGCAGGGCATAAAGGGAGCAAGCATAGCAGTAGCACGGCGCTCACGCTCATTACGGATAGTACGTGAAGCCATAACACCCGGAATAGCACAGCCTGTTGTAATAACAAAGGGGATTACAGACTTACCTGAAAGACCAACCTTCTTGAAAATGGGGTCCAGCACAACTGAAGCACGAGCCATATAACCGCAGTCTTCAAGAAGAGCGATAAGGAAGTACATAACCATAACCAGCGGAAGAAATCCGATAACAGCAATTGCTCCGCCGATGATACCGTCAACGAGAAGCGCATAAAGCAGAGGGCTTGCACCTTCAAGGAGTCCACCTATCCAGCTCTGGAAGCTTTCCAGCCAGGCAACAAGTGTATCTGCAAGGAAAGGTCCCACCCAGTACTGTGAAATCATAAGAACGAGACACATTACAACGGCGAAAATGGGAATACCAAGCCACTTGTTAGTGATAACAGCGTCGATTTTATCTCCGATATTCTTATCCTTTGTGAGAACCTTACGCTTTTCAACATCAGCAACGATTTTATTAACGAAAGCAAAACGCTTTCTGTCAGCTTCCTCAACAGCTTTTTTATCTGTGAGGTCGATATTATCCTGAACATAAGGAGCAGACTGATTTTTTCCTGCCTGAGCAATGGCAGTCTCAATAACCTTATCAAGTCCCTCAGCATTTGTAGAGCAGGTGTTCACAACAGGACAGCCCAGCTTTCTTGAAAGAGCCTCTGCGTCAATAACAGTCTTTTTCTTTTCGTTGACATCTGATTTGTTAAGAGCCACAACCACAGGGATACCAAGCTCAAGAATCTGAGTTGTGAAGAAAAGGCTTCTGCTGAGGTTTGTTGCGTCAACAATATTGATGATAACATCGGGGTTTTCGTTCTTCACATAAGAGCTTGTAATACTTTCCTCAGATGTAAAGGGTGACATAGAGTAAGCACCGGGAAGGTCAACTGCAACCAGTTCTTCCGCTCCTGCATAAGCTCTTTTGATAGAGTGCTCTATCTTTTCAACGGTAACACCTGCCCAGTTACCTACCTTTTCGTTACGTCCTGTAAGGGCGTTATACATAGTGGTTTTACCGCTGTTGGGATTGCCTGTCAAAGCAATTCTCATAAAAATTCCTCCTGATGATTTATTGCCGATACACAATCGGCGACAGTTAGAAACGACTAATGTAGTTAGAAGAGACTAACAGAATGTTAAAAAGTAATCAGCAGATTACTTTTGAAAAAAATCAGACGATAATAGCCTCAGCAAGTCCCTTGTCGATGTTATATCTGCCGTCCTTGATAGAAACGGTACAGCTGTTCTTCATATGTGAAACAACAGTAATAGGTTCACCGCTGTAGCAACCGAGTGAGAACAGAAAAGCATCGAGCTCTTCGTCGTCAGTTTCAATCCGCTGAATAATATACTCTTTTCCTTCTTCTGCAGTACTTAAATTCATAACGCATCTCCTGAAATTCACAGAGTAATTAGTATTTGCTAACGTGTGTGCTTAAAATAAATTAGCACTTGCTAACTGGAATTATTTTACCATATTTATGTAAGTTTGTCAATACCGACGCATATTTTTTTGCAATTTATACGTTTATCACAATTTGAGTGAACTATGAGTCTGAGAAACTGTTAAATTCTTAACAGACAAAGGTGAGAAAGAGGCGCCGAGAGCTTTGTTGTAATATTGTGCCAATGACTCTGGAATTTTAAGATTATTTTACATATAAAGAGGAAAAATATATACTGAATTCGGTTTATTATACATTGACAACAGGGGTGGTAATGATATACAATAGTTTTATACAATTTGTTATTTATTATGTGGAAATAACAAATTGTAAGTACAGATGAATATATAAAAAAATCACAGGGGGAAATTCTATGAAGACAAGGAAAACAGTGGCGTCACTGACAGCGGGTATGACGCTGGCAGTATCAATGCTTCAGGCAATGCCTATGCCGGCAGTCGCATCAGGAGAGTATCTTATCCGCGACAAGTGGGGATACTGCACTACGGCAAATTACGTGGAATCAGAGCATTTCGTTATTTTCTACGGAAACAACGACACAACAGGACAGGTCAACGATGCGTTTTTACAGCGTAATCTTCAGGATTACGAAAAGCTCTGGAAATGCTACGGCGAATATCTCGGTATGGAGAATATGAACGTTGATGTTAACGGCAGAAGCCAGCAGAAATACAAGACAAACGTGTATCTTACATACACAGGACTTGACCAGTATCCTGACGGCTGGGCATTTATGAGTGCTGAGGACGGATACGGTATTGAAATTATCAGCCCTAACGCTATGCTTGACGATCTTACAACAGCACACGAGTTCGGACACGTTGTAACTATGCATCAGAAGGCTTGGGTTGATCAGGATATCACAGGTGCATGGTGGGAGCCTCTTGCAAACTGGTTCCGTGAAATGTATCTGGGAAGCCCGTATTATACAGGAAACACAAAAACCTGCGGATTTGAGCCTTATCTCAGAAATATGAGCCTTACACTTCCTCATGGAAGAAACTATTACGAGGTTTGGCCGTTCCTTGTATATCTTTCATACAATCCGGATAATCTTCCGGGTCTTGGAATGGACTGCGTAAAGCGTATCATCTCAGAAGCACAGCCTAACGAGTATCCTTTTGACACCATCGCAAGACTTTTCGGCACAGACGCTCAGACAGTATTCGGACACTATGCAAAGCGTATGGCAACCTTTGATTTCGGTGCGCAGGAAGCATATCAGTCTGAATTCAACAGAATAATGTCTCAGTCGCCTTTCTACTGGAATCTTTTCTATACAGTTCTTGAGGATAACGGAACAGGCTGGCTTCAGTCTCCGCCTGAGGATTCTCCTATGCAGTCGGGAATAAATATTGTTCCTCTTAAAATTACAGGCGATACGATCAGTGTGGATTTAAAGGGACTTTCAGATGATACAAATGCAGGCTGGAAGGCTTGTATAGTTACAGTTGATTCAAACGGTGCGGAAACATATTCCGATTTGTTCGGAAGCGGTGAGAGTATGAGCATTTCAGCAAACGGAGCTGTATCTGCTTATCTTACTGTTTCGGCTATGCCCGCAGATCCCTATGCGGTAAATGCATTTCACAAGGATAACGTTTCCTCATATAAAAACGGTACAGAGCGCAGAAGATATCCCTATGAAATAAAGCTCAGCGGAGCAGAAATGATTAAGTCGGGCGGTTATTCAAAGGGTAACGGACATACTCACCCCAACGGCGGTGGCTGGGTAGCAGACGGTGCTACAGTAGCTGATTCCGTATATGTAGGTCCCAATGCAATGGTTCTTGGCAGTGCTAATCTTTCGGGCAATGTACGTGTAGAGGACTATGCTGTAGTTGCAGACAGCGTAACAGCAACAGACAACGTAGTAATCAGCGGTCACGCAATCGTTGACGGCGGAGGTATGATTTACGATAACGGCTGGAAATTCGGAAGCGTGACACTCAGCGGAAACGTTGTTATAGGCGACAGCGCAGTTGTAACAAATTCCTGTACAGTATCGGGCAATGCTAAGATTCTTCAGAAGGCTTATCTTGCAGAGGCAGTTACAGTTTCGGATAATGCAGTTGTAAAGGGTATGTCATACGTTTACGGTAAGGGTAATTATTCGGGAAGTGCTATTCTCGACGGCGATTACAGCAACGAACAGACCAAAAACAGCGGAGTAGGCTTCGGCTGGCTTGACGATTACGGATGGTATTCTACTTCAGACGGATATGTGGCAAATTACGATTTTGCAGAGCAGTCATCTGTGTGGAGCAAGGAAACCTATGCTACAACAGATATTCGTCAGATGGGAGCAGAGTGGTCTGCCGAGCGTACATCTGCAAACGGAGTTCTTAATTTTGACGGCAGTGATGACTATGCACTTGTTGATGACGCGCTTTTACGTTCAAAAGACCTTCAGCTCAGTATGGGAGTTCTCTGGAAGGGCGGTAGCTCAGGACAGGAGGTTTTCCGTTTCGGTGATGAAAAGGCTTATATGTCATTTACTCCTTCAAATTCTTCCGGAGTAGCTGAGCTTACAATAACAGACGGCAATACAGTGGAAACTCTTACAGCTTCAGCACCTCTTGCAAAGGGCGAGTGGAGCAAGGTTACAGTCCGCATTATAAACGGAAGGGGAACTCTGCTTATCAACGGAGCAGAGTCAGCTTCAGCAAATTTCACGCTTACTCCCATTGCTGTAATGAGTGCTTCCGAAACAGACAGAGCAGTGCTCGGCAAGGGCTTCAAGGGAGCTGTTGACTATCTCTATTTCAGCAATAAGGAAACAGCAGAGCCCAACGTAACATATACAGGTAGCGAAGAGCCTGATGACAGCGAGACACAGGAAATAATGTGGGGCGATGCCAACTGCGACGGACAGGTAAAAATGGACGATGTTATCAAGGTAATGGCATACGGTGCTAACTCAGAAAAGAATCCTCTCTCAGAACAGGGTAAGGTGAATGCTGACGTTTACCAGAATGGTGACGGTGTTGATACATCAGATGCACTTTCAATTCAGAAGAAGGTTGCTCAGTTAATTGAGGAACTTCCTGAGTCGTATCTTAATTAAATAATGGAAAGCAAAACCGCTGTATCAGAAAAAGATACAGCGGTTTTTTGTGAATATCCGTAAAAACAAAAAGAGCCTTGTTGCGTTAACAAGACTCTCTGGAGCTGATGATCGGACTTGAACCGACGACCTACGCCTTACCAAGGCGTTGCGCTACCGACTGTGCCACATCAGCACTCAGCAATAATAATTATACAACAACTGAAAAGAAATGTCAATAGCAGATGAGAAATTTTATTATATTAATAAAATAAATGTAAATGACTGTAAAAATAAATATCTGCTTGAAAGAGATAAAAAAATGTGTTATAATAAAATATTATGAGAGTTTTCGGGATAGCTTTTTCCGAAAAATGCGAAGGAGAATTGCTTTGGATTGTAATACAGGTATATTTGAAGAAATAAGATCGCTTATTCAGGCAAGAAACTCAAAAAAGGCATATGTAAGAAGCTTTGGCTGTCAGCTCAATGTTTCGGACGGAGAAAAAATCAAGGGACTTTTAAAACAGTCGGGTTATGATTTTACCGAAGACGAGAATGACGCAGACCTTATAATTCTCAATACCTGTGCGGTAAGAGAAAATGCTGAGGACAGGGTTTTCGGCATTGTGGGAAGTATGAAGAGTCTCAAAGAGCTCAGGCCTGAGCTTATAATAGGTATAAGCGGTTGTATGACGGCTCAGGAGCATATTGCAGAGAAAATCAAAAGCTCGTATCCCCAGGTAAGCTTTGTGCTGGGAACATCTGCGCTGAATGCTCTGCCGGCACTGCTTCTTGAAGCCCTTAAGGGAGCGAAATATTCCGAGGACAGAAGGGAATACGATGATTTTTCACAGGTCTGCGAGCAGATACGTGAAAGCACATTCAAAGCTTCTGTGCCCATAATGTACGGGTGCAACAATTTCTGCACCTACTGCATAGTGCCCTATGTAAGAGGCAGAGAGCGTTCACGAAAGGCAGAGGATATCATTGCTGAGGTTACTCAGCTTGCTTCAGATGGCTATAAGGAGATTATGCTTCTTGGACAGAATGTCAACTCTTACGGAAACGACCTTTCAGACGGACTTTCTTTCCCACAGCTTCTCAGAAGACTCAATGATATAGAGGGCGATTTTGTAATCCGTTTTATGTCATCTCACCCTAAGGACGCTTCAAGAGAGCTTCTTGACGCTATACTTGAGTGCGACAAGGTCGCAAAGCACCTTCACCTTCCTGTGCAGAGCGGAAGCAATGATGTTCTTGAAAGAATGAACAGACGCTATACCGTCGAAAAATATCTTGAAACAGTGGATTATCTCAGAGAAAGAGAGCCCTCGTTCTCGTTTACAACAGACCTAATTGTAGGATTTCCCAATGAGAGTGACGAGGACTTTGAGGCTACCTTAGAGCTTATAAAGCGTGTGAAGTATGATAACATCTACTCGTTCATATACTCAAAAAGAACAGGCACAAAGGCTTCGGTAATGGAGGATAAAATCTCTGACGATGTGAAGAGTCGGCGAATGAGAAGGCTTCTTGAGGTTCAGAGAGAAATTTCCACTGAGCATTATAAACGCTTTGTGGGGGAGAAAATGAGAGTTCTTGTTGACGGTGAGAGTAAGAAGCGTGAAGGCTATCTCACGGGCAAGAGCAATGAATTTATTATAGCTGAATTTGCAGGTGACAGCTCGCTTGTAGGAAGCTTCGTTGAAATAGAAGTAACCGAAGCTAAAAACTGGGCGGTCATCGGTAAAATCATAGATTAATCAAAATTTAAAGGAGTAATTACAATGGACGTTATTTCAATGGCAAGAGAGCTTGGAAAGGCTATTCAGCAGGACGACAGATATACAGCATATAATCTGGCAAAACAGGCAAATGACAACGATCAGGAGCTTCAGAAGCTTATCGGTGATTTCAACATCACAAGAATGAACATCAACAAGGAAATGAGCAGTGAAAACCGTGACGATGAGCGTATCAAAGCTCTTGATGAAGAGCTCAAGTCAACATATGCAAAGATTATGAGCAATAAGAATATGATAGTATTCAACTCGGCACAGAACGGCTATGAGCAGATGATGAACGATATCAACCAGATCATCACAATGTGCGCAAACGGCGAGGACCCTGACACTTGTGAGATTTCACACGGCTGTTCAGGAAGCTGTGCTACCTGCGGAGGCTGTCACTAAGCGGGGTGCCCCGCCGGCGAATTTGTTGGACGGTATAACGGTAGCGTAAAAATTTCGCACGGTAGCTGTATTGCAGTCAACGGGCGACCACAGGTCGCCACCTGCACCACACTTGTGGTTGGGAGGAGTGCCCGCAAACCTATTCGTACCGCAGTACAGACTGACTGTGCAAAAATAATGCTGTTTTGAATAAGGACTGCCTTAGGGCAGTCTGTTTACAGCATCTTATTATGAAAGGAGACTCATAAAATGAAAATCGACAGAAGTAAAATTTCACCGATGATGCGCCAGTATTTTGAGGTAAAGGATAAATACGAGGATTGCGTGCTCTTTTTCCGTCTCGGTGACTTTTATGAAATGTTCTTTGATGACGCAATAGCTGTGTCAAAGGCACTGGAGCTTACTCTTACAGGCAGAGACTGCGGTCTTGAAGAGCGTGCACCTATGTGCGGAGTTCCCTTTCACTCAGCTGATATCTACATAAAAAAGCTTATAGATATGGGCTTCAGAGTTGCTGTCTGCGAACAGCTGACAGATCCTTCCGAGTCAAAGGGAATAGTAGTTCGTGACGTAATAAAGGTGGTAACACCCGGAACGCTCACCGACAGCAGTATGCTTGACGACGGAAAAAACAACTATATATGCAGTATCTATTACGACGAAAAAGAAAAAGCCTGTGCAGTGGCATCAGCCGATATTTCCACAGGTGAAGCTTTTCTGTGCTTTTTTGAGGGAAAGGACGCTGAAACGGAAGTGATCAACGAGCTTTCAAGAACTCAGCCGGCAGAGATTATTTTCCCTGAAAGCTTTCTTTCATTGAAAAATGCATCAGAATTCATTAAACTAAGACTGGGCTGTGCTGTAACTTTAAGAGACAGCATCTGCTTCAGTCCTCAGCGTGTGCGTGATACAGTAGCACAGGTGTTCAGCGTTAAATCCGTTTCAGAGCTTGGAATAAGCGACGAGGGAGCAGACTGCTGTGCCGTATGCGGACTTTTCGATTACATAAACGATACACAGAAATCATCGGTATCACGCTTTACATCAATTACTCTCCTCAGCGGAGACGCTTATATGGGACTTGACCTTAATGCAAGACGAAATCTTGAGCTTACCGAAACTCTCAGAAGCAAGGAGAAAAAAGGCTCGCTTTTATGGGTTCTTGACAGCACAAAGACCTCAATGGGAAGAAGAATGCTTAAGAACTGGATCGAACAGCCTCTGAAGAGTCCCGCAAGAATAATCGAGCGTCTTGAAGCGGTTGATGTGCTGTACAGGAAGAGCGTTGTGCTTTCAGATCTTACAGATTTGCTTGACAGGGTTTATGACCTTGAGCGCCTTATGACAAAGGTGATGTACAAGACGGCTAATCCCCGTGATTTAAAGGCTCTTTCCGCTACGGCAATGCAGATTCCTCTTATTAAGAAGGAGCTTGAAAAGCTCGGTGATTCAAAGCTTATTTCACAGCTTAACAGCAATATTTCACAGCTTGAGGATATTGTGGGACTCGTGGAAAATGCAATAATGGAGGAGCCTCCCGTATCCGTAAAGGACGGCGGAGTTATCCGTGACGGCTTCAATGAAGAGCTTGACAGCCTCAGACACGTTATGAATAACGGACAGGAGATAATCGAGGAAATAGCTGTAAGAGAGCGTGAGTCTACAGGCATAAAGAACCTGAAAATAGGCTTTAACCGTGTTTTCGGATATTACATTGAGGTCACACGTTCATACTACGACCTTATTCCTGAGGGCTATATAAGAAAGCAGACTCTGGCAAATGCCGAGAGATTTATTACGGAAGAGCTGAAAAATGCCGAGAATACCATTCTTGGAGCTAAAGACCGTGCCCTTGCTCTTGAAGCTGATATTTTTGCAGAGGTAAGAGACTTCCTTGCAACAAAGCTTGAAAGCGTACAGAAAACAGCTTCGGCAATAGCAACTGTTGACGTACTATGCTCCTTTGCTTCGGTAGCTCAGCGAAATCAGTACGTAAAGCCTTCACTTTCGCTTGACGGAGCTATTGATATCCGTGACGGACGTCACCCTGTTGTAGAGCTTATGCTGAGGGACGAAATGTTCGTTCCAAATGATGTTCATATGGATACAAAATCGGGCAGAATGTCCATTATCACAGGACCGAATATGTCGGGTAAATCCACATATATGCGAATGACGGCGCTTATCGTGCTTATGACGCAGATAGGCTCGTTTGTGCCTGCAAATTCCGCAACGATTTCCGTTGTGGATAAGATTTTCACCCGTGTGGGAGCATCTGACGACCTTACAGCAGGACAGAGTACCTTTATGGTGGAAATGAGCGAGGTTTCGGATATTCTGAAAAATGCGACTCCCAACAGTCTTGTTATTCTTGACGAGGTTGGCAGAGGTACATCTACCTTTGACGGAGTAAGCATCGCAAGAGCCGTTGCAGAGCACATCTGCACCTCTAAAAAGCTTGGCTGTAAGACTCTTTTTGCGACTCATTACCACGAGCTCATTGGTCTTGAAGATGAGCTTGAAGGCGTCAAGAATTACAGTATAGCAGTAAACAAGCACGGAGGCTCCATACGCTTCCTGAGAAAGATAGTACGTGGCGGAGTTGACGAAAGCTATGGCGTTGATGTTGCAAAGCTTGCGGGACTTCCCACAAAGGTTATCAACCGTGCAAGAGAGCTTCTTGAGGAAATGGAGCGTAACAATAACACATTAAGCAGTTCATCAGTAGCAGATGATATGGAACAGATGAGCTTTGGTGCAGTAAGCCGTCAGTCAGCACTTGATATGCTTGAAAAAACAAATATCGACGAGCTTTCAGACGCTGAGTGCCGTGAGCTTTTAAGAGATATGCTTGATATTATTAAATAAATATAAAATATAAAACAAAGGGGAATTACTATGAAAATTACAAACGAATCAATGTACAATGAGCTTTCGGTGTTCGGAACAGAGGTTGTAAATCCCGTGTACTGCTCAATCGCGGATTTCAGCGGATTTCTTTCGTCGGGCAGACCTACAAACTGGGGATTTCTCGCCACAGACAGCAGAGAGGACAGACTTTACCTTACGGTACATTCTCTTGTGGAAACTCTTGCAGGAACAGGCGGTTCGTACACCACAATCTATCAGATGACTGTAGAGAAGCTGAAAGTCACAAAGGCACTTCTTCTTGGTTCATATACCATAGATATCAAGTACCGCAGTGACGGCAAGAAATACCGCCATAAATTTACAATTGCCACAAAGTGCGGAACAGAGCTTACCGAACAGCAAAGCAATGCACATAATCTGGTGAATATGCTGAGAAGATGGGAGTCTTCTCTTTAATAACGGAAAAGAGGCTTTTTATGACAATCAGAAGGGCAGAAAACAGGGATATTCCAAGCATAGGCGAGCTTCTTGTGCAGGTCTGCGCAGTTCACGCACAGGGAAGAAGCGACCTTTTCAATATGGGTGCAAGAAAATATAATGATAAGGAGCTTGAAGAGCTTATCGCTGACGACGAAAGACCGATTTTTGTCGCCTGTGATGAACAGGACAGCGTACTGGGATATGCCTTCTGCGTTTTTCAGCAGTCAGACGGAAAGGGAGCTCTTACTGCCATTAAAACCCTGTATATCGACGATTTGTGCGTTTATGAAAGCTTAAGAGGACAGCATATCGGCTCTGCCCTTTATGAGTATGTAAAAAGCTTTGCGAAAGAGCAGGGCTGTTATAATGTAACGCTCAATGTGTGGGCGTGCAATGAGTCTGCAATGAAATTCTACGAAAAATGCGGAATGAGTGTGCAGAAAATCGGAATGGAGACTGTGCTTTAGGATTTTTTTTGATGAAAGGAGAACTCAATGCCGTCAATTAACGTGCTTAGTAAGGAAATATCAGAGCTTATTGCTGCGGGCGAGGTTATAGAGCGTCCCTCGTCGGTTATCAAGGAGCTTGGGGAAAATTCAATAGATTCAGGAGCTACGCATATTACTGTCGAGATAAAAAACGGCGGAACAACCTATATGCGTGTTACCGACGATGGCTGTGGAATGGCTTTTGAGGACGTACCTACAGCCTTTCTTCGTCATGCCACAAGCAAGATTTCCGCAAAGGACGACCTTGACAATATCCTCACTCTCGGTTTCAGAGGCGAAGCTCTGGCTTCTGTATCGGCAGTGGCAAGGGTAGAGCTTATGACCAAACAGGAAGCTGAGCCCTTAGGAACAGCCTACAGAATTGAGGGAAGCGTTGAAGTTTCACACGAAAAAGCAGGCTGTCCTGACGGAACGACCATAATTATACGTGACCTTTTCTACAATGTTCCCGCAAGGCAGAAGTTTATGAAAAAGGACGTGACAGAGGCAAATGCAATCAGTCAGATTCTTCAGAAGATAACTCTTTCACACCCTGAGATTTCCTTCAAGCTTATACGTGATAATCGTATGGAGTTCAACTCCTGTGGTGACGGCGAGCTTTACTCGGCAATATATGCGGTGTACGGACGTGATTTCGCAAGAGACCTTATTCCTGTGGATTACACTCACAACGGAATAAAGGTAACAGGCTACGTTATAAAGCCTCTGTACGCCAAGAATAACAGAAGCTTTCAGAACTTTTTTGTCAACGGACGCTATGTCAAATCAAGAATATGCTCAACAGCACTTGAAAGTGCCTTTACAAATATGATTATGACGGGAAAATTCCCCGCCTGTGTGCTTATGATAGAGCTTCCGCCGTCGGCAATGGACGTGAATATCCACCCTGCAAAGGCAGAGGTGCGTTTTACCGATGAGAGAGCTGTTTCCGACGCAGTTTTCTTTGCTGTAAAGAACTCTATGCTCAATGACGGACTCATTTATGAATTCGAGCTCAAGCCCAAGGTCGACTGGACTGTGGAGGGTGCTAAAGAGCCTGAAACAGTGCTCAATCAGCAGGAGTTCATATTTACTCCCATTGATAAGATAGAAGAAGCAGAAAAGGCGGTACAGAGCACTCAGAGCGTAAAGCCGGCAGAGCCTGTGGTAAAGTCTGCTGAGGAGCCTGTGGCAGAGCGTTCTGTGGCAGACTATGTTTCTTCGTTGGTGATTGCTCAGCCTGAGCCTGAAAAGGCTGTTTCCGAGCCTTGCGTTAATGAGACTCAGCGAACAGAAAAGATTGCTGAGCCTGCAGAGGATAAGCCTGTAGATGGCTTCCGCTATATCAGCACACAGTCGCTTTCAAGACCGTGCGAAAAACAGGCTGAGACTCTTTCCGTATCAGAGCCTGTTGTAAAGGAAGAACCCAAAATACGTGTTATCGGCGAAGCATTCAAGAATTACATAATGGCTGAGGTTGATGATACCATAGTTATGATAGACAAGCACGCAGCTCACGAGAGGATTATTTTCGAGAGGCTCAAAAGCCGTAACTGCCGTCAGTACAGTCAGATGCTCATTACGGGAAGCCGTGTGCTTCTTTCGATGAATGAGTTTGACGCTATGCAGAATAATACTGAGCTTCTTGCGGATATGGGCTTTGAGTTCGATTTCTCACAGCCTCCGTATGTGGTGACAAAGGCTGTTCCTACGTTTATGATGGAGCTTGATTTTGACGAGCTTATACCTGAAATTGCGGAAAATCTCTATCTTGGCAAGCAGAATCCCCAGACTCATATGCTTGACGATATTCTGCATACAATGGCCTGCAAATCTGCAATAAAGGCTAACGATAAGAACGATATACGCGAGCTTCAGGCTCTTGCACAGCAGGTTTACAATAATGAGCAGATACGTCATTGTCCACACGGCAGACCTGTGATGTTCACAATGACCAAAAGCAATATCGAGCATCAGTTCAAGAGAACATAAAAGCGGAGGTTTGCGATGAAAATTGAACACACAGCACTGTATGTAAGCGACCTTGAGCGTGCAAGAAAATTTTTCGAAGGCTATTTCGGAGCCGTTTCAAACGACATTTACATCAACAAAAGAACAGGCTTTAAATCGTATTTTCTTACCTTTGATGAAGGCGCTCGTCTTGAGATTATGCAAAGACCTGATGTGACTGCAAAGCGCAAGAAATCCACGCATACGGGATACTCTCACATAGCCTTCAGCGTGGGAAGCCGTGAAATGGTGGACGCTCTTACAGAACTGCTTTTAACTGACGGCTATAGTGTAGTGAGCGGTCCGAGAACAACGGGCGACGGCTACTATGAAAGCTGTATAGTTGATTGTGAGGGTAATCTGATTGAAATAACAGAGTGATTTCTGCGGAAGGAGACTCATAATGGAAATTAAAAAAGCAAAGCCCTTCGTTCTTGCGGTTGCGGGACCTACCGCATCGGGCAAGACAGGGCTTGGAATAGCTCTTGCAAAGGAGTACGGCGGAGAGGTTGTTTCAGCCGACTCTATGCAGATTTACAAGGGAATGGACATAGCCTCCGCAAAGCCCACAACTGAGGAAATGGACGGGGTTCCTCACCACCTTATCGATTTTCTTGACAGAGATGTGACCTTCAGTGTTGCCGATTATGTAAAGCTTGCAAAAGAAAAGATAGATGAGGTTCTCAGCAGAGGAAAGCTTCCCATAATTGTGGGAGGTACGGGACTTTATATTGACTCGCTTCTCAATAATGTGTGTTTTTCCGAGGGCGGAAGCGATGAAGCGTACAGAGAAGAGCTCTATGCCTATGCACGTGAATACGGAAACGAGGCTCTGCACGAAAGACTTGCTATGGCAGACCCTGAGGCTTCTGAAAATATACACCCTAATAATCTTGTGAGAGTTGTGCGTGCTCTTGAGGTGCTTCACGTTACGGGAAAAACCTTTACCAAGCTCAAGGCAGAAAGTCTGCTTGAGGAAAGTCCCTACGACAGCCTGATAATCGGTCTTGATTACGATGACAGGCAGACTCTTTATGAACGCATCAACCTGAGAGTTGACGAAATGGTGAAAAACGGTCTTGTGGAAGAGGCACGAAATCTCTGGCAGGAAAGCGGAATGAGGACCTCTGCAAACGCAATCGGCTTCAAAGAGCTTATACCGTATTTTGAGGGAGATATGACTCTTGAAGAGTGTATCGACAAAATCAAACAGGAAACACGCCGTTATGCAAAGCGACAACTGACGTGGTTTAGGAAAAATAAACGTATAAAGTGGATAATTTTGGGCGAAATAGATAAAAAAACTGAAATTTTGGAAAAATCAAAAAAATGTATAGCAAATTACAGAAATATATGATATAATGTATTGTGTGTATTTTTAATTTATTGAAAATCACTTTTGCCTGAATCAGAAATAATAAAATGAATGGAGAATGTGTATGAATAAAAGTATTAATCTGCAGGATGTGTTCATCAATCAGTGCAGAAAAGAAAAGATAACAGTTACCGTGTTCCTTACAAACGGATTTCAGTTCAAGGGTATGGTAAGAGGCTTTGACAGCTATGTGGTTATCCTCGACTGCGACGGAAAGCAACAGCTTGTTTATAAGCACGCAATTTCTACCATTGCTCCTTCAAGACCTGTTTCAATACTTGAGGCTTCTGAAAAGAACGACTGAGACGGTGAGTTAAATGCGTTCAGTTAATTCGGAAAACAATGTTGTTTCCAAAATACTGCGTAATGTGGTTCTGATACTGTTTCTTGTGATTTTTGTAAGCATTGTTTATAATTTCGGAAACAGAGAAAGTGCAACAGAAAGCGCATTAATGACAGATGCAACGGCTTCGGCAGAGTTCAGGGGAGTTTTTATCCGCGATGAGGAAGTTGTTACTTACAACGGAGGCGGAGTTTTAAGCTATGGCGTAACCGAAGGCGGAAGGCTTGGAAACGGCTCTGTGATAGCTCAGGTTTATCAGGACGACAGACAGATAAAAACAAACAGGGAAATAGAAAAGCTCAGCCGTGAGCTTGATATTCTTAAAAAAATACAGAATCCCGGTACAATAGAATCGGCACAGCCCGCAAGTCTTTCAGAGGATATTGAGGAGACTTACCGAAATCTCATATACTGCCGTGATATGCACGATTATGAGACTATCGGTACTGATATGGACAACCTTCTTGTTATGCTCAGTACCTATCAGATCGTTACTGAGGAGGACGTTGATTTTTCACAGAGAATCGTTGATATCGGCTCAGAGCTCAATCAGCTCAAGCTCAGCACTATTTATCCTACAGAAATGATCACCTCAGACCGTTCGGCTTACTTTGTAAGCTACTGCGACGGATATGAGGATATTCTTACAAAGGAGAATATCAGCTCGCTTACCGTAAGTCAGCTTGACGGAATTACGGAAAAGGTCGATAATGACCCGAGAATTGTGGGAAAGCTTATCGACGGTTATGAGTGGTATCTTGCGGGTGTTATAAATAACTCGCGTAAGGAGTATGCTGTGGGTGATAAGGTTCAGCTCAGGTTTGAATCAGCTTCGGAAACCTTTACCGCAAAGGTAATCGATATCCGTGATGAAGGCGATCCCGAAAAGAGCATTATTATCGTTTCCTGTAATCAGTTCAATTATGACCTGGTTCAGCACCGCTGTGAGAATGTAGAGCTCATAAAGGGCGAGTACAGCGGACTGAAGGTTCCCCGTGAGGCGATACGCTTCAAGGAAATTGAGGAAGTAATAAAGGATAAGGAAACAGGTATCGAAACTCAGACTGTTACCAATTATAAGGGAGTTTATATTCTCGAAGGCGAACAGGTCGAGTTCAGAAAGCTTGATGTTATCTATGAGGGCAGTGATTACGTTCTTTCCGCTGTTCACGAAGAGGATAACAGCTATCTTGCTCTGTATGATGATATTATGATTGAAGGTGTTGATTCAAATGGGAAATGATTTCCGCTATATTGATGAAAACCTGGAAAGAATAAGGTATAATATTGCAGAGGCTTGTGCAAAATACAGAACTGCCGATGAAAAGGTCAGACTTATGGCTGTAACAAAGACTGTTTCTGTTGAAGCGATAAACCACGCTGTTTTTCAGGGAGTTGACCTTCTCGGTGAAAACAGGGTTCAGGAATATCAGTCAAAGTGCGCAGGCTACAATAAAAGCGCTGAGGTTCAGTTTATAGGAAGCCTTCAGACAAATAAAGTAAAGTATATTATCAATTCCGTGTCGATGATACAGTCGGTAGACAGTATCAGACTTGCAATGGAAATAAATCGCCTTGCCAAAGCCAATAATAAGGTTATGGATATCCTCTGCGAAGTCAATATCGGCGATGAGGATAGTAAGGGCGGAATTAAGGCAGGGGATACTTATGATTTCCTCAGCGAGATTGCCTGCCTTGAAAATATCAGGGTAAAGGGACTTATGACGATCCCTCCCCCCTGGGAAAGCGATGTTCATCTGGGAAATATGCAGGAGCTTTTTGAAAATGTGAAAAGTAAGAGTATTCACGGTGTGGATATGGAGATACTTTCAATGGGTATGTCGGGCGACTACGCTCAGGCAATCAGATATGGCTCTACGCTTGTGCGTATAGGCTCAGGCCTGTTCGGAGCAAGAAACTATAATAAATAATGCAGAAAAACTGCTGAAAGAGTCCGGAGTATTCCGCATTTAAACTTCGGATTAATAAATAATAATGCGGAGAACGGAGAAATATTATGAAACTTTTTGACAACATCAAGGAATTCTTCCTTTCAGACGAGGACGACGACGATCAGGCTGATATCCCTACTCCCCGTCACGAGCGCAATTACGGAAATGACAACGACGAACCCGCTTCTTCAGGCGAGGGCAGAAGAAACAAGGTAGTGAACATTCAGACAACAGCTCAGCTTCAGGTCGTTCTTGTAAAGCCTTCAGCTTTCACAGACGCTAAGCAGATCGCTGATCACCTTATCGCTAAGAAAACTGTTGTTCTTAACCTTGAAACGGCTTCACCTGAGAATAAGAGAAGAATAATCGACTTCCTCGTGGGCGTTGCTTATGCAAACGGCGGAAGCCTTAAGCCTGTAGCTAACCTCACATACATCATCACTCCCTACAATGTAGGCTTTATCGGTGAGGACCTTGTGGGCGAGCTCGAAAATAACGGCGTATTCATCTGATGAGTTTTCAGTCAGGCGGAAATTCCGCCGACAAAATGCTTGAAGCACGTATAAACGATATGTTCAGCCGGTGCGACAGGAATTTCTGTCCTGTGTATTCGTCCTTTCTTGATGAAAGACAATGCGCAGAGGCTGAGCGTCTGTGTATGAGAAATTCAGGCGGACTTCGCTATGCACTGTGGGGCGGATATGAAAATGCTCAGCGGAAAATCCTTTGCGTATTCAACGAGTACAGCGAGGATACCGTTTTTGAGGAAAGTCCCGTAAAGTGCCTTACTTTCGAGTTCCGCAAGGAGTATAAGCTCAGCCACAGGGATTTTCTCGGCTCGTTTATGGCGCTTTGTTTAAAACGTGAGGTTATAGGCGATATTGTTATTGCCGAGGGTATAGCTCAGGCCTTTGTCACGGAAGTGGCTTCAAAGCTGATTATGAATTCAGTTTCAAAAATCGGCAGAGTCGGTGTGAGCGTTTACGATGACCGTCCGTTTATACTCAGCAATGCTCAGGAGTTTGAGGAAATCAGCGGAACAGTCGCTTCTATGAGGCTTGACTGCATTGTGGGTATGGCTTCTAAAAACAGCCGTGAAAACAGCGCAAGGCTTATCCGCTCGGAACGTGTTTCGCTTAACCATATTCCCGTAACCTCTGTTTCCTCAGAGGTGTGTGAGGGCGATATTCTTACTGTCAGAGGCAGTGGAAAATTTATAATAGATAAAATCAACGGCACAACCAAAAAAGGACGCATACATATAAATCTGCGTAAATATAAATAAGAGGTGAAGGTAATGATTACTTCAAAAGATGTCAGAAATAAAAGATTTGAAAAAGCTGCTTTCGGTTATAAGCAGGAGGAAATCGATGAGTTTTTCGCACAGCTTGAGGCAGAGCTCGATGAAATGGAGCGCGAGCGTGCAGAAAGCAATAACAAGATTCAGATACTCGCTGATAAGGTTCGTGAGTATATGAAGGACGAGGACGCTCTTAAGGACGCTCTCCTCGGCGCTCAGAAGCAGGGTCACCAGGTAATTGCTGAGGCTAATGAAAGAGCAGAGGCTATTATCGCTGAGGCTCAGGCTAAGGCTGACGCTATGGTTGATGAGGCTACTCGTCAGCACGAAGAGGCTATGGAGCGCAACAGAGCAGAAATTGCCAAGGAAAAGGAAGCTCTTATCGTAGCTCAGCAACAGGTTGCTGATTTCAAGAAGAGCCTCTTTGATATGTATAAGAGCCACCTTGAGCTCATTTCTTCAATGCCCGAAACATTCGATGATGAAGAAGTTTATGAAACTGAAACAGCAGAGGAAATCGCTGCATCAGTAGCTGCTGAGAGCGAAAATGCATCAGCAAGAGCAATCAAGGGCGCTTATGAATCACGCTTCGGTGAAGCAGAATAATTAATCAGGAAAAATACGGCGAAAGGAGGATTTTTTGCAGATAATCTGTAAAAAATCGCAGAAAAATGGCACAGGATTATAATACAACTCTTAATTTACCTATGACAGAATTCCCAATGCGAGGCAATCTCCCTAAAAGAGAGCCCGATATGCTTGAAAAATGGGAAAATGAAAGACTTTACTATAAGATGATTGAGAAGAATCAGGGAAAGCCCACTTATATTCTTCACGACGGACCTCCCTATGCCAACGGTGAAATTCACCTTGGTACTGCTCTTAATAAGATTCTCAAGGACTTTATAGTTAAGCATAAGAATATGAGCGGATTCTGTGCGCCGTATGTACCCGGCTGGGATACGCACGGACTTCCTATCGAGCTTAAGGCTATGAAGGAAATCGGTATTGAGAATGGTGCGATTTCTCCTGTAGAGCTCAGAAAGCACTGCCGTGATTATGCAATGACTCACGTTGATAATCAGATGAAGCAGTTCAAGAGACTGGGCTCAATCGGTGATTACGATAATCCTTATCTTACTTTAAGACACGATTATGAGGCAAGACAGATCGAAGTGTTCGGCGAAATGGCTAAGAAGGACTTTATGTATAAGGGACTTAAGCCTGTTTACTGGTGCCCCGATTGTAATACTGCTCTTGCTGAGGCTGAAATCGAGTATTCAAATGATCCCTGCCACTCAATCTATGTAAAGTTCAATGTTACAGATGACAAGGGCATCTTTACAGGTATGGGACTTGACCTTTCCAAGATCTACTTTGTAATCTGGACAACTACTACCTGGACAATCCCCGGAAACCTGGCTATCTGTCTGGGACCTGAATATAACTATACTCTCGTTAAGAACGGCGATGAGTATTATGTAATGGCTGAAGAGCTCGTTAAGACAACTATGGAAACTGCCGGTATTACAGATTATACTACCGACGGAATCTTTACAGGTGCTGAGCTTGAAGGTATGAAAACAAAGCATCCTCTCTATGACAGACCTTCACCGATTATCGTGGGCGATCACGTTACTCTTGAAAGCGGTACAGGCTGTGTTCATACAGCTCCCGGCTACGGTGTAGAGGACTTTGAGGTTTGTAAGAATTACGACGATATCGGTATCCTCGTATGCGTTGACGCCAAGGGCAGACAGACTGCTGAGGCAGGCGAGTTTGAGGGTATGGATACCGATACTGCAAATAAGGCTATTGCCAAGAAGCTTGAAGAGCTTGGTGCTCTCCTTGCAATTCAGAAAATCGTCCACCAGTATCCTCACTGCTGGAGATGCCACAGCCCCATCATCTACCGCGCTACAGAGCAGTGGTTCTGCAGTGTCAACGGCTTTAAGGATGAGGCTATCAAGGCTATTGAGAGCGTTCAGTGGATTCCCGGCTGGGGCGAGGACAGAATCAAGGGTATGGTTCGTGACAGAAGCGACTGGTGTATCTCCCGTCAGAGAACATGGGGCGTTCCTATCCCGATTATCTACTGTAAGGACTGCGGAAAGCCTATCGTAAATGACGATACAATCAAGGCTATTGCTGACCTTTTCCGTGCTGAAGGCGCTGACGCATGGTGGGTTAAGGAAGCAAATGAGTTTATTCCTTCAACTGTAAAGTGTGACTGCGGTTGCGGTGAATTCACCAAGGAATACGATATTATGGACGTTTGGTTCGACAGCGGTGTTTCTCACTCTGCTGTTATGGAACAGTACGATTGCCTTTCATGGCCTGCTGACCTCTATCTTGAGGGCGCTGACCAGTACAGAGGCTGGTTCCAGTCATCGCTTCTCACTTCCGTTGTATATAAGGGCTCAGCTCCCTATAAGGCTGTCTGCACACACGGCTGGGTAGTAGACGGCGAGGGTAAGACTATGCATAAGTCTCTCGGAAACGGAATTGCTCCCAACGAGATTACCGATGTTTACGGCGCAGATATTCTTCGTCTGTGGGTAGCTTCTTCTGACTATCATTCAGATATCAGAATTTCACAGGCTATTATCAAACAGCTTTCTGACGCTTACAAGAAGATCAGAAATACAGCAAGATTTATTCTCGGCAACCTCGGCAACGGTGAGGGCTTTAACCCCGATACAGACTGCGTATCAGATGACAAGCTTACAGAGCTCGATAAATGGGCACTTATGCGTCTTGACGCCCTTATCGACAAGGTTAACGAGGGCTATAATTCCTTCGATTTCCATATTGCATTCCACGCAATCCATAACTTCTGCGTAATCGATATGTCAAACTTCTATCTTGACATCATCAAGGACAGACTTTACTGCGAAAAGGAGAATTCAGAGCTTCGTCGTGCAGCTCAGACAACAATGTACAGAATTCTCAGCGCAGTAGCAAGACTTGCTGCTCCTATCATTTCCTTTACAGCAGAAGAAATCTGGCAGTTTATGCCTCATTCTGCTGATGACGATAAGCAGAGCATTTTCCTCAATCAGATGCCTGAAAAGTCAGGCCTTGAGCTCAGCGACGCTTTCGTTGAGAAGTGGAGCTTTATCTACAGCACAAGAGAAGCTGTAAATAAGGTTCTTGAGGAAGCAAGAAATGCTAAGACTATCGGTAAGTCACTTGAGGCAAACATTATAATCAAGAGCTGTGAAGCAGACTATGACAAGTATGTACAGCTTTCGGAACAGCTTGCTGAAATCCTCATTGTATCAGGAGTTTCAGTAGAAAAGTCCGAGGGTGAGACTGCATATGAGGTAGTTAAGGCAGAAGGCGAAAAGTGTGAGCGTTGCTGGTGCTATTCAAAGAGCGTCGGAAACGACAGCGAGCATCCTACACTTTGCGCAAGATGTGCAGCAGCAGTTAAGTAATCAGAAAATATTGCCTGCTGTTTTCCCAGCAGGCTGTATTTATAAATCGGAAAGGATTATCATCAGTGATTATTATTCTTGTCATATCCATACTTGCTCTTATCGGAGCAGACCAGCTTGTGAAGTACTGGGCTTCAACAAGCCTTCAGCCAAAGGGAAGTATCGATTTCATTCACTTCGGCGATTTCGAGATCATCGACCTTACCTACCTTGAAAATGACGGTGCCATTTTCGGCAGTATGTCGGGACAGCGCTGGTTTCTTATAGGCTTTACCTCAATAGTGATAGTAGTGGGAATAGTAATGCTGTGTATGCTTTATAAACGCTCAAAGATGCTTACATCAGCTCTTGTGCTGTTTATTGCAGGCGGTATAGGCAATCTCATTGACAGAATAAGACTCGGCTACGTTATAGATATGTTTGAGATAAAGCTCTTTGACTTCGCAATCTTCAACGTTGCGGATATCTGCGTAGTGTTTGCTGTGATATTCCTTTTTATCTACGTAATTTTTATTGATCCTAAAATAGAAAAAAGCAAGAATGCTCTTGCTGAAAAGGCGAAAGAAAATGAGTGAAAAGCTTGAATTTGTTGTAACGCAGGAATGGAACGGTACTCGTATCGATAAGTATGTTTCCGAAAATGTTTCCGAGCTTACACGCTCTGCTGTTCAGGGATTGATACAGTCGGGAAGCGTTCTTGTGGGGGGAAGCACTGTTGCCAAAAGCTTCAAGGTTGAAGCGGGACAGACTGTCGAGATCTCATTTGCTCCGCCAAAGCCATTGGACGCTTTGCCTGAGGATATTCCCCTTGACATTGTCTATGAGGACGACGATCTGCTTGTGGTCAATAAGCCTCAGGGAATGGTTGTACACCCTGCCCACGGAAATTACAGCGGTACTCTTGTAAATGCACTGCTTTTTCACTGCGGAGAGAGCCTTTCAGGTATCAATGGAGTAATCAGGCCGGGAATTGTCCACAGAATTGATAAGAATACAAGCGGACTTCTCATTGTGGCAAAGAACGATAACGCTCACCTGAAGCTTTCCGAGCAGATAAAGGCTCATAGCTTTACCCGTGAATACGAAACAATCGCTGTGGGAGCCTTCAAAGAGCCGTCGGGAACTATAGACGCTCCTATCGGCAGACATCATATCGACCGCAAGAAAATGTGTGTTACTCAGCAGAATTCCAAAAATGCCGTTACCCATTACACTGTGCTGAAGCAGTACGGAGGTTATACTCACGTCCGCCTCAGGCTTGAAACAGGAAGAACTCATCAGATACGCGTTCATCTTTCCTATATAGGACACCCTGTTCTTGGCGATGACGTTTACGGTAAGGCTTATAAGGGACTTGTGGGACAGTGCCTTCACGCACGTAAAATCGGATTTATTCACCCTTCAACAGGCGAGTATCTGGAGTTTACAAGCGAGCTTCCGCAGTATTTTCAGGCGGTTCTTCGCAGACTTGAGAAAATGTAGGAGGAGTTTTTATGTTTGAGGATATTTCAAAGGTAGTGCTTCTCAGCGATATGGACGGAACTCTGCTTAATTCAAAAAAAGAGATTTCCGATACCGATAAAAAGGCGATAGAACGCTTTATGAGTCTGGGAGGCAAATTCACAATCGCAACAGGCAGAACAATTCACTCGTTTCACCATTATTATGATATGCTTGAGCTGAAAATGCCTCTTATAATGTATAACGGTGCAGCGATTTACGATAAGGTAAACGATAAGGTATTGTTTGAACAGCCTCTGCCTTCTGAAGCAAAGAGGATAACTGAGGAAATTCTCGGTGTTATGCCTCATATCGGCGGAGAGGTACTCAAAACCGATGGCATTTATGTTTTCAGAAACAGCGAGTATGAGGAGCTTCATACAAAGCTTTGTATGGTTACTCCGTACTATAAAGAGCTTGATGAGATTTCAGAAGGCGATTGGCTTAAGGTGCTTTTTGCTATGGCGCCTGAGGATATTCCGTTTATCGAGCTTTTCGCAAAGCGTATGGGATACGATACAGTAAGCTTTGTAAAGTCATCGGATATTTTCTATGAGATGCTTCCTTTGGGAACTACAAAGGGCTCTGCTCTTGCGCAATACAGAAAGCTTGAGGGTATGGAGGGTTATACCTTTGTTGCGACAGGCGATTTTGATAACGATATCGAAATGCTTGTTGAAGCTGATCTGGGAGTCGCTCCTGCAAATGCTGAGGAGACTGTAAAGAAGGTAGCAGACCTTGTGCTTGAAAACACAAATGAAACAGGCGCAATCGCTGAGCTTATAGATATAATTATTGAAAAGTGCAGTAAGAATAACTGATGCACAGAATGTAAAAAAAGTATATTGCGGATATAATCCGTGAAATAAAATAACTGATGGAGGTTATTATGGACGCAACAATTAAAAACAGCCTGCAGAAAACTGCTTGCGAAGTAAGAAAAGGCGTTATCGAGGGAACTTTTAACGCTAAATCGGGACATCCCGGCGGTTCGCTTTCAATCAGCGATACCCTGACCTATCTCTACTTTTCAAAGATGAATGTGGATCCTAAAAATCCCGATATGGACGACAGAGACCGTCTTGTTCTTTCAAAGGGACATACTGCTCCCGCACTTTATTCAGTACTTGCTGAGAGAGGCTTTTTCTCAAAGGAAGAGCTTAAATCTCTCCGTCATATAGGTGCTCTTTTACAGGGACACCCTTGTATTCATATTCCCGGCGTTGATATGTCAAGCGGTTCACTTGGCCAGGGTATTTCAGCAGCCTGTGGAATGGCTCTTGCAGGAAAGCTTGACAGCAAGCCATATAAGGTATATGCTATCCTCGGCGACGGCGAAATCGAAGAGGGACAGGTATGGGAGGCTGCTATGTTTGCAGCTCATTACGGTCTTGATAATCTCGTTGCTATCGTTGATAATAATGGGCTTCAGATTGACGGACCTATCACAGAGGTCTGCTCACCTGAGCCTATTACTGATAAATTCGCAGCATTCGGCTGGCACGTAATTACTATGGACGCTCACGATTTTGATGATATTGAAAGAGCTTTCAACGAAGCTGAGACAATCAGCGGAAAGCCTGTAGCTATCATTCAGAAGTCTGTAAAGGGCAAGGGCGTATCATTTATGGAAAATCAGGTTTCATGGCACGGCACAGCTCCAAATAAGGAGCAGTATGACGCTGCAATGGCAGAGCTTGACGCACAGTTAAAGGAATTGGAGGGCTAAGATATGGCAGATGTAATTAAAAAGGCTACAAGAGAGAGCTATGGTGAAGCTCTTAAAGAATATGCCGAGCAGTATGAAAATCTCGTAGTACTTGACGCAGACCTTGCTGCTGCTACAAAGACAGGCATCTTCAAGAAGGCTTATCCCGATCGTTTCTTCGACTGCGGTATTGCAGAAGCTAATATGATGGGCGTTGCTGCAGGTCTTGCAGCTTGCGGAAAAATCCCCTTTGCTTCAACATTTGCAATGTTTGCAGCCGGCAGAGCTTATGAAATCGTAAGAAACTCTATCGGGTATCCCCACCTTAACGTTAAAATCGGAGCTACTCATGCCGGAATTTCTGTAGGTGAGGACGGAGCTACTCATCAGTGCAATGAGGATATCGCTCTTATGAGAACAATTCCCGGAATGACAATCATCAATCCCTGTGACGATGTAGAGGCTAAGGCTGCAGTAAAGGCTGCAATAGATTTCAATGGTCCCGTTTATATGCGTTTCGGACGTCTTGCAGTGCCTGTTATAAATGACGCCGAGACATACAAGTTTGAGCTTGGCAAGGGCGTTGTTATGAAGGAGGGCTCTGATGTAACAATTGTTGCAACAGGACTTCTCGTTAACGAAGCTTTAGAGGCTTCCAAGATTCTTGAGGCTGAGGGAATTTCAGCAAGAGTTGTAAATATCCACACAATCAAGCCTCTTGATAAGGAGCTTATCTGCAAGTGCGCTAAGGAGACAGGCGTAATCGTTACAGCTGAGGAGCACAGCATTATCGGCGGACTTGGCTCAGCAGTTGCCGACGCAGTTACAGAGTGCTGTCCTGTACCTGTTGTAAAGATCGGTGTGAACGATGAATACGGCTATTCAGGTCCCGCTACAGAGCTTCTCAAGAAGTTCGGCCTCTGCAGTGAAAACATTGCAGTAAAGGTAAAAGAAGCTGTAAAGCTCAAGTAATAAAAAAGCATAAGGTGGACTTTTTGTCCACCTTTTTTGCAAAGATACAGGAGGATTTATGAAACCAAAGGAGTTTATAGAGAAAATTCAGGCAGGCGAGCTTGATGAACAGCTGAAAAAGCTTTACGGAAACAGCAAAGAGGCTCTTGATAGGCAGAGAGCACGCTATATTGAAGCGACAGAGGAATTTGCAAAGCTTTTTCCGCAACACGAAGAGATACATATATATTCTGCTCCTGGAAGAACAGAGGTAGGAGGAAATCACACTGACCACCAGCACGGCTGTGTTTTTGCGGGAGCAGTAAATCTTGATGTGATAGCCGTTGTTGCATTTCATAACGAGGGTATCATAAGACTTAAATCATCGGGCTATCCTCAGGATAACGTAGAGCTTTCAGACCTTTCAGTTCACAGCGATGAGACAGGTAAATCCGCTTCAATAATAAGAGGCATAGCTTCAAAATTCACTGAAATGGGAGCAGAAATCGGCGGATTTGACGCCTATACCACATCAGATGTGCTCAGCGGAAGCGGACTTTCCTCATCTGCGTCATTTGAGGTTCTTGTGGGAACTATCATTGATAAGCACTACAACGCTGGAAAAGCGGGAGCTGTTGAGATCGCAAAAATTGGACAGTATGCCGAGAATGTCTACTTTGGCAAGGGAAGCGGTCTTATGGACCAGATGGTAAGCTCGGTGGGAGGCTTTGTGTTCATCGACTTTGAGGATACCGCTGATCCTGTTATCAAGGCTCACAGTTTTGACTTCGAAAAGGCTGGCTACAAGCTTTGCATAACCGACACAAAGGGAAGTCACTCTGACCTGACAGATGACTACGTTTCTGTTCCTACAGAGATGAAAAGTGTGGCAAAGCAGTTTGGCAAGGAGTATCTGCGAGCTGTTGATGAGAATGAGTTTTATGAAAAGCTCCCACAGCTGAGAGAAAACTGTACTGACCGCGCTCTTATGAGAGCTTCTCATTTCTTCAGTGAAAACAAAAGAGCCATGTATGAAGCACAGGCTCTTGAAAAGGGCGATATAAACGAATTTTTAGCTCTTGTTAACCGGTCGGGAGATTCTTCAGCAAATCTTCTTCAGAATTTATATTCCTGTAAAAATCCACAGCAACAGGCAATTCCTCTTGCAATAATGCTCAGCAAGAGAGTACTTGCCGAAAGCGGAGCAGTTCGTGTTCACGGCGGTGGCTTTGCGGGCACAATACAGGCGTTTGTTCCCGTCGAAAAGGCAGAAGAGTACTCAACTGCAATGAATTCATTGTTTGGCGAGGGTAGCTGTCACATTCTCAGAATAAGACCAGTAGGCGGAATTGAAATAGCTTAACTGATAAAAAATAAAGGGTATCGTACAACTCATACGATACCCTTTTTAATATTCTGTTATTTCAACCTTCTGAACATATCATCGTCCTTGACAGAGTAGTCAACATCAACCACATCAGAAGCTCTGCCTGAGCTTTTGTGACTGCCGTTATTGCTGTCAGCATTATTTGCCAGGGAGACAATTCCCGCAACAATGAGGATTATACCCACAATCTTAAGGAAAATTCCTGTGCTTGAGAAGGGGTTAAGGAACAGGAGAAGTCCCGATACGGCAACAACAGCTCCCACAATGATATTGAAGGTTTTTTTGCTTCCCGAAACGTTACTTCTGAGAGCTCTTACAATCCTTGAAATACCCGAGATGCAGAGCAGAATTCCCACAACAACAGGCAGTGAAAAGGAAACGAGATTAGGTATAGCGGTAATCAACAGACCGATTATAATACCTATAGCTGATTTAGGTACAGCTACAGGAGCACCTACTGCGGAAAGAACTCCCGATAAAAGAGTAATAATGTTAAGAAGAATAATAACTCCGCCGATGATATAGAAAATTCCTGAGATAAATCCGGGAATAAAAGCAAGAATAATACCGGCAATAATCATAAGAACGGGCTTTACATAGCCTGTAACATTAAAAATTTTCAAGATAAACCTCCTTAAATCAGATGTAGACGAGAATGAATTTCAGCCAGAGCTTTTTAAGAGTTCCTGACTTTTCATAGATATTACGGCTCAGCATTTCTGTGAATTTCAGTCCTTCGCTAAGGGTTTCGCTGTCAGGAGACGTTTTGCTGAATGAGCACTCAAGAGCCGAATACATAAATTTTCTGAATCTGCCCTTTTCAAAATACTGCTGACCGAGAGAATTCTCGATAAAGTCAGCAAAAGCGGTATAGTGCATATCCTGTCGGTAAAGCTTAAGAGTACCAAGGAGCTTTTCAGCGTAATTATACATATGAACAATTCTTGTTGACGGAGCACCCTGAGTAAACCGTTTTTTTCTGATACTAAGAATAAGCTTTCTTCGGATAATCACAACAGCAATAATCAGCATCACAGCAACGATAGCTTCAATTATCTTTACGACAACCTTATTGAAGCCTGTACCTGAGCCGTTTCCTACATATCCGGGAAGAAGAGCAGTTGCTGAAGTGACATTAGTCTGTACAGAAGAAGCTGTTGTTATTGCTGTTGTTTTTGAAGAGGAAGCTCTTGTGCTTGTGGCAGATGTGCTGTCGGTAGAAACAGTTGTTGTGGTAGTCTGAGTAAGCTGTGAGTTTTCTGTTGTGGTAGTTTCTGTATTGATTGACATCTCAGAATATCCCGCAGTAAACTCATAAGGCACCCAGCCGAAGCCGTCAAGGTAAACTTCTGCCCAGGCGTGACTTCTGTTATCCTGGATATTCAAAGTATATGAGCCGTCAGAGTTTTTATTGCTGTCGCTGAAATCCTCGCCCACAACTACGTAGCCTGTAGCGTATCGTGCGGGGATTCCTGCCATTCTTGCAAGGAGTACACCTGACGTAGCGTAATGAGCGCAGTAGCCCTTGTGATTTTCAAGAAGGAAATAATTGACGAAATCACGGTTAGAGGGAGTTTTTCCCGGAGCAAGCGAGTACTCTGTCATAGAGTGAATTCTCTCTCTGACAGCATTAAGAAGTGAAATACGGCTTTCAGCGGTGTCAATGCTTCCGTCCTCGATAATATCTGCAAAGGCTTCGTAAACCTCTGTGATGTTTTCGTCATCGGGAACCTGCAGATAATACTCGTAAACGAAATCACGGTATTCACTTTCAAGCAGAGCTGACATAACAACCTGACCGTTTTCGTCCATACGACTGCTGAGTACGGCGTCGTGACTTATATCCGTATCGATGTAGAAGTAATCCTGACGTTCAAAAAGCTGATTATCGTTGCAGTATTCTTCAATCAGACTTTGCCACTGAGCATCGCTTATATCGGAAGCAGAGACAAGGATACGGTTTTTTTCTCCGAGAAAATCATTTCTGATGAGGTAATCAGGACCGATAAACTTATAGGAATAATCGTTTTCTCCCTTTTTCCTTGAGCTTACAGTGCAATCAAGGTCGTACTCCATATTGCTGTAATTTTTAGTGCCATAGGGAGCATAGCTTTTGTTTTTCTTGCGTTTTGCTTCTATCCAGACCGTTGTATCACTTTGCTCGGTAAGAGCCTCGCTGAAGATATAAGCAAAGTCCTGCGGGTAGATATTATACTCTTTAAAGCGTTTGAACAGACCATTGTAATCGAGGTAAGCGTCCTTGCTGAGCTCGGTCCATTCGTTGTTATCGTAGACAGCTCCCGCATAGCCTTTGAAGTAAACGGCACCTTCCTGTTTTTTATCTAAAATAGCAACAATGTCGGTGGTATTCTTATACTTGATTTTAGAAGCTGTACCAAGCTTGTGGTTTTCGTATTCAAAGGTAAAGCCGAAGGACTCAGTTACAGCCGATATACTTGAAGCGAGGTCGTCGAATGAAAAAGTAGTAACAGCGTACTTGATATCGGCTCTTTTCTGATTGAGCTCATCGCTTCTTTCGTATCTTGTAATTTTCATAACAGCAATAGCCGTTGCCGAAACAAGGCAGACAGCTACCATAAGCATTACAGCGCATTTTTCGGTAACCTTAAGACGCATCTGTCTTTTAGGGAAGAAAAGGTTATCCTTTCGCACAAAACCGCCTTTACCGCCTGAGTACTCGCCAAGGTCGATGTTGCACACAGCCACAACGGCAATCCAGTAAGCGACAGTGAGAATTCCCCAGAAAACAGGGATATTAATTCCGTTATAAAGACCGATTTCGATAATGGGGAAGGTAAAGGCGATAACAATCAGGGGATTAGGCTTGTGTATGGTAAAGGTATAGATCACAAGCGCAAGAAGCCATATGCAGAAGACGAAGAATATTGTAACCGCATATTTTTCAGCGTCGTCATCAAGACCTTTATAGTAATCAATGCTTGTAATCATAGAAAGCCTGTAGATCACATTATAAGTAAACTTAAAGCCGATAGTAATAGTATCCCTGAATTTATAAACAGCGCCTGCAAGCAAGAGAAATGAACCGCCTGCAAGCCACAGAGCTTTTCTTCCTGCCAGAGTAAAAAGAATATGAATTACCGAAAAAATAACACAGGCTTTGATAACCGAAGAACTGCTGTAGGTAAAGTCGAACATTCTGAGAAAGGACATAATAACAGCTGTAAAGCCTGTTATGGCGATAAAAACCGCTTCAAACCATCTCAGGTCTGCTCTTTTCTTTTTAACTGACATAGTGATACTGTCGCAAATGACAATACCGCTGTAGTTAGAGCTTTCTTTATGTTTCATAGTCTTTCCTTTTGTTAAAGTTCTGTATCTTTTATTGAAGAGGAGATTTTACCGATTATAACAGGAGTGATATTAAAAGCCTGATGCTCTGAGAGCATATCACTGACAGACTTATCCCTGACAACGGTAAAGAAATTTTTTATATCAGCGTCGATGTAATCGTTGAACAGCGACAGCATTTCAAGGTCGTCTGCTGTAGTAATAAACGAGAACGAGCTCCAGCCGTCGAAACCGAAATCTGAAAGGAACTCTTCAGGAGAATTGAAGGCGAGATTGTCGTCAACCGACTCAAGAAGCTCCTTAACAGCCGAGCTGAGAGCATTTATGTCATTGATTTCACGCTGAACAAAGCATTTTTCTCTGCAGTTATAGTAAATAATTGTGTGTACACGCTCATTTTCAAGAAGGAGCTGACAAAGAGAAACCATAGTTTCGATAAGAGTGTCATACACAGGCAGAGTAAACTCTGAGAAATCCTTGCACCGCAGGTCGAGAAAAACAGCGGTAGGCGAGTCAATGGGACAGCTGTACTCCTTAACAATAAAATCGTCCTTTTTACTGCTGAGCTTCCAGTGGATACGGTTTGGCTTATCTCCCGGAGTGTACTCACGCAGGTCGAAAACCTCAGAAGGATCATCGCCGGGTTTTGTTTCCGAGAAGTTAAGGCTTTCGTCGTTGACTCTGTCGGTATAGGAAACAGTGCCGTTTATATCGTACCCTTGTGGAAGAACGGTAATAGTTTCCGAGATGTTCTTTCCGATTTTAAACCTGAAAATGCGAAGGGGATCGAAAATATTGATATAAGCTGAGCGGATAATCAGAGTTCCGCAGAACTTTGAGTTTAACTGAAATGTTACACGCTGGCTGTTTCTTGACTGAATGGGGAAGTGAAGCTCGATAGAATTTATCTGATTATTGAAGATATTGTAGTATTCGATAAAAGCCTCAGCCTTGCCTATAGGGAAAATCGACTTGTTTGTAACGCAGAGCTGAATATCAAAAACCTCGTTTTTGGCAACGGCAGAGCTTTTCACGGCAAATTCCACAGAAATGCTTTTTCTTGCAATCAGCATAGAGATAAGCATAAGAACGGGAAGCGCAGTCACAACAACGAGAAGAACGAGCGAAAAGTCCCATATATATAATATGTAGAAAACAGCACAGACAATAATCAGAACAGCAAATAAAAGCTTGATTAAAAACATAGCTTACCCTCTGTCAGCAGAAATTTTCGGCGACGGAGTCTTTTTGATAATCTCCGAAATAACATCGCTTGCTGTAACCTCGGAAAGTCTTGCCTTAGAGCTGAGTATGATTCTGTGCTCAAAAACATCGTGACAGATGAAAATAATATCATCTGGAATAACGTAATCTCTGCCCATAGCAAGAGCTATACCCTTTGATATCTGCATAAGTGCAAGAGTTCCTCTTGGACTTACGCCGAGCTTGAGCATAGGGTGATTTCTTGTAGCATTTGAAAGAGCAACAATATACTCATAGATTTTATCATCAACATAAACCTCTGAAATAGCCTTCTGCATTTCAATAATTGCGGAAGCATTTGTGACAGGTCTTACGCTGTCAAGGGGATTGGAGCTGTGCTTTGATTTAAGGATAGAGATTTCTCCCGAAGTGTCGGGATAACCCATACTTAGCTTGAGCATAAAGCGGTCAAGCTGAGAATCGGGAAGATTATGAGTACCTGCTGAACCGATAGGGTTCTGAGTAGCAATAACGGTATAGGGTTCGGGGAGCTTATATGTAACGCCGTCAACGGTAATACTTTTTTCCTCCATAAGCTCAAGAAGAGCCGACTGGGTTTTGCTTGAAGTACGGTTAATTTCGTCAGCGAGGAAGAGGTTGCAGAAGGCAACGCCGGGACGGAATTCAAAATCATTTTTCTGCTTATTGTAAATAGAAAAGCCTGTTACATCGGTAGGAAGAACATCGGGGGTGAACTGCATACGGTTATGCTCAAGGGAAAGAGCCTTTGAAAAGGCAAGAGCAAGAGTAGTTTTTCCCACACCGGGGATATCCTCGATGAGAATATGTCCCTTGCAGAGCATAGCAAGCAGTACCTTTATAATGATAGCGTCTTTTCCTACGACGGCTTTTTTGACTTCTGAAACAATGTTATTTATCTGTTTTGTATAAATTGATGTATTCATTTTGCACTCCTAAAATAATCTATATAAATCCATTATAACACTTTATCCCGGTGAATGCAATAGCACAGTGAGAAAAACTGCGTTCATTCACAGGGCAGAGTGCGTTTTTCCGAGATATCCCGAACGTCTGAGGTTTATAAACGTAGCAACAAGAGCAATAAACTCTGTTACGGCAAAGGAGAGCCATGTGCCGTTTATGCCAAAAGCAAGGCTGAGAGCGATAACAATGGGAACAAGAAGTGCAGAGCTTCTCAGAAAAGATGAAACGAAGGCTTTTCCGGGCATATCAACTGAGCTGAAGAATGAGGAAATAACAATGTTAAGTCCGGCAAAGGCAAAGCCTGTGAAGTACATGCGAAGTCCGTTCACAGCAAGAGCTTCAAGATTTTTGTCTCCGTCGCCGTTAAAGAAAGATGCGATACCCTCCGCAAAGAAGAAAACGGAAAGGATAACAACAGCTGAAATACAGAAAGTGGTTATGACAGAGTACTTTGCAATCTTTGAAAGAGCAGGCTTGTTGTCGTTTCCGTATTCAGAGCTCGCAATAGGCTGAACTCCCTGAGAGACTCCCGTGAAAATTGCAGAGGCAACAAGAGCAGTATTAGCGACAATTCCGTAAGAAGCAACAGCGATGTTACCGCCGATTTCCAGCATAATGAAATTGAAAGCGATAACTGAAACAGCTGAGGAAAGCTCGCTGATAAAGGCAGAAAGTCCCAGCTTCATAAGAGAGAGCATTTTATGCATTGATGGAATGAAACGGGAGAGCCTCAGGCTTTCTGGATTTTTTCTCAGATGAACCGCAAGAATACTCATACTTACAATAGGAGAGAAGCCTGTAGCAAGCACAGCTCCGTACATTCCCATATTCATCGGGAAAATAAAAATATAGTCGAGGATTATGTTGGTTATATTTCCCGCAATCATAGCGATTGTGCATATTCCGGGAGCTCCGTCGTTGCGCACGAATGCTGAGATGATATTGTTGAGGATAAAACAGGGCGAAAAGCAGAGGATAGTGCACATATAAACCTCAGAATAAGCAAGAGTTTCATCGTCGGCTCCAAGAAGCAGGGAGATATCCGTGCTGAAAAGAATACCGGTGATAAGGAATATCAAAGAAGCGACAGCTCCCAGAAAAAGCGAATTCATCAGTGTAGAGTCAGCGTCGCTATATTTTTTCAGTCCCTTGAATATTGAATATCTTGAAGCTCCGCCGATGCCTATCATCAGACCTGTTCCGTGGAGAATACTGTAAACGGCGATATTGAAATTAAGTGCGGTGATACCAAGTGCTCCCAGAGCCTTGGATATAAAGAAGGTATCAGCGAGAATGTACAGAGAAATTCCCACCATACCGATTACATTCAGGGATACATATTTTGCAAATCTTGATTTTATACTTTGTGCTTTCATAATTAACCTCAAAAAAATAGCCAGAAGCACCCCTATAAAGCCTGAAGGAGTGAGTCTGACTTATTACGGCCGTCAATATCCGGCGACACTGACGGTTGACTATTTAATTGTATTGTGCGCATATTTTCTGAAAATATACACTGGTTAAAGAGCAATCGGGCCTGCAAAAGCAAACCCGAAGCTGTTATACACTGGTGCCGGTGACCGGGGTCGAACCGGTACGGTATCGCTACCACCGGATTTTGAGTCCGGCACGTCTGCCAATTCCATCACACCGGCACATAACATTAAAATTATATCATATCAGGCTCAAATAGTCAAGACCAATTTGAAAATAAAAGCGTACGGCAATAACGGTGGTATTCTTATAGGAGAATATATGAGTAAATTGAGGGAAACCCTTTTGAAAAAGGGTTATCCCTCAAACTCCTTTCCTAAAACTTTCAAGTTTTAATTTAAGCCCCATAGGGTACACACAGATAACGAGAAATTGAACTCTTATAAAAATTGTGTGTGTACCCTATGGGGCTTAAATTAGACTCAAAAGTCTTTGTAGGGGGTGTGGGGGGAAACTTTCTTCAGAAAGGTTCCCCCACTAAATACACATAAATTTCTATTAGGACATCACCGTTATACCATACGCTTTGAAAATTAACGCTTGTAGAGCTCGCGGAATTCTGAAGGAGACATATTTTCAGCCGTTTTGAACTGTCTTACAAAGTAGTTATATGTAGAATAACCGCACTCCTTGGAGATTTCGCTTACAGTAGCGTCGGAATTAAGGAGAAGCTCTTTAGCTTTATCAAGGCGGAAAATAATAAGCTCCTCAATAATACTTTTATTGAAGGTAGTTTTATAAATTTTCTGCAGATAGCTTTTGCTGATGAACATTTTATCTGCGATTTCGCTGATATTCCAGGAATATTCGGGATTTTTAATCAGACTGTTTCTCAGCTGGCAAAGCTTTTCAAAATGCTGATTGATCTGCTGGTCTGATCTTGAATAGGAATAAATACGGTTTACCGAAGCCTTATGAATGAGCTTTTCGGGATCGTCAGAGGCTTTTTCAAGACTGCAGATATATGTTCCTATTGAAAAAGGGATACCGATTGATTCGGATATATTATTTTCAGATAGATTAACCTCTGTTCTAAGCTTATTGAAGAATTCTTCTGTCTGAAGATTATTGAAGGCAATAACTCCGAAGCAGTCTCTTGAAAGAGCGATACAAAGCTGATCGTCGGTAAGAATACTTTTCAGGCAAGAAGAAAAACGTAGTACTGAGTCTTTAGAGGCATCGGGACCGTGCTGGAAATAGAGCTTTTTATGATCAGTAAGCTCGATGAAAATAAAAGTAACGGCAGAGGCACTCTTATTAAGGCTATCAAGCTTTTTCTGGTATGCGTCCTTCATAGAGTTAAGGTTTAAAAATCCGGTAATGTGGTCATATTCGGCAAGCACATCAAGCTTTTTCATAGTGATATTCATAGCCGAGTTGATACGCACTTTTTCCAGAGCAATATTAAGGTAAGAGATCCACTGAAGGAAAAGGTGAGTATATGTAACGGGATTTTTTCCGAAAGATATAGCAGTAAATCCGAAGAAGCTATTGTTGTAGTTGAGGGGAGTAAGGAAGAAAGCAGAAGGCTGTTTTCTTTCTGATCTGATAGAGTCGATAAGCTCATCAGAGGTACGAAGCGTATAATCGGAATAATTCCTTTTTATAGCCGATTTATCGTAAACGGTAATCAGATAATCGTCTGCATTGAAGGAAAGCTGTTGATTTGGATTATCCGTAACCGAACGCTTGAATTTATCTGTAAGGCAGATATAGAAACGGCTCATTTTATAAAGAAGATAGGTAAAGTGGTCGATACGATTGCAGACTCCGGCAATGCTGTCGGTATTGGTAATATCAACCAGCATATCGCTGAATCCCATTTTTCTGTGGAACTCTGCCTCTGTTTCCGCACGTCTTGTGATGTCACGTTTCAATGTAGGATTTTCAGAACAGCCACAGCTTTTACCTATTCTGAGATGTCCCGGTTCATTAGGAACCTTATTGCAGATTTTTCCTGTAATAATACGGTACAGGCGTCTGAAGGCTTCGGCGCCGAGCTGGAAATTAGGTCTTATATAGCTTGTTATTGAGGGAGTAGCCCTGTAGCCTTCGGTAGATGCGTCATAACCTGCAATAGCGATATCCTCAGGAATACGGAAGCCTGAGTTGGTAAGACGCTCAGTAAGAGCAATAGCAGAGATATCGTTACCGCAGACAACAGCATCAGGCTTTTCAAGAGTTCCGTTAGAGATTTTTTTAGCAAGCTCAGCAGAGGCACCTGTCCAGAAATCGCCGTAGTAATAGTAAGACTTATCTATATTAATGTGGTGATTTTTCATTGAACGCAGATAGCCCTTGAGACGTTCATCAGAACAGGGAATATCCTTAGGACCTGTAAGACAGTAGATTTTTTTATATCCGTGAACTTCAATAAGGTGGTCGGTAACAGCTTCAAAAGCATCAATATCGTCAACCATAGTAGTTTCGAACTTATTATGGTCAGCGTGGTCAAGAAGCATAACAGGTTTTCCTGACTGAGTGCAGAGGGTGTCTATATACTTTTGTATTTCCTCATCTTTAAAAACGTTTCTGTCATAAATAAAACCGTCGAAGTTTCCTGAAATGATAAGCTGAAAAATATTTTTCTCAGTATTTTTGTGAGCACTTTTCATATAAAAGTTCTGCATAGAGGAAATAACTGCAATATCGCAGTTGCTTTTGAAAGCCTGTGAGATGATACCGCGCATAATTTCACTCTGAAATTCTGTGAAACATTCAGTTGTGATAACACCGATAAGCATTTTTGTGTACAAAAAAGAGCCCTCCTTTCGCTTATTTTCTATATAATATTATATCATATATTGATTGGAATTGCAAGACTATTTTGCACGTTACGTAGGAAATAGCAGAAAAAATCATAAATAAAGTATTTTTATTCATTGTGAAATTATGAATTTGTATGTATAATATAATTAAGCAAATACGGAACTGTTATAAAATCAAACTTTATAACAGAGGGAATTATAAGAAAGTGAAAGGTGATTACTTATGAAGCAAATTCATAAACGTGTAGTCTCAGCTGTTTCAGCTTTGATTGTCGGCACAAATTTATTCACAATGCCTGTTTCTGAACCTGTTACTGTCGCTGAGGCGGTAACAAGCGGTAATGTGGTTGAGTACCTTGACAGAGGTATTTCAGCTGTAAACACAGGTTCGGGAATGCTTGTATCCTGGAGATATCTTGCAAGCGACAGTGATAATGCCGTTTTTAACCTCTACCGCAATGATACTCTTATTTATACAAGTAATGCAGGCGATTCAACTTGTTTTCTTGATGCAGGCGGTTCAGCTTCCTCAAGCTACCGTGTTGACCATCTTGAAAACGGTACAGTAAAATCCTCAAGCAAGTGTAATCTTACAACATCAAACAACTATTTCAACGTTCCTCTCAGCAAGCCGGGCAGTGTTTATACCCCAAATGACTGCTCTGTGGGCGACGTTGACGGCGACGGCCAGTATGAGCTTTTTGTAAAGTGGGATCCTTCAACTTCAAAGGATAACTCACAGAAGGGTGTTACTGACCCTTGTATCATCGACTGCTACAGACTTGACGGAACAAGACTCTGGAGAATCAATATCGGACAGAATATCCGTTCAGGCGCTCACTATACTCAGTTCTTTGTAGCAGACTTTGACCTTGACGGCAAGGCTGAAATGACTTGTAAGACCGCTGACGGTACTGTTGACGGACAGGGCAATGTAATCGGTGATGCTTCTGCTGATTACTGCGACAGCAGTGGACTTATCTATTCGGGTCCTGAGTATTATACTCTCTTTGACGGCGAAACAGGTAAGGCTCTTCATACAATTGATTACGAGCCGGGCAGAGGCGATCCTACAAAATGGGGTAAGTCAAGCGATAAGTATAACCGTGTTGAGCGTTACTGGGGCGTTGTTGCTTATCTTGATGGCGTAACTCCCAGCGTTGTAACAGGACGTGGCTACTACGGACGTATGACTGCTACTGCATATAAGGTAGAAGATAACAAGCTCGTTAAATTATGGGCATTTGATACAGGAACAAGCTCAAGCGCACTCGGCTACGGCGACGGCAACCATAACAGTATGCCCGCTGACGTTGACGGCGACGGCAAGCAGGAAATTATCACAGGTTCAACCTGTATTGATGATAACGGAACACTCAAGTGGTGTACAAATCAGGGACACGGCGACGCTATGCACGTAGGCGATCTTCTTCCCGATAACCCCGGTATTGAGATTTTCACCTGTCACGAGGATTCACCTTACGGTGTAACTCTTATTGACGGCGATAACGGTTCTAAGATTTTCCACCTTGATGCTGACGGCGATACAGGACGTTGCTGTGCCGGCAATATCTGGACAGGAAATCCCGGTGCAGAGTTCTGGTTCAATACAACAACTGTTAACGGAAGCGGTTCAACTCTTTCATGCAGACGTCCTTCAATCAACTTTATGAGCTACTGGGACGGCGACCTTGAGCGTGAGGCACTTGACGGATATACAGATTCTCCCGCAACTATCGCAGATATGAATGATAACGGTATCCTCAGCACTATCCTTACAACAACAGGCTTCTACACCTGTAATACAACAAAGGGTACACCTTGTCTTTCAGCAGATATCTTCGGTGACTGGCGTGAAGAACTTATCGTAAGAGCTTCTGACGGCAATTCAGTAGGTATTTTTGCTACACCCTATGATACAGATTACCGTATCACAACTCTCATGCACGATCCTCATTACAGAAATCAGGTAGCTTGCCAGCAGGTTGCATATAACCAGCCTCCCCACACAAGCTTCTATCTTGGCTCTGAAAAGCCTCTTCCCAGCAGACCTAATGTAACAATCTGCACAGGTCAGGGAACAAGCAAATCAGGTGCTGTTATGGATACAACAGCAACTTATGTTTTCGAAAACGCAAACAGCGGTCTTTATCTTGAGGTTAAGGACAGCGAGGCTTCTTCAGGCGCCTTAGTTGTTCAGAGTACTTCAGGCGCTGAAGGCTGGAAGCTTAAGGACGCAGGCGAGGGATATTATTACCTTTACTCTGAGGTAGGCGACGGCGTGACATATTGTCTTGACCTTCCCTACGGAAGCACAGACAACGGTACAGCAATGGGTATCTGGACCAACGATGAGTCAGATGCTCGAAAGTTCAAGTTTGTAAAGAATGATGACGGCTCATACACAATCTGCACAAAGGCAACAGGTGATGAAAGCTGTCTCGGAATTGCATCAGCGTCTAAGGAAGACGGCGAAGGTGTAATCCAGTGGACATGTGACGGCACTGCTAATCAGAAGTGGTATGCTAAAATCAGAATTCAGGGTGCTCTCATTGATGAGCTTTTAGTCAGTGACCAGGCATATAATCAGAGCTGGGCAATCGACAGCAGTCTTGAAGTGGGCGACCAGATATTCGGCGACAGAACAGGGGATAAGCTTGTAACATACGCAACAATTCCTTCAGAGCTTGAGGGCGCAGAGCTTGTACTTACTTCCTGTGACGCAAAGGGACTTACAGGCGATATTGCAGAAATCACAGCCGGAGAGAATATTACCCTTTACGTTGGTTTTGACACAAGAGTAGATCCCGTTCCTTCATGGCTTTCAAACTGGAAAGCAACAGGTCTTACAGCCGTAAACAGCAAGGACGTTACATTCAACCTTTATTCTATGGAGCTTTCTGCAGGTGAGTCAACAGTACTCGGCGGAAACGGACAGTCATCAGGCTGTGTAAACTACGTGGCAATGGCTGTAAAGAAGAGTGAAGTTACTACAACTACAACAACAACAACCACAACAACGACTACAACTACCACAACTACAACAACTACAACTACTACAACAAGCACTACAACTACCACAACTACTACATCTACTTCCGAAGCTCCCACATCTACAACAACTACTACAACTACTACAACTACTACAACTACTACAACAAGATCAACAAGCACCACAACTACTACAACTACTACAACTACAGATACAGATGTGCTTTATGGTGACGCAGATCTTGACAACGATGTAAAAATGGCTGACGTTATCAAGGTAATGTGCTATGCAAACAATAAGGAGAAATATCCCCTTGAACAGCAGGCTCTTAACAACTGTGACGTTTATCAGCGTGGAGATGGTGTAAATCTTTCAGATGCACTTTCAATTCAGAAGAAGGTTGCTCAGACAATCCAGACTTTACCTGAGTCGTAAAAAATTAATTGCCGTCAGAGTTGATCTGACGGCAAAACATTATAAATGAGAGAGGTTTTACTTAATGAAGAACAAAATCAAAGCTTTTCTGACAGCTACAGTTATGGGCGTGTCAGCTCTTACAGGTGTTATGGGCACGGATACACCTGTTAAGGAAATGAAAGCATCAGCGGTTGCAACAGCGGATTCCTTTTCATATCCCGTTCAGCAGTTCAGAATGGGAATTGGCGATACAAACAGAAATGTAAACACAAGTGCTACAGAGGTAAACAGTCCCGTAACCTCTGAAAAACTCAACGGAACAGGCAGTGAAAAGTGGTATCTTAACTACATAAGCTCTGGAGTTTATGAAATTGTAAACTCTGAAACAGGATATCTGCTTACAAATGAAGGAAGCTACTGCACGATAGATACCGATACAGATGCATCAAATCAGCGTTGGAATATCACAGCTGTTCAGCAGGATTTTGAAGGCTATGACCTTTACTATAAGATAACCAGCAATGCAAATTCAAATCTTGCGCTTACATTTACTCCTGAAACAAACTCTTTCTCGGCAGAGACATACAGCGGTAATATCTATCAGAAGTATAAGCTTAATCTTGACGGACTTGAGGGCTTTGCGTCAAATGCAAAGGTTTCAGGCGGAGAAAAGGCAGGTACTATCGGTGTTAGTTGACAAGCATAATACAAAAAAAGGTTGAAAAGGCTGGAAAAGGCTTGAATTGTCTGAAAAGTGCCAAAAAACGGCTATAATTCGTTGATTTTTAAATAGAATCCAATTGAAATTTTGAATTCACTGAATTTTAAGGTGTCAAAAAATATCGCACCGATTTGCGGAGTTTTCCACAATTTCGGTGCGATTGCTTTTTTATTGGATTTTTGTTTAAAATGCGTTTAAACGGCATTTATAAAAAATCGGGCGATTCGTTTAAATGCCTATATTTCGTTGTTACAGTGTGTTTAAGGATTTAAAAACGGATTTAAACACCCCAGGAATATTTGCAGAAAAATAGCGTATAAATAGGGTGGCAACCTGGCAACTAAAATCATCTGGGGTGGCAACTGGTTGCTTACCTTTACTTTATACAAACTGTATATAAAAATCAGACAAAATCCTCTTTTTCAAGGGTTGCAATTACCAATCCTTTGCATCTTATGTCCTGTCCTTCCTCGAAGTAAACATCATCGTACTCAGGATTTAGAGAAATAAGCCGTTTTTTGCCGAGTTCCTTGATAAAACCTTCTCCATTAATGGTAAAAATACCGATATTACCCTCTTCAATTTCGTCCTGAGCCTTTACAAGAACAATGTCATTGTCTTTAAAACGGGGCAGCATACTGTCTCCGTTGATTCTTACTGCATAATCAGCCTCTTCGGCAACATCACTGTGCTTTATTTTTAAGTATGTAGAACGGCTGTCTTCCGGCAAAGGTTCTCCTGTTCCGGCAGAAACGCTGAGTGGCACAAAGCGGATCATGATCACCTTTGGCTCTTCCTGATCCGGCTCATCAGCGGCAGGAGCTTCAAGCTCTGCAAGGACCTCAGCTCTTTCACGCAATCTTCCTTGGCTCTTGGGAGATAAATTATTATAAATATCAAGCAACTCACGCTCATCGGCGGTCAGTTCGACCGTTGGTGAGCTTTTTTCTTTACCTGTAAGAAGATAATCTATAGTAGTATTTAGATAATCGGCTACTAATTTTAATTTATCACATGATGGACTTTGTTTTTTCCACTTACCAATAATACCGTTACTTAATCCTACAGCCTTTTCTAAAGCCGATATGCTGAGTCCTATATTCCGTGCTAATTCACTTATTCTATCTACCATAGACAAAATCACTCAACTCCTTTTGTGCACAATTACATAAATAGATTATTTTCTAATTTGCTCTTGACATTTAGATAATTATCTATTATAATATAAGTGGGTTATTTTTGAGGGCGTAAAAACCCCTATGATAATTGTATCATAAAGAACATCATTTGTAAAGCGTTGATTTTTCGAGAGAAGTCGAGTTAACCCTTAAGGGGACGCTGAAAAATGCTCATATTTTTCCGAAAGGGGGTAAGATGAAATGAAAGTTAAGGTAAGAAAGCACAAAAAAATACCTGCTCCGCTTATGATGGAACAGGTAAAAGAAAAATGGAGTTGCTTATCAGATAAATACTGCTCCAAGTCTGGAATAGGAGTCAAACCACAAAGTTTATCGGACCTTTATGGTTGTAGGCTCTCCAGAAATTAATCAGGCATTCTATTACAAGCTGATTATTTGTGTCACCGAACATAAAATATTCTTTGTTTGGATTTTCTTGGCAATATTCATCAAAAGTAATAAGTCGGACTATTAATGTAGCCAGTATTTCTTCTGAAGCTTCGTTAATCAGTTTAATACTTTTTCTTCGATCGCCATCAACGTGTCGAGCAATCTTATGCACAAACTCATCTGTTTCTTCTTCGTATTTCTGTGCATATTTGTCAGCGTTCAAAGTTTCAATTTTTTCTATAATTTTTAGCATTTTGTTTTGGAAGTTTTCATCGAAAAAATAATAACTACAGATTTTTTTAAACTGGTCTAACATATCAGAATATGTAATTCTTAATGCTCCCATTATTCTCACCTCCTCCCGACTTCATTATACACCAAACAACACTTTTGCACAATAGAAAGGATGATAAATATGACCTTAGGTTACAAAATAAAGAGCCGCCGTGAGGAGCTTGGCATGAGCCAGGGTGAGCTTGCGGAAAAGGCTTACGTCACACAGGCAAGTATATCTCAGATTGAGAGCGGTAAATATACACCGACATCACCCAGGCTTGTCACTATAGCACACGCTCTTAAGCTTCCCCCTGCGGAGCTTCTCGAAATGGGAAGGAGGGCAGGATGATGCACAAATTCAAAATTGAAGTGGTTTTCAGGAAACCGTCGAACTTCATTTTACATAATACCGATAAAAAATCGGACATTACAGGAATTATCGACATCGTTACAGATCGCTGTGACATTGAAGGCTGTCTGGCAGAATACAACGTCAGAGAATACAAAATCGTTGACTGTGACTGCAAATTGCAGATTATGAAGAATTTCAAACCTATTCCGCTGTTTTACTACGAGGAGGAATAAGATGATGTCAATGCGAGAAAAGATTGTCGAAGCCTTTAACGAAACCTATGGAAACAGATTCAAGAGCTTCGAGGAGATCAGAAACGAGTACGATGTTACCGAAATACTTGACACATGGCTGAGGTATGAAGGTATTGTCGGATACACAAGTGATATTATAGACCTACTCGGTGAGTGCGAGGTCTATATTGAGGAATAGGAGGGATTTTATGAAAGCATACATAGTAAGCATTGCTGATGGGTATGGTGCTGTCAGACAGGTTATCATAAGGGCAAGGTCAAGAGCCGATGCGGCAGAGAAAGCCCCTGTCGGACACAATGAGCATATTGAGTGCTGCGTTGAACTGGATTAGGAGGTGCTTTATGGATAAAAAAAGATATAGACTGTATGATTACGCTGAAGATTACGGTGTTGTCGGTTATTATGACACTATCGAAGAAGCACGGAAAGCGAAAACCGAGTGGGAACATGATACCGATGGGGATTGTGATCTTGATATCCAGAAATGGGACGAAGAAAAGGGCAAATACCTTGACTGTTATGAATAGCCGAAACAGCGGAATGGAATCCAGCGGAGGCTCTCCGCCCGCTGTCTGCCGGGGACGGTCTCCCGGTACTGACGATGGCAGACCACAAAGCCATAGTAACTTGAAAATGAAAGAGGTGAAATGCATGACTATTATGCAGTACAGGGCGAAAATGCTGTTGTTATCGACACAGCAAGCAGAGCTGCTTTGCGAGCTTATGGACGTTGAGGGCATAAAAAAAGAGCCTGAACAGGTCAGAAAGAATGTCACTACCATTCTTTCACTTCTGACCGAAACGGAGGCTTTCTTAGAAAGCATCATCGACAGCGTTTGTCCAAGCTCAAATGAAAGTATAGCAGATTAAGGAAAATTTGTCAAGTTTTTTCAAAGGAGGTGCTGAATTTGGACTACTTGACCGTAAAGGAAGCGGCTGAGCTTAAGGGCTGCTCCGTACAGTATATAAAAAAACTATGCAAAGATGGTGCTATCCAAGCAGAAGTTAAGCAACATCCGCAGAATAAACAACCATGCTACATGATACCTGTTTCGGCACTTCCTGAGGAGCTTAAGGGGAAGTATTATAAACGTCTAAAAGCAGAAGCCGGGACAGCTCCTGAGCTGAAGGAGACGGAAGAATTAAAACCCCGTAAAAAGGTTATTAAAAAAGCATTTGAAGAGTATACCGCAGAGGAACGAGCTGAGATTGCATTGTGGTGCAAAATACTCAGGGAGTGGCAGGAGCTGCGTATCAAATACAAGAATAAAGCTACTGTTGATGCTGATTATGTAGGAAAATGCCGTATTGAATACGGTGAGAGCATCGAAATCAGCGTTGATATTCTTTACAGAAAGTATGCAGCGTTCCGGGAGAACAATTATGACGGTCTTATTGATAAGCGTGGAGGTTGGAATAAAGGTCTTACTTCCATGAACGATGACGTCTGGAAAATGTTTACACGAATCTATCTTGTTTCAAGCAGACCAACATTGAGCAGATGTTATACCGATATAAAGGCATGGACTAAAACATATTACCCGGAGCTGTATTGCTCACTTCCGTCTGAAAGAACATTCAGACGGAGAGTTGATACGATACCAAAGTGTGTTGTTGAGTTTACCCGATACGGAAAGAAGGCTTGCTTTGACAAGTATCTTGAATACATAGAGCGAGATTACACCGACCTTAATGCAAATGACATCTGGATTGCGGACAATCATACACTTGACGTTATATCAATGTCGCCTGAAGGCAAGCCGCACAGGCTGTCTCTTACAGCATATATGGATGCCAAAAGCGGTGTTATTGTAGGTTGGAACTTATGTGACAATCCCTGCTCCCAGTCAACACTACTCGCATTCAGAGCGGCGGTGATGAACGGCTTCGGTGTTCCGCTGGGTGTGTATTTCGATAACGGTTCTGAGTTCCTTACTCATGATATTGCCGGCAGAGGTCACCGTAAAAAGGCAAACTGGAATAAAGGCGATGACCCTCCGACAATTCTTTCCCTGCTCGGCGTCACAATGACAAATGCACTTGTAAAGAATGCTAAGGCAAAAAACATTGAGCGTTATTTCTACACGTTCAAAGAATTTATTTCAAAAGCTTTCAGTGGATATTCAGGCGGTACAATAATGGAACGTCCCGAAGACCATGCACAAAGGGTTAAAAATGGAGATATTCCTACCGATGAAGAGATTGCTGAACTGCTTGGAGTACTGATTAACGGTGGATATAACTGCAAGGCTTATGGAGGCAAGGAAAAACGCTACAGCGGAATGAGTCGTATTGACGTCTGGAATGAAAGTATCAATTCTGAGGAAGTTGTCTTCCGTGACGCTGACGATGAAGATCTTACTCTTCTCATGGCAAGAACATCACGCTATCAGAAGGTACACCGCAACGGCGTATATATTGAGCAGTACGGAAAGAAAATCTGGTTCAAGGATGACAGCACTGTATTCAATGTCGGAAAAGAAGTGTATGTCCGCTTCGATCCGGCTGAGCTTGACGAAGTTAGAGTATATGACCGTGAAACAGACAAGTATCTGTGGACATATAAGAGAGCCGATTATCTCAATATTCCTTACGCAGTCAAAGGTGAGGAAGGCAGAAATAAAATTGCAACTGCAATGGCTAATATTGCACGCAACAGAAAGGCTATCAAGCAAGCAGCTGCAGCGTATACGGATTCTGACGCTATAGATGTATTGGCGGCAAGAATCAATGAGGCTGCAAGCAATCTTGATAAAATGCAGATACATAGACCAAAGAGAATACAGCCAATTACTGCGGATGAGCTTAACAAGGATTATCCCGGACGTGAAAATATTATTTCCGTTGAAATTCTGGATGAGCTTGCAGCTCTTAAGGCTGTAAATGATAAGCTTGAAAAAGCGAAAGGAGCGTAAATTATGGATTTAAGAGAAAAAGCAACAGCTCTGGCAGAGGAGCTTGGCATAGATTTCAGTAAGGTGCATCGCGTTATAGGCGTTACCGCAGAAACCCTTGAAGGAGCTTTTAACGGGCATAAAAAATCCGTTGAAAGTGTTACAAAGTTCTTCACAGACCGTGAAGCTGCATTTGAAAAATACACGCCTGAACAGGTAGAGATTATCAGGACATTTGAGAGATCTATTCCAGAAAATGGCAGTGCAAGTAAAGCTGCTGAGAAAATAGGCATCGGACCTGCAGTAATTTCCGGATTGAGGAAAGGTACGTATAAAGGAGTTACTGAAAAATATTTTGCAGAACTCTCAGCTTATTTCAAAATCAAACAGGAGAAGAATGAGCTCCCTGATGTATTTACTCCTGTTGATTATGCACCTACAACCATTTCTCAGATGATATATCAGAGGCTCAGAAACGTTCACGTTCTCGGTGGATGTGCCGTTATAACCGGTGATGCAGGCATAGGCAAGACAAAGACGATTCAGAAATATGCAAGAGACAACCGTACCAAGACCATAGTAATAACTGCCAGTGTTCTGAATCACACAGTAACCGATGTGCTGTACCTTCTCGCAGAAGAGCTTGGTATCAGTGATACCAACAAGAGACGTATCAAAGCGGCTCTCTTCTCAAAGATACGTGACGGAATGATTATTATCATTGATGAAGCTCAGGAGCTTACGTATCAGGCGGCAAATGCTCTGAGAGCTATCCCGGATTACTTTGAGGCAAAAGGTGAAACGGTTGGACTTGCCTTTGTCGGTAACCCCTGCTTCTACAATAAATTCAACGGCAAATACACAAGCGACCGTGTACAGGTTAGCAGCCGATTTGTTACGGAGTCTACTTACTCTGCAGAACAGATCCAGTTTGAAGATACAAAAATGTTGTATCCTCAACTTGCACAGCAGAATATGCAGCGTGAGCTTATGTTCCTGCACAGCATAGCTACTACCCCGAATCTCGGACAGCGTAAGGCATTATTTATTTTCAAGGAAGCTTACAACTACGGAAAATATGACCTTGATGCACTTGTTAAACGTGCTAAGAGTGCGAAAATGCGCTTCAATAACCTGAATGAAATCCTTAACAAAATCAAGGAGGTCGCATGAAACACGGAAAAGCACCTACAAGAGCACAGAAAATATTGCTCAGAGGATATAGATTAGATCCTGCAAACTGGCTCGTAGTAAAAGACACAAGTACAGAAACAGTTATTCAGCACCGTCACACAGGAACAACAAGAACAATACCAAAACGGAGGAACACATGAAAACGTATGTAAAAACAATTATTGTCGGCATAATGGTAGGAGCATTAGTTGCTCAGCTTATAAACGCAGCTGTTATTGAATGGTTTGATCGACCTTTTCAGATGGGAGGAGAAATTCTTATTCCGGCTGTTCTCATTATGGTCGGATATTTAGGCTGGCTACTTGCTGATACTTATTTCACAGAAGTTAAGTATAAAGATATATACAGCAAAGGTTTTACTGAAGGAGTGAAAATTAACAGATATAAAATTATTATTACGATCCCGGAGGAAAAGTCTAATGAAAAGCATAACGGCAGCAGAATTGCTTGAAACGCTGAAAAGCAGCAAGGAGGAGCTCGTCGAATTGATAATGAGTGCTTTCGAACTTAGTTTCACAACGTTTCCTTGGCTTGAACTGGCAAAGAAGGCTAAGCTTACAGTAATAGATCACAAAATGGAAAATACTCTTGCGAAGGGCAAAGTTCTCAGAGCACAGTTGCTTGAGATTCCTGAAGCGGAACGGTTTTCATCAAATCAGGACGTTTTAAAGCTTATGTGCGATATTAATCGTAATAATGATGAATATATGAGACTTTTAAAGAAATCAATTACACTGAACAAAGAAATATACGGCTGAGGGGCTTCTGCTCCTCTCCTTAATGCGACCTCTTCGGAGGAAAAACAAAAAAATCAGGAGGAAAATATATGAATCACAACAAAAGAATTGAAAAGTGTAAGGCTATCCTTGTACATTATGGCTTTGCTGCTCAGCAAGAGAAGCTTGTTGAGGAGTGCGAAGAACTGATTGAAGCTGCTCAGAACGAAGATTACGACAACTTTATTGAGGAGCTTGCAGATGTAACGATAATGATATCACAAATGGTTATGTCTCTTAATCAGGAACAGCAGGAGCAGTACAACGAAATGATTGATTTCAAGCTTGATAGAACGCTGCGGCGTATAGAATCAGATATATAATAGCCGAAACAGCGGATGGAAGCCCTCGAAGCTCTCCGCCCGCTGTCTGCCGGAAATGGTCTACCGGCACTGACGATGGCAGACCACAGTATTTTGAAAATCGAATAGGAGGAATTTTTATGACATCAAAAAGACTCACAAGCAAATCGGGCATTACTATCCCGAAAGACCTGCGTTTACAGCTCGGATGGCAGCCCGGAATGTCGGTTGACCTTGTGCCCGACGGCAACGGTGCCCTGCTCATCAGACCGCACATCAATCACTGCCGTTTCTGCGACAGCGTAGAAAATGTACATAAGTACAAGGATGTCTGCGTATGTCCCGACTGCGCCGCTAAGATGAAGGAGGCTGTATGATGAATACTATCAACGTAATTGACCGTATGGCTGAAATCAAACAGGAAATTAAGAGCCTGAACGCTGAGTATGACAAGCTTCAGGCTCAGATCCAGCTCAAAGCGGAGGCAGCTCTGACCGACACCAAGAACAAGTCGGTACAGTATTCAGGTTCTGACGGTAATATAGCCTCAGTAGTAATTGCTGACAGTATTTCCGTTATTGCAGGTGAGCTGCTCCCTGCAATCTTTGGCAGCGTTTATCCGTCAATGGTATCTCAGGAAGTCAAGTACACACTCAAAGCTCCTGCAAAGCGTATACTCTCTGCCATCTGGCATAAAGAGTACTGCGAGGGTACTGTAGCTGAAATCATCGAAGGTCTGAACTGCGATGACAAAGCTAAGAAGCTGCTTGCAAAAAAGGTCAAGGGTATCAACTTTGACAAGGATAAAAAGCACCTCATTGACATTGCACAGCTCTCCGATGAAGAGGCATCAGACACTGCGTATCTCATCAGCGAGGTTGCAGCGTGGGTAAATATCTGTGCTTTTGTGAAAGTAAACAATGACGGTGAAATCAGCGATGAAATCCTTGCTGATATCATCACAAAGGTCAATGCCGCAGTCAACGTCTCCAGAAGTATGAAAACTGAGATTTCTTTCGGCGGAGGTGAGGCGGATGAGTAAAGAATGGAATGAAGATGACGAACTCAGATACGAACGTGAGCGTAAATCATCTAAGGAAAAGGAAATACTCAAAATGCGTGATGATGCTCAGAAAAAGTTTAATGAGCATGAGTACAACTATCAATACACAGGCTCTGGCAGTACATACCGTACAATGAGAAAATATGAAAATATAATTGAGGTGTGTAACCTTGCTCTGGAGGCACTGAATAATGAGTGCAGACATTGCGAAAGCCACAGACGTACCGTCGATAGCCGAATCAAAAAGTATGAGGAAGCAAAGAAGGCAGGTCTGAACGAGGTGCTTGATTTTGACGAAATCATCAAAGACCTCTATAGCTGTAAGTACTGTTAGGAGGGACGTTATGGAAAATAATAATATTCCCTGCTGCGGAACGTGCCGGAACTCATGCGGTTCCGGCGAGAACCTTTACTGCTGTAAGGTGTCCGGAAATGTTACACCGTATGAAGGATGCATGATGTATGAAGCTAAGAAAGACGAAAAGGAGCAGAAAGCATGAATGATATGAGCAATGAAGAAATCATAAGAACATTTATCAATACGGCAAGGGCGATAGTGATTGAAAGTGGTTGTGAGCATTTTGAAGTGGATTTTATCACCAGAAATGATGAAAAATATGTCCTTAAAGTTGATTTAGTTCGAGTTGAAAGTGAGGCTTAACATGAAAATTGATGTAAAAACAAGAGATACCGAACGTGAGAACACCAAATACGTTGAGCTTGGTGAAATCAGACTTATTATTACCGACGGTGAGCTGATCGGCTGGTATAGACCGTAAGACTTGAGGTGCCACACAATGCTTGAAAATATTCTTACCTTTATTATTGGCATCGGCTTAGGTGCAACAGTAACACTATTTGCAATGTGTATGTGCATTATTTCAAAGGAGGCAGATAAGGATGAGAACTCCGACAAAGACAAATAATGAGCTTTTTGACCGATTTTGGAAGGCTTATCCCCGAAAAGAAGGAAAGCCTAAGGCGATGAGTACATTTGAAAAGCTCAAAATAACACCTGAAATACTTGAGAAGGTCCTTGCTGAATTGAAACGCCAGTCAAAACTTAAGGACTGGCGGCATATCAATACCAAGTATATACCTTTAGCTCAGACTTGGCTAAATCGTCGTGACTGGGAGGAAGCTCATGGAACAGATACAGACAATGATGCCCCAAATCAATACGGAACGTTCATATGAAGAACTTCTGCAGATGAAAGTCAACGCATATAACAGTCGCCCCGGTAATCTTACCGGGTATGACTGTAGCGTTTGCAAGAACAAAGGATATATAGCCAAAATCAAGGACGGAGCTGAGGTGCTTGCTGAATGCAAGTGCTATAAGATACGTGACACCCTTTATCATATCCACAAGAGTGGACTGGAAGAACCACTGCGCAGGTGTACGTTCCGCAGCTTTGAGTGTTCAGAACAGTGGCAGGAAAAGCTTAAGGAGAAAGCGTTACAATTCCTTGAAAAAGGAAAAGGCAGTATGTTTGTTGGTGGTCAGTGCGGAAGCGGGAAAACACATATTTGTACTGCTGTTGTTGGCGGTTTCATAAAAAAAGGAATGTCTGCAAGATATTTCGTGTGGCGTGAAGATTCAACGGCTTTGAAAGCTATTGTAAACGACAAGGAATACTCTGCAGTACTTGATTCGTATAAAAAAACAGATGTCCTGTATATTGATGATTTGTTTAAGCAAACTGACATAAAGGATGCTGATATCAGGCTTGCTTTCGAGCTCATTGATTACAGAGCACGTAACAGTCTTATAACAATAATATCCAGCGAGCGCACATTGAGTGAGCTTGTTGCTATAGATGAAGGTCTCGGAAGTCGTATCGTTGATATCACTTCAGATGCACAAATAAATATATCGAGGGATAAAGCAAGGAATTACCGTTTAAAGGAAAGGAGTAGATTATAATGAAATCCCCGTGTATGAACTGTAAATGTCGTACAGTTGGATGTCACGCACAGTGCCCTGGTTACGCAGATTATAAGAAGCAGCTTGAAGAACGCAAGCGCCTTAACAAGGAATATGAGGCAACGCATTATATAAGATGGAGGTAATTATGGCAGCAGGAATGACTAAACGGTTGTATGCACTCGCTGCAAGTCTGGGATTGGTCGAACGCAACAATAAAGACGATCCTTTCCATCAGCTTGTGTATGGTGTTACCGAAAAAACATCTGTAAGTGATCTTACAGCGGCAGAGGCAAAGATTGTTGAACGTGAGCTTATACAGCGTATGAAACTCAGCAATCAGAGCAAGCCGTTAAAACATAAATCATCAAAAATCAACACGGTTCCGGGAATGATGACCGTACAGCAGCAGAATCTTGCCTGGAGGCTTGTATATCGTCTTGATGAACTTCAACCCACACATACAACAGTCGGAGATCGACTTGTTGGTGCAATTCAAAAGGAGCTCGGTATTACTGCTTCGGTTAAACAGCCATTCCGTTGGATAAACTTTGAAGACGGAACAAAACTTATAGAGCAGCTGAAGCGATATGTCCGTAGTGCAGAACGCCGTGCGGCAAAAAAGGCAGGTGCCGGGTAATGGATATTGACAAGCTTGTCAGTCTCGACCAGCTCCGTGATGATCAGAGGGAGCTCGCTGAGATTATCGGACTTGAGGCATACAAGCAATTAATCAAATATTACGGTGGAACTCCCTTGTATATTCAGAAAGCAGAATCTGTTTTAAAAGACTCAAGAGATAAGGAGCTTAACGAAAAATTTGACGGAAGTAATTATAAGGAGCTTGCTCGTGAATATGGAATATCTGAAATGACAATTCGGGATATTGTCGCACCTAAACGCAGAGAGTTGAGAGTAGCTCCTTTGGAAGGTCAGTTAAGTTTTGAAGAGTGAGTATAAAGTAAAATTCTGCAAAATGTTTCTATATACAGGATATAATTTATAATGGTATAATCAGTTCGAAAGATTGATTATACCATTTTTTTATTTGTGGAGGTGGAGATATGTCACAGGAATTAATCTATTATGCTATCACAACAGTCATCGGAATTGCTATCGGTATTATCAGCTATTTCCTGAAGCGTACCATTGATCGCAATGACAAAAATGAAGCTATGATACAGGAACTAAGAGAAGATCACTTTATGTTGTCGGAAAAATATGCTACGAAAGCCGAGGTTAACGAAATTAAGGCAAATATGCAGAAGCTTAACGACAGCATTGACTATATAAAAGAACACACGACTAAAAATGAGGACTTTATCCGTGTTATGACGCGGCTTGAGAGTAAAATAGACAACTATTACAACAGATAGGAGGTACTACCATGGAAGAAAGAGAAATGACGGAGCGTATCCGTCAGAAGAAGTTCTTTAAGAATAACGGCATTGTTCTTAAAGGCATCAACCTGCTCAGAACAAAATATGTGCAGCTCTCTGAACTGAGATATGCGCTGGAGCCCACCATCACCGAGTCGGAGCTGAGGGATAGTATTAATTATCTTTCTGAAAGTGGATATATTAAGCTGAGAACAATCAATTCGAAGCAGGAAACCACTCTCGCAGATTCGGATTTTGAAAACGTCGAGGCGAAAGTCTCTGCCGATGGTATCAAAATTATTGCTTGTGTTAAAACAGACGAGTGCATAGATGTGTAGGCGGTGAGCTTATGGGACATAGAAAACATTCAAAAATTGATAAACTCGAACCTGCGGTAAAAGAGACTGTTGACGAGATGATAAAGACAGGAGCTTATTACCGTGAAATTGTTGATTATATAAAGTCGCACGGCGTAAGCATTTCCCTCGCTGCAGTCGGTAATTACGCTAAGAACCTTATGAGCACATTGGATGCATTGCGTATGAGTCAGGAAAACTTCCGGGCAATTATGGAAGAGACTGACAAATATCCGAATCTTGACATTACTGACGGAATTTTAAGGTTACTTAGTAATCAGATACTCGAGGCAATCAACAAGATGCCTGAAGAACAGCTTCAGGAACTTGATTTTGAAACGCTTTCCAAAAATGCGATTGCTCTTACCAGAGCTGCAGCATATAAGAAGCAGATTGACATTAAAAACAAGGATATTCTTGAAAATGGTGCAGATCAGTTCAAGAACCTTATTTTCGAGGCAATGGCTGCAGAACGTCCGGAGCTGTATAAAGAGGTTAAAAAGTTCCTCAAGTCCAAGCAGGAAGCCGGGTGATAAATATGGAAGTATATGTATTACAAATCCAGCCCGGGTATGAAAAATATGCGGCAAGAGCGCTGAGACAAAGAGGTTTTAATTCGATGTGCCCAATCACGGAAGCAATAATCCGAAAAGGCGGACAGTGGCACAGGCGAGAAAAACTTGTATTTACACAGTACATTTTTGTCGAGTGTGATCTTACTGATGAAGCGTACTATCGTATCAAATCTGTGTGCGGTGTAGTGCGTTTTCTGGGGCACGGTAAACCTGAACCACTACCAACTGATGAATCGTTATACATCAAGTTCTTACACAACGGTGATAAGATTATTGAAGCTTCTAAGGTTTATGTAACAGGTACTGGCGAGAAGATGATACTCTCAGGCTTGCTCAGAGAATATACAAATAATATTATAGGTCTTGATCTCAGGCAGCGAAGAGCCGATGTAGCGATAACGCTGCACGGCAAGCGCCATGTGATTACACTGCCTGTAATAAGTATTTAAAGACCATTTAAAAACAGCACGATTACATCAGTACGGTTGATTCGTCCCGTGCTGATGAGCGTGTGTGTATATAACCGGAACGGATTTTGAAATGAGAAAATCCGAATGGCGAAGCACGCCCGCAAAAATATGCGTTTAAAATGTGTTTAACACCGCTTGTATGTGTTTAAAAGAATTCGGCGGTCAAATTACCCTAATAAAATTCAAAGGGCAAAAAAAGGGCAAAATAAGCCCTTATTTTTTATTCATTGAAAGGAGACGTTAATGTGAGCAGTATAAAAAAGAAAAGTATCAAGTCTCTGGCTGATGGACTCTTTAAGTTTGAAGATAGTAAAAACGCTGTCAAAAACTCTGATTATACAGATTTAAACAGCTTTATAAAGGATTTTCTTAATACGCCTGAACCGAAGCAGCGTAAAAAACTGGCTGAAGAATTCAAAAAGCGTCACCTCGAGCTGTATGAATTTATAAAAACAAACGCTTCACTTATTGCTGCTGAAACGGAAATTGCAAAAACAGTAAACGCAGCACTTGCCGGTGAGGAACAGGCAGCTGAAAACAAGCAGCTCACCAATCTCCTTGAAATGATAGCTCAGAGCATGGAGAGTGACGGCAAATGATGTATGAGGAATTTTCTCCTAAGCAGCTTAAGTCAATGTTTTGGTGGCAGATGCCTGAAACAAAAGACTGCGACGCTATTGTTTGTGACGGCTCAGTTCGTTCAGGAAAAACAATGTCAATGACCATAGGCTTTGTGTTCTGGAGCGGCACTTGCTTTAACGGTGAGAGCTTTGCATTCTGCGGCAAAACAATAGACTCTCTTAAGCGTAATGTTATAACTCCGATGCAAAAATGGCTTGAGGGTGTTGCAACTCCTAAAATTAATCTGAGCAGGAACTGCTGTGAAATTACTATTGGAAAAAACACCAATCGTTTTTACTTTTTCGGTGGCAAGGACGAAAGCTCGTATCAGTTGATTCAGGGTTTGACTCTTGCCGGAGTTCTTTTTGATGAAGCAGCTCTGATGCCTCGTTCTTTCATTGAGCAGGCTATTGCACGATGTTCCGTCAGCGGTTCCAAATTCTGGTTTAACTGTAACCCTGATAATCCGCATCACTGGTTTAATGTTGAGTGGATTGACGAACAAGGCGAAAAAGCAGAAGCGGTAAAAGCAAAAAACCGTCTGCACTTGCATTTTACAATGAAAGACAACTATGCACTGTCGGAAACAGTAAGAGAACGTTATGAGCGAATGTATTCAGGTGTGTTCTACGATCGATACGTATTAGGGCGCTGGACATCGGCTGATGGCATCATATATCAGCAGTTCGCCGAGAATCCGCAGGCGTTTGTTATTGATACTCCCCCCGATGATATTGTTTTCTGTAATATCGGCTGGGACTTCGGCGGCAACGGATCCGCTCATGCAGGTATCTGTACAGGTTTCAGCAGGGCTTACCGTAAGGTGGTCATCCTCGAGGAGTATTACAGAAAGGAAATAATCTCTCCTGAAGAATTGGAACGTGATTTTGTAAACTTTGTGAAGAAATGTCAGGGCAAATACAAAGTATTTGATTCTTATCCTGATTCTGCAGAACAGGTGCTTATCAAAGGTTTTCGAAAAGCCTGCTCCAAAGCTCACGTGCCAATTGAAATACATAACGCACGTAAATCTGAAATATTAGGTCGTATACGCTTTACAGATATGATAATGTCTCAGGGCAGGTTTGCTGTAATGAGACATTGCAAACATGTGATTGAAGCTCTTAAGACTGCTGTTTGGGACAGTGACAGCAGTGAAGATGTACGTCTTGATGATGGTAATTATAACATTGACAGCCTTGACGCATTTGAATATAGCTTCGAGGCGAAAATGAATGAAATTATAGAAATGGGGTGATATAGTATGGATATACAGGCGATAAAACAGGCTTTCCCACAGAGAAATATCCCATTGGTGGGATCGTATTACAGCGAATATATCGAAAAATGGAAAAAAATCTTTGAAAATAATCCCCCTTGGAAAAAAGTGAAAAAGGGCGGATTATATAAAAAAGGTACCCGTGATATGAATACATTAAACGCTGCTAAAGTTTTGTGTGACTGCTTTTCCGAGCTCACGTTTTCAGAACAGTGTGAGATAACGATTGACGATGATGAGTATCAGAAGTATATCAATGAAGAGCTGGAACGAAACGGTTTCTGGGATAATATGCCTGAACTGATAAGCAATGCCTATGCTCTGGGCGGCTGTGCTATTAAAGTTTATGAAAAAATCGCAAAACCCCGAATCAACTATGTTCATGCAGATAAGTTTCTTCCCGTTAGCTGGACAGGAAAAACAGTTACCGACGGTTCTTTCGTCACTGTATCTCAGAAAAACGGAAGATATTACACTCTTATTGAAATGGAAAGCAGCGGCAAGGTTGAATATAAACTTTTCAAGTCAGAAACACGGAGCACGCTGGGTGTGCCGTGCAAATTAAGCGAATTATACAATTGTGATGATGTAACAAATTATGGTACAGATGTACCGATGTTTGCATATTTCAAGCCCTGTGTAAGTAATAACGCTGAATATGACACTCCCCTCGGTATGAGCATCTACGCCAATGCGATCGACACTTTAAAGGCTCTTGACGTTGCTTTCGACAGTTTCTCAAGGGAGTTTGAACTTGGCAAGAAAAGAATTATCGTTCCTTCTTCCGCAATACAAACTGTAGTTGATACTAATACTGGTAACCTTGTAAAATACTTTGATTCTGATGATGAAGCCTTTGTTGCGCTTAAGTCTGATGATAAGGACAACCTTAAAATTACTGATAACACAGTCGAACTTCGTGTTCAGGAACACGTTTCTGCTATTAATGCTCTGCTTAACGTTCTTTGTTTTCAGGTCGGACTATCTCCGGGTACACTATCTTTTGACGCTGTTCAGGGCATGAAAACCGCAACTGAAGTTATTTCGCAGGATAGCAAAACTGCACGAACCATAAAGTCCAATAAGAATTTGCTGACAGAAGCTATAGAAACTGTTATTCACGCTCTTATCGCCGTAGGTGTACATACCGGAGCAATAAGCCGAAAGAACTACGAAGTTACAATAGGCTGGAAGGACAACATTGTAATTGATGATAATACACTTATTGACAATAATATCAAGCTTGTACAGGCAGGACTTAAATCCAAAGTCAAAGCAATTATGGAGGTGCAGAAATGTGATGAAGAAACCGCCCTGAAGGAGCTTGAACGAATTACCAAAGAGGCTCAGATAACAGGTCTATCCGTTGATGATTTTATGAACGGTGGCGAAAATTATGACGAAGCTTGAAATGATGCAGCACAGTCAAGGACTGAGCAATCTTTATACAGGGCTTGAAACTGACCTTATTGCTAATATCGCTGAATACCTGAAGCGTGGAGATATAGCCAGCACTACAGCACAGTGGAAGATGCAGATGCTTGCTCAGCTCGGTGCTCTGGATAAGGCAAATCTTAAGACGATTGCTGAATATGCAGAATTAACACCGGAAATGTTGACTGAAACACTTGAGGCTGCAGCTCTTACAGCAATTGGAGAGCTTGAACCGGGATTTCAAGAGCTCGCTCGTGACGGAATAATTAATGGTACTGAAGTTCCAATTGAGAGCACAATGGAAAGAGCTCTGGAAGCCTACTACAAACAGGCAAAAGACGATATGAATATGGTAAATACAACTATGCTCTATAAGTCAAAATCCGCAGCTCAGAGGCTTATCAATGATACAGCAGAGCTTGCCAATAAACAATCCTTTCTGAATATGCTCAGCAAAGCTGCAGGTAAAACTGTTACAGGAGCTGAAAGCCGACAGGCGGCAATGCGGCAGTGTATTAAGGAAATGTCCGACAAGGGCATTCCTGCTTTTGTGGATAAGCTTGGGCGTGAATGGTCGCCTGAAGCTTACATAAATATGAATATACGCACTACTGTTGCCAATACGGCTCATCAGGCACAGTTTGACCGTATGGATGATTATGACCTTAATCTTGTCGAAGTCTCCAGTCATTCGGGTGCACGTCCGAAATGTGCCAAAGACCAGGGTAAAATCTTCAATCGCAGTGGCAAAGGTGGAGTTACTGAAGATCTCAACGGAAAGAAGATCCGTTACTATGCGTGGAGCGAATCTTCTTATGGAGAGCCTGACGGTCTGCTTGGTATCAACTGCGGTCATCAGATCTATCCATTTGTTCCCGGTATATCCCGTCAGACATATTTCCCCTATGATGAAGAGGAGAATAATGAGCTGTATCAGAAGATGCAAAGGCAACGTGAGCTTGAACGGCGTGTGCGAAAGTCAAAGCGTGAGTGCTTGACGCTTGAGAAGCTTGGCGATGCCAAAGGTCTTGAAAAGGCTTCTGTTACTCTGAAACAGCGTCAGGATGCATTGAAGCAATACTGCTCTGACAACGGTTTAAGTTACAAGCCCGACAGAACCGCTGTTGTGGGATATAACAGGGCTGTGGCAGGAAATGTGAGAAAATCGTTGACTTCGGTTAAAACCAGTCAGTATTTTAGAGCTATCAAATACGGCGAAAGCACTACTGTTAAGCGTGGAAGCGTGGAACTCACAATGCGTCGTGTAACCACCACAAATAATAATATAAGCGTTTCTACAGGTTGCAAGCTTAGCCGAAAACAGCTACATAAGATTGATACTCAAACAACTAAAGCAATAAAAAAACTCCACGCTGTGGGTGCGGAGAATCTACCGTCAATATATGTTGTAAATCACAATGAAATGCAAACAAATGCTATTGCTTCATATAATGCTGTGAAAAATATCCTCATGATTGATGAGAAATTCGGTGGGAATTTTAAACAGATAGCAGATTTACAGCGTGACGGAGCTTGTCCCGACAATCCAATCAGTACTGCTGTGCATGAATTACTGCACTGGAGCGATGCACAGGAATATCGGAAATATCACGGTGAAATTACTGAGGATAACTATTGGGAGTATATCGAACATCTCAATAAGAACCGAAAAATATCACTTGACAAACTTGAAAAAAGCGGTTATAATGTGCATAATATAAGTACTTATGCTGAAGTTTCCTATAAAAATGGAGATTACGATGAAGTGTTTACAGAATACCGAGTAAAAAAACTGTTGAGGTGATATTATGAGAATATACTTTACTGATGAAATGCGAAAATTAAGGACTATATATGAGCCTTATTTAGTGAATGGTATATTAAGAAAAGACGCTCCGCAAGAAGCTGTTGATGCTGAAAAGAAATTTATGGAATTATTTGATAAGGAAAAACAAAGAACTGTGGATTTAATTCTGCATTAAAACCGCTCCTGAGTGAGCGGTTTTCTCATACCCTAAAACACGAATTTAAACGCTCTTTTAAGAGCGTTTTTATTATGCTTAAATTTATGAAATGAGGTTGTTATTATGTATGGATTTTCTTACAGCGGAGCTTTGGATTGCTTAATTGTGCGTCCCCCTCGCCTTGTATCGGATTACAGTATGTATGTTGCCGGAATTCTGCACCGAAAACGCTACGGCACAATGAGAAGAAAGAGAGGTTAAAACATGGAAAAGTACATCGGTACAAAAGAAGTCTCAGCAGAGCCTATGCAGATGGGCGGCAAGGACGGCTACAAGGTCAAGTATTCTGACGGATATGAATCCTGGTCACCGAAAGAAACGTTTGAAGCTTGTTACAGGGAAACATGTGCAATGACGTTTGGTCAGGCACTGGAACTCATGAAAAGAGGCTGCAAGGTGGCTCGGAACGGCTGGAACGGCAAGGGACAGTATATTGAACTTGCAAATAATATTAGCTATATCAATGCTGATGGTGACGTTGTAAATGCTGATCACGATGTAATTGGAAACAAAGCTATTGCTTTTGTAGGTACATCAGGCGTGCAGCTCGGTTGGCTCGCAAGTCAGGCAGACATGCTTGCTGAAGATTGGTGCGTAGTCGCATAATGTTAATTCAAGGCTATAAGCCTTATTTTTATGCCCTGAACACGGCATAAAACTATTCAAATAAATTTTACGGAGGAAAAAACAATGGATCAGAACACAAACACAGCTCCTCAGACAGGAGCAGAACAGGCTACAGAGCCGAACATCCCTACACCGGCAAAGGCTGAAACCACTCCGGAACCTAAGCCCGAGCCGAAGTCAGAGCCTGTTAAGGCTGCAGACACTCCGACAGCTGAGGAACTCGCAGAGTTCCGTAAGTGGCAGGAAACTCAGAAAACCGATGCAGAGAAAAATGCAGCAGCTATCGGTAAGGCAGAAAAGGCAAGGGATGCAGCCGAAGCCAGAGCTGCAGCAGCTGAGCTGAAGTACACTGCCCTGAGTAAAGGCGTAACAGCTGAAGCTCTTGACGATGTTATTGCTCTTGCAAAGACCAAGATCAGCGATAAAGTATCAGCTGAGCAGGCTATCGAGGATATTGTAAAGAAATATCCGGCATTTAAGGGTAGCACCGGCACAACCGGTATTGACACACTGAACAATTCTCCCATTATGGATACGGATGATGCCAAAATCCGTCGTGTGATGGGACTGCCCGAAAAGAAATAAGGAGGTTTTAAGCTATGGCTAATTCAATTTCAAAGTTTAAGAAGTATATCGATAAGCTCGATGAGGTCTATGCCTTATCGTCTCTTACCGCAAAGCTCGACAGCGACAGCTCTCTTGTCAAAGCAGGCGCAAACGCTAATGAGATTATTATTCCGAAGCTCAGTATGGATGGTCTTGCTGATTACTCACGTAACAGCGGATACGTGAAGGGTGATGTAACCTTTACAAATGAGACCGTTGCTTACAATTATGACAGAGGAAGAAAATTCGATATCGATGCTATGGATAACGAAGAAACGGTCGGTCTTGCATTTGGTAAGCTCTCCAGTGAGTTCATCAGGACAAGAACCATTCCTGAAATGGATGCGTTCCGTTTTGCAACATATGCTGCAGCTAAGGGTATTTCAACAGTTGATGGAGCTCTGCTTACTACAGGCGAGCAGGTTGTTGCTGCACTTTCAGCTGCTGTCGCAAAAATGGATGAAGATGAAGTTCCTTCCGAAGACAGACACCTGTTCATTACTCCTGTAGCACTCAGGCTTGTAAAGGATATGGATACAACCAAGTCAAAAGAGGTTCTTGAAAGCTTCGCTTCTATCACAAAGGTGCCCCAGAACCGCTTCTATACCGCAATTAAACTTAATGACGGTACTACTTCAGGTGAAGAAGCAGGTGGCTATACAAAGGCAGACGGTGCAGCAGATATCAATTTTATGATCGTGCACAAGACAGCAGTAATTCAGTACCCTAAACACGTTGTAAACAAGATTATCGAGCCTGAGGCAAATCAGGAAAGCGATGGCTGGCTCTTCTTCTATCGTGCTTATGGTCTTGCTGATGTATATGAAAATAAGACAGCCGGAATTTATCTTCACAAGAAACCCGTTTAATGGAGGTGTGAATTATGGGTAGAATCGTAGGTATTACATACGCTAAAGCAATTGAACCTGATGCCAAAGAGCAGGAGAACAAGAAGATTCCTGAAGCACAGGGAGAAGTCGAAGTTCCTGAAGAAAATAACGTGCAGGAACCGGAGAAACCTGCACGTAAAGCCAGAAAAAAGGTTGAGACTGAAAAGGATGAGTAATCGTGCTTGATTTCTATAAAAACGTTTGGCACGGCAGCTTCGATGGCGCCGATGAGGAGCTTACACAGCTCCTCTCCCGTGCATCCGATATTGTAGATAATGCAATTTGTATGAGCGGATATACCGTTAGCACAGTTCCTGAAATATATGGTGAGCGTGTAAAAAAAGCTATATGTGTTCAGACAGACCACATCATTTTTCTGGGTGGCATTGAAAGCATTACAGAGGGATCATACAGCTCTGTTTCTCTTGGAAAGTTCAGCTATTCAGATAACGCTTCAGGCGAGTCTAAAAACTCTTCAGCAACATCGTTATGTGATTTGGCTGAAAACTACCTTTTGCCTACAGGGTTGCTTTACAGAGGAGTGAGCGTTTTATGAGACCTATCCCTAAAAAACTGCTGATACATTCAGCTGAGCTTAAAGCTGTTGAAAAAGATGAATGGCAGGAAGAAACGCTGACAACCGTCGCTGATCTTAAACACATTCGTGTTGAACCAGCCTCCAAGCTTGTTACCGATAAGCAGAACAGGCAGATAACAATTACTGCTGTAATGTTCTATGACTGCCGTAACAGCCGCCCAAAAGCCGTTGAGTTTGCTCACGGTCAGAAAATATGCTGGAATGGTAAGACGTATTCTGTTGAAGTTATTGAACCCTTATACGCTGGTAACAGGCTTCATCATTATGAGCTGGGGCTGGTATAATGGATATAAAGGTTACTGTAAAACTTAATCAGGCAGCAGTAGAGGCGAAGATTAAAGCAGCATCTGAAAAGGCTACAGTAATTGTTTCTCAGCAAGCGTTAAAGGATTGCAACAAATACTGTAAGCAAGACCAGAGCGGACTTATAAACAGTAGTTTGATTCACAGTGATTTTACAAAAGGAATTCTCTGCTGGAGAGTACCATATGCTCGTAGACAGTATTACCTTGATGCAGTGCGCAAAGATATTAACCCTAATGCACGAAAAATGTGGGCGCATCATGCGGCAAGCGTACACGGTAATGAGTGGCTTAAAGCTATGCAAGCAGCATTATCACGCTATGTAAAGGAGGAATAACTGTGCAGACTGAAATATTAGAATATTTTTCGAAGCTTACCAAAGCAGAAATAGGACAGCTTCCTGAAAACGGAGGCTTTGTTTTGCAGATGGCACCATCTTCATCAGGCACAGCGTATCTTGATGGATCAAGTGATGACAATATGTCATTGTTATTCTTATGCAAAAATAAATCTCAGAAAGAAGCAATTACAACGCTTGAGAATGTTTGCAATATCCTTACTCGAAACAAACGTCATTCTTTCGGAATATATAACATTTACGTTGCAACTCAGCCTAATTATGTCGAAAAAGCGGGCGAATTTTGGATATATTCCTGCATAATTAATTTTAAATATCATAATAAGGAGGTTTTATAAATGTCTGACACAACCGCAAAGCCTGAAATTGCGCTGAATTATGGCTATGCATTAAAAATCAATACCACTCCTGAATCTGAAACATCCACAATGGCGGAAATCAAAAAAGGATTTGATAATATTACTGAAGCACTGAATGAAGTGCTTTATCAGGCATCTTTCCTTGGTGATGGTGGATATGGTTCAACGGAGGTCGTAGGTGGTCAGTTAACCGTGACACTTACGGGTATGAGATATGTAGGTGACGCAGCACAGGATTATATTTTCAGTGATGCTGTATATTACAATTGGGGCAAAGCTCGAAAAACCGATGTTGAAATGTCCTGTCCGGACGGCACTGCTATCACTTGTCCCGTTACACTTGCAAAAATCTCTCGTTCGGGAGGTGCTGCAAATAACGGTACCGCCATTTCCGTAGAGATTCATTTCAACGGAAAGCCAAATATTAAGAGTGGAGCTGCATCTGCTTCCTCAACATAAAAGAAATATAAATCAACACTCCGGGAAACCGGAGTGTTTCTTGTATAAGGAGGTTCGATTATGGCTTTTCAGATAAAAAAACAGCGGAAGTTAATTGAGGATATTGAGCTGCTTGCTGATGATGACTCAGTTGCTATGACGCTTCATGTAGAGATCAATATTGATGCAATTGCAAGAGAATACAGACTTACTCAGGCAAAACTTGCGGCTGCACAGAAAAAGGCAGCTGAACAGTCAACTGAAGCACTTGAGGAATATGGTAATGCGGTTATTGCAATGTTTACTCTTATTCTTGGCGAGGAAAATACAGAAAAAGCTCTTGAGTATTTTGAGAACAAATACAGTGAAATGGCTATTCAGCTTATGCCGTTTGTGACAAACGTTGTACAGCCTGCAATACAGCGAAGCGTAGAGGAAAAAAGAGCTTTGCTTGCTAATAATTATCATCTCTCCAGACGGCAGAAAAGGAAGCTTGGACTGTGATTTTTGATATTACCAAGCCACTTCCTCGCCGCGTTGAATACAATGGCAAAAAATACGCTCTTGATCTGAGTTATAACAGAGTTCTTGATGTTTATGCATTGCTTCGTGATAACGAGTTGTTCAATGAAGAAAAAAACGCATTTGCTCTTGCCATACTTGTGAAAGAAAGCAATCCACCGTTGGAGCTTCTCAAATTAATTTTTGATGAATATCTCAGCATAACAAAAAGGTCTAATAAAAATAACGGGCTTCGTACAGTTGATTTTCACCAGGATGGAATTTATCTGTATTCTTCATTTATGCACGATTATGGAATTGATCTTATAAAAGAGCGAAATCGACTGCACTGGTGGCAGTTTGTTTCACTATTTCAAGGTCTTTCCGAAAGTACGAAAATGCGTGAAGTAATGGGAATTCGAAGCAGAAAAATTCCTGAACGAAATAAACATAATGCGGAATACATCGACAATCTGCTTGAGCTTAAGCAGTACTATGCACTGAGATTTTCACAAGAAGAGCTGGAAGAAAATTTTCGTCTTGGTCTTGCTAAGCTTGCTGAAACACTTAAAGCGAGGGCAAAACAATGATTAAAATTAAATGCCCTATATGTGGCAAAACCCTCTTATTCTTTGAGGGGAAAGGGAAAATTGAAATCAAATGCACTCGCAAAGGGTGCGGTAAAGTAATCCGATATACAAGTGACGAAGAGAGCATAAAGCACACGATTGTTCGGGAGTAGCAAAATGCCTGTCATAAAGGCAGGTGATTTTTATGCCGGAAGTAGACGGCGAAGTGTTATATCAGGTCAGAGCTGATACAAAAGAACTCCCAAAAGATTTGAAAAATGCAAACAATGAAGCTGAGAAGGGTGCAGAAAAATTAAAAACCATAGCAGGCGGTGCAGCTAAGGCAGTTGGCGCAAGCTTTTTAGCTGTTGGTGGCAGTGCTGTTGCTGTCGGCACATATGCCGTAAATGCCGCTAATGATATGGATAAGGCTATGAACAGCTTCATAGCTTCTACAGGAACAGCAGTTGAAGAAACCGAACGTTATCAACAGGTGCTGGAAAACATCTATGCCAATAACTATGGCGAAGATTTTCAGGACATAGCTGATAGCATGGCTGTGATACAAAAAAACATTGATGGTCTATCCGATGAGCAGCTCCAACAGCTTACCGAGTCTGCATTTGCACTGCGTGATACATTTGAATACGATATTGCAGAATCCTCAAGAGCTGCAAAAGCAATGATGGATAATTTCGGCATATCGGGCGAAGAGGCTATGAATCTTATTGCTGCAGGTGCTCAGAACGGTTTGGATTATTCTGGAGAACTTATTGATAGTATCAATGAATATTCCGTACAATTCGGTAAGCTTGGATTTACTGCAGATGATATGTTCAAGATTTTTCAGAAAGGCTCTGAAAGCGGAGCTTGGAATCTTGATAAAGTCGGAGATGCCATCAAAGAGTTTTCTATTCGTGCAATTGATGGTTCAGATAGCACAAACGCAGGTTTTACTGCAATAGGACTTAATGCTGATGTAATGGCATCAAAGTTCGCTAAAGGCGGTGACAGCGCCAAAAAGGCATTTCAAGAAACACTTAAGGCAATATCCAGTATAGAAGATCCACTTGAGAAAGATGCAGCCGGAGTTGCATTATTCGGAACAATGTGGGAAGATCTCGGTCCTGAAGCAGTTGAAGCTCTTGCTAATATTGAGAACGGCGCTTATGACGCAGGTGATGCACTTAACGAAATCAAAGAGGTAAAATACAACGACCTCGGTTCAATGCTTGAAGGTCTGAAGCGTTCTGTTGAGCTTCTTGTTCTACCACTTGGCGAAATGCTGATACCAGTACTTGATGAGATTGTACAGGAAATACTTCCAATATTGCAGGAACAGCTCCCGGTTATCATTGAAAGTTTTAGTGAATTTCTGCCACCATTATTGCAAATGGCGCAGGAGCTTCTGCCTGTTATCCTTGATCTCATTACCCAGCTTACGCCGATAATAACACAGCTCATGAGCGAGGTTATGCCGGTATTGCTTGAATCGATTCAGTTGTTAGTTCCAGTTGTTCTTCAGATAATTCAGGAACTGCTACCTCCATTAATTGAATTATTTTCTCAGCTTATGCCTATTATCGTAGAACTTGCTACAGCGCTGATCCCACCATTGGTGACTGTGTTTGAGGAACTGATGCCTCCACTGCTTGAGCTGATAGATCTGCTTCTTCCACCACTGATACAGCTCATGAATAATTTGATGCCTGTTATCGAAGCACTAACACCAATTATTCACGCACTGGCGCTTATGTTCAGTGATGTGCTGAAGAAAGCAATTGAGCTTGTTACTCCGATAATTGAAAGCATTACTGATATTCTGAATGACGTGATTGATTTCTTAGTCAATGTTTTTACCGGGAACTGGGAAGGTGCTTGGAACAGCATTGTTGAAGTTTTCAAGGGAATTTTCAATCTTATACCTCAGGCTGTCGAAGCAGCAATTAATGGTGCAATAGGCATTATAAATAAGTTGATAAACGGCATTAACGATATTACTGAAGAAGTAGGAATAAATGCTATTCCTACTATTGGTGAAGTAAGTCTGCCACGCTTCCATACGGGTGGCATTATTGATTTCAATGGATACAGTGAAGTTCCTATACTGGCTAAACCCGGTGAAATGGTACTTACAGAAGCTCAGCAGAGAACACTTTTTGATATTGCTAACGGTTTGCATTATCCTATACAACCGGCAGCATATAACACCAATAACAATAACCAGAAACAAATTATAATAAATAATAATCAAACGTATTATGTCCGTGATGATAACGATATAGAGCGTATTTCTGAGGATATGGATGCTCTGGAAAGACGTGTTTCAGCCGGAAAAGGAGAGTGAGATCAATGTACTTTACATATAAAGATATTTCTTCTATTGAAAAAGGGTTGCGTCTGATTGAATTCTCTCCCCCTTCCAAAGCTGAAGAAAAGACAGAAAATATATCTATTCCCGGACGTGCTGTTAGCAGGACAACTTATAAAAGAGAATATAAGAACTCAAAAAAGCCATTAAAGTTTGCACTTTTCGATCGTAGTAACTACAGAGATATCTTGGCGTGGCTTGATGGTACAGGAAAACTTGTTTTCAGCGATGAGCCTAATAAATTATATTCTGTACATATGTCTGGTGAAGCAGTTTGTACACGAATAAGTGATGATATAATTGAGGTAGAAACAGAGGTTACTTTTGAACCTTTCGCTTATTCTGCAACTCCCACAACCGCCGAAATTGCTACAGTCTACACAGCCGTAGAAAACATCGGAACAGTATTCAGCGAGCCGATTTTTGAAATAACCTTGCAGAAAAATGACGCTCCTATCTTGATGGGCGATGTCAACTTTGACGGCAAGGTAACTCCTACCGATGCGTCGTTAGTTCTTGCTGAATACACGAGAATTGAAGCAGGAGAAGAGCCTACATTCACGCCTGAGCAGTTTGCGGCAGCGGATATGAACGGAGACGGGCTTATTACTCCGTCAGACGTTGCGGCGATAATGGAGGTCTACAGCGAAAGTGCAACTGAAAATCCCAATGCTCCCGCACAGAACATCGTGCTTGACGTAAACGGGGAAAAGCTCACTGTCGGAATACCCAATGCGGTAATAAGCAACGGATTTACAGTAACAGTTGACTGCGGTCTGAAGCTAATCTATTACACTGCTGCAGACGGCTCAAAGGTTAATATTCTGCAGTACAGCTATGGTGATTTGCCGTTGCTCCATACAGGCATTAATTACATCAAATACACCGGCGAAAACGTCAGCTCGCTGACAGTAACCGTTAATGAGAGGTGGCGATAATATGACAGGCACAGGAACACAGGCAGATCCTTACATTGTCGAATCGTGGGAGGATTTCAGAACTGCTGTCGGAACTTCGGGAGCATACGTTGAGGTAAAGCCAAATACAGTCTGGAATTTCAATGAGATAGCTCCTACTGGTCTCGCCGAAACAACAATCAGGTGCGCTCAGATTAACGGAAACGACTGCGAGCTGTGGCATCCGTACGTCAGGGACCATTTCTTGTTCTACAATTCGTCTGACGCAATTATCAACAAACTTCACCTTTTTGAATTCAACGTTGAGGCTGGCTCTGCAGGAGCCGGAATTTTTCGAACTTCGACCATTCATACTCAAGGTAAATGCAGTTTGTGTCAATTTTCAGGCACAGTAACAGGAGCGAGCTATTCTTATTTTCATCAGGCAAGCCACCAAGCGTCCGATATCTATTACAACTGTTCGTTCGACATCAAAGCTGTCGGTAATTTCGAAATGGTCTGGGGCTCATATATGGACTACCCGAAGTTCACTGACTGCAACATCAAATTAGACTGCTCTGCCGTAACGCTGACACAGGGAATGGGACTTGTAAAAAGTCAGCTTGAATATTCGGCTGACACTGCAATTCAGCTTTATATTGATGTTGGCTCAGCGTTGAGTGTGATCTATCCGAAAACAAAGGGAGGCTCAATTTTGAACGACGCGGGAGCTTCGGCTCTTATCCTTGCTGACAGCTCAGGCATCAGCTCTGACACAACCGTTACGAATGTGACGCTCTGCACTCCCGAACAGCTTAAAAACGCAGAGTATCTCACCAGCATCGGATTTTTAACGGGAGGGTGACATATGGCTTGGACAATCCAAAATGGCAAGCTGACTAACACCGAGTTTATCGCAATGCCCGAAAGTCCGTTGACTGCTCCGCTAACCGCAAGCGTATGGCGCATAGATCCACTTGTCAACAACGGCAGACCTTATCACGATAATATGATAGGACTCCCAAAGCTCAATGTCTACATAGAGCCCTCAGAACCTGCTATACACGTTTACAGTCCGCTTGAAACTGACTTCGAGCACAACGGTCTTGCTATCATAGATGCTTCAGAGTGCGAGGTGAGACACGAAGAAAACGGAATGTATGCCGTATCAATGACAGTACCGCTTGACGACAACGGCAAGCATAATCATCTGAAAAAATGGGCGTATCTTCGCATTCCGATTAAGTATCACGGACGGATTAACAATCAGCTATTTTATATCAAGGAAGTTAACAGAGCTATGGACAGTGCAGGCAACTGCACTATCCATCTCGAAATAGAGCACGTTTTCTATCTGCTCGCTAACTACTGCTACTACAATAAGAGCTTCAAAGGCTTTACAGGTCAGGAAGCGCTTAACACAATGATTTCGCAGTATGGAATGTACGGCGAAAATTCGCTTAATATTCCATTCGTTGCGACCTCTGATATTTTGAAATATCGAACGGCTGTGTATCACGATATTTCCCCCGTCAACGCCCTTTTGGGCGCTGACAACTGCTTTATTAACCTTTACGGAGGCAAGCTCTATCGTGATAATTTCCGTTTTTCCATCAATGAAGAAATGGAGAGCTACAAAACGACTGGAGTCATAAGCTACGGCTATAATATGACCGAAATCGAGTTCACAGAGGACGTTTCAGAGTGCGTGACTTGGCTGAGAGCCTATGATAATTTCGGCAACAGTAAAATTATACAGCGCAACGATATCCCCAATGAGTCTATGCCACATCACATTTACAAGGTTGTGCAGTTTTCCTACTCTGAGAACGACAAGGAGCAGTTTGAACGTGATGCTCAGGATTACTTTGACAGGTACAGCGTGCCTCAGGTCAATATTAAGGTCAAGTTCGCAGAGCTGACTGATTATGATCTATATAAGGACTTTCTCGACCTTGCAGACTTCGAGGTCGGTGATAAGGTTATAATCTATCACAAAGACCTCGATATTAACTACGGAAATCTTGAAATCATCAGCAAGACTTACGATGTGGTTAACAAGAAAACGCTTGAAATCGCAATCGGAAGCTTTAAGAACTCTGTCGCACGCTCTGCTTATATGGGCGGAACGATCTCAACAGGAGCATCAGCGGTCGATAAACAGCTCAATGCTCTGCAGTCGCAGATCAACGAGGTTGCATTTGATGCTTATATACAGACACCTATAACAACCATTGACGGCAAATATCTAACTACATCAGACGGAAAATATCTTATCTATGCAAAGGAGTGATATTATGGCAAACAATCCCATCCCTTACAACACCAACTTGACAGAGAGCCAGCTTGAAACGGCATTTGACAACGCTTTAAATGCTGTGCCTCAGCTCTCTGACGACCTCACTGCAGAAATAGCACGAGCAAAAAAAGCAGAAGAAAAGTTGCAGAAAGACACCTTCGGAGTGCCTGAGGGACGAGTGACTTCGGGGAGTAATATGGACGACTACACGACCAACGGAGCGTATCTTTGCCTTTCCAGCGCAGTCGCTAAAACACTTGTCAATTGCCCTGTTGAGGTGGGTTTTCGCATAGAAGTCAAAGCTCTCGCAGCGGGAGCGGAAAGATTTGTGCACATCTTATATCCTAATGTAGACAGCGATGTTGCTTTTTTCACACGCCGTCTTGTCTCGACAGGTTGGACGTCTTGGTATGCGGTTACGGGAACGGTAGCACCTGTTATCAACACAGTAACTTCTGCTGCGGAAACGGAGGAAATATGAAAACACGGATTTTAAAATTGTTAACAGTGAAATCAATTGTAACAATCATTTTAACCGTTGTATTTGCTTATTTATCTGCTACAAATAAAATAGGCACTCAGCAGTTTATTATGATATATACCACAGTGATTGCGTTTTACTTTGGAACACAGCACGAAAAAAGACAGGAGGAGAAAAATGATTAATACGTTTGCATCAAGCAGCAGAACACAGCTTTCCACACATTTTAATGTAAAAGAATTCAAATGCAAGTGCGGGAAAAGCCACGAAATCAAGATTGACAGCGAGCTCATCGTAAAGCTTGAGAAGCTCTACAGTGTGCTTAATTGCTCAAAAATCATCATCAATTCGGGTTATCGTTGCTCAGCTCACGACAAGTCTGTAAGAGGCAACGGCTCTGGACAGCACACAAAAGGTACAGCTGTGGATATCGTCTGCTACAATAAGGACGGGAAGATAATCTCCGCAAAAATCGTAACCTGTGCGGCTCAGGATACTGGATTTAACGGCATTGCAAATATTTCCGCCAAGTACCAGGCGGTGCACGTTGATGTACGCTCAGGCAAGTGGTACGGCGATGAAATCAAAGGGACAGGCACTGTGACCTCTGATTTTTATAAGTACTGGGGACTGACTAAGGCTGATGTTTACGGTGAAACAAAGGCAGATACCAAAAAAATCACTCTTATAATCGACGGCAAAACATATGAAGGTACAATTACAAGTAAATAAGAAATCACAAATCAGCCCTGTATATTTTATGGGGCTGATTATTTATCAGAAGGAGGATGCTTATGCGTAGTTTTATTCCATGGATCGGTGGCAAGTCACAGCTTGCCAATCGTATAATTTCAATGTTCCCTGAGAATTTCGACAGATATGTTGAAGTGTTTGGTGGCGGAGCTTCAGTTCTTTTTGCGAAGGAAAAACACGCCTCATTGGAGGTTTATAATGACGCTAACAGCCAGCTTGTTAATCTGTTCAGGTGTATTCGCTTTCATAGAGAAGAGCTTCAGCGTGAGATTGCTGGATATATTAATGCCAGAGAAATCTTTGAAGATATACGGGCTCAGATAAATTTGCGAGGATTTACCGATATTCAAAGGGCAGCAATGTTTTACATTCAGATTAAAATTAGTTATGGAGCTGATGGTAATACATACGGTTGTAATAAAAAAAACATTTCTCCAGAATATCTGTCAGACATCGAAACACGTCTTAAAACCGGTGCAGGTGTTGTTATTGAACACAAAGATTTTGAAAATCTCATAAAGGTATATGACAGACCAGGTGCTCTTTTTTACTGTGATCCGCCCTATCATAAAACAGAGAAATATTACGATGCGGAATTTTTAAACAGTGATCACGAACGTTTAAATAACTGTTTAAAAGGTATTAAAGGTAAATTTATACTGTCTTATAACGATGATGTGTATATTCGAGATTTGTATCGAGATTTCAATATAACTGCTGTGGAAAGGCAAAATAATCTAGGTAAAGGAAGCTTTAAGGAACTTATCATAAAGAATTATTGATGTATTTTTTTTAGAGCACAAATAACAAAATACGTTATTATGTTGTAAAAAACATACAGGAGGCTGCTATGATAAAATGCCATTTAAAAACTATTTTAAAAGAGCGTAATTTAACTCAAAAAGAACTTTGTATTATGATAAATGCACGTCCATCAACTATTTGTGATCTTTGTAATAATAATGCAGATTACATAAAATTTCCGCTTCTATACGATATTTGCAACGCTCTTAATTGCGGAATTTCTGACATTCTTACTATAAAATGAGCAAAGCCTCTTGATTTTTACATCAAGAGGCTTATTTTTTACATAAAGTAAATTTTTTTGTATTTTGCGTGTCATTTTTTTGCGTTTTGCGCGTCAGGCAACAATCGGCGGACTTCTCGGTGAGACTGTTTTTGTTGATACAACAGCAGAGTGTGTTGAAGCTATGAAGAGAACCGAGCCTCTTACAATCGTAGTAACAGGAAATATTGGCTTCTATGACTGGGATAAAACAGATCAGAAGATTGAAGACGATAAAACCATAATAGGTTCGTATAACGCAAATATTATATATGATTCTCAGTGGAGAAACGATGATTTTTACGGTGATGAAAGCATTGCTCCCAGTAACAATATTGTTTTTCAAAATCTTCATTTCCGTGCAACTGAGCTTAACAGCAACGGTTGCGGAGTAATACTTGTTTACATCTATTGCGGAAGAAATATCTGGTTTGATCATAATGACTTCAGCGCAACATTCTCGCATAACAGAGATAACGAGGTAGGAAAATTCATCTGGATAAATACTCCGTCTATGGGATGGGCAGATGATTGCTATAACGGAATCAGCCCTGACTATATCACACTTTCATACAACCACTTCAACAACCGTTACTGGACCGTAGCTTACGGTACTCAGAATACCGAAACTACCCGTGACAGAACTACGCTTATGTTCAATAAGTGGGAGAACTGTGCAAGAAGAACTCCTCAGATCGGCAACGGTACAGGACACGTTTACAACAGCTATCATACATACTCTATTTCAGATCCTTCACAGCAGATCATTGCCGGTGACGGCTGTAAGATGCTCACAGAGTACTGCTATTTTGAGGGACTTACAGGCCTTGAGTTTGCAGGCGGTGGAAGCAGTAGCTCACCTTTCCGTGATACAGGCTCAGTTTCAGCGTCAAATTCAAGCTCATCAGCGTCAGCAATGAACAAAAGCTTCAGCTACAGCCACACCTGGAATCCGGGAACAGAGAATTACGGATATCACCTTATTTCAGCAAACAACACAAAGAGCTTCTGCAATACTTATTCGGGAGCAGTAACAAAGCTCAGTGATATGAAATTCATTACAGACAGTGATCTGTCTGGTTGGATAATGAAGACATACGATTGTCCTTTCCTCAAGGATATCACAGTAGGTGAGCTTTCTGTCGGCAAAACGGGCGCTGTTATGGACACAACAGTAACTTACGTTTTTGAAAACGTTAACAGCGGACTTAATCTTGAGGTTTCAGGAGCACAGGCATCTTCAGGTACAGCTGTAGTTCAGGGTACAACAGGTGCATCAGGCTGGAAACTTCAGGACGCGGGCGACGGCTACTACTATATGTATTCAGAAGTTGGCGACGGCGTAACTTATTGTATGGACCTTCCCTATGGAAGTACAGATAACGGTACAGAAATGGGAATCTGGTCCAACGACGAGTCAGATGCAAGAAAATTCAAGTTTGTTCTTGGCGATGACGGCTCGTATACGATCCATACAAAATCAACCAAGGACGCAAGCTGTATCGGAATTGTTGCGGGTTCAAAGGACGAGGGAGCTCTTGCTGTTCAGTGGACAACAAACGGCTCTAACGATCAGAAGTGGATCGCAAAGGTGAGAATCAACGGTAATCTCATTGACGAGCTTCTTATTGCAGATTATGCCGGCGGAACAGGCTGGACAATTGACAGCAGTCTTGCTGTAGGCGATCAGGTTTTCTGTGACAGAACAGACGATAAGCTTGTAACCTACGCAACTATTCCTTCAGAGCTTGAAGGCGCAGAGCTTGTAATTACAGCTTGTGATGCAAAGAGCGTTACAACAGCTCTGGGAACTCTCAAAGCTGGCGCAGACATAACACTTTATGTCGGACTTGACGCAAGAGTAACTACAGTTCCTGCGTGGCTTTCAAACTGGAAATCAACAGGACTTACAGCAGTAAACAGCAAGGACGTTCAGTTTGATCTCTATTCAATTGAACTCAGCGCAGGTGATGAGGTAACGCTCGGTGCAAACGGCCAGTCATCAAACTGTGTAAACTACGTAGTAATGGCAGTTGAGAAAGAGGTAGTAACCACCACAACAACTACTACCACTACTACAACTACGACAACAACAACAACTACTACTACAACCACAACAACTACCACAACTACAACCACAGAGCCCGATACAACACCTTCAATCGGAGAAGTGGTATACGGTGACGCTGACCTTGACGGAAACGTTAAAATGGCTGACGTAGTAAGAGTTATGTGCTATTCAAGCAATAAAGAGGTATTCCCTCTTGATGAACAGGCACTTGCAAACTGCGACGTATATCAGCGCGGGGACGGAGTAGACATCTCTGATGCACTTTCAATTCAGAAGAACATTGCACAGGTTATAGGCACGCTTCCTGAATCCTGGGCTGACTAAAAATCAAAAGAGTATCGTTCTAAGGGCGCTGTCCGTACGGAAGTATTATGCGTATTTAGTGGGGGAACCTTTCTGAAGAAAGTTTGCCCCCACACCCCCTACAAAGACTTTTGAGTCTAATTTAAGCCCCATAGGGTACACACAACAAGCAAAAAAGAAATTCAAGTATTTCTCTGTGTGCACCCTATGGGGCTTAAATTAAAACTTGAAAGTTTTAGGAAAGGAGTTTGAGGGATAACCCTTTTTCAAAAGGGTTTCCCTCAATAATTCACGTAAATACTTCTATATGGGTAGCGCCCTAATGACGATACTCTTTTTTTATGCTTATAATGAAAAAAGGCACTTCCAAGCGGAAGTGCCTTGATTTTATTCAGATAATCAGTTGATAGATCTCTTAACGTAAGTTGTGTGGAGGATCTCGTGAGCCTTATGGCTTCCGGGCTCGCCGAAGAACTCATCGTAAACTGCCTTAACAGCAGGGTTTTCGTGAGACTTTCTTACAGCAGAAGCGTTGTCCTGATCATAAAGAGCCTTAGCTCTGAGCTCTCTGAGGTCTGCGAAGTTTCTTACGCTTGCAGGCTGCTGAGGCTGACCGCCACCGTTTACGCAACCGCCGGGACAGCCCATGATCTCGATGAAGTGGTAATCAGCTTCACCGTTCTGAACCTTAGTAAGGAGCTCGTTAGCATTAGCAAGACCGCTTGCAACAGCAACCTTAACGTCCATACCGGCAACGTTGTAAGTAGCTTCCTTGATACCGTCAGTACCTCTTACCTCAGGGAAGTCTGTCATATCAGCACCTGTGAGAGTGTAAACAGCTGTTCTGAGAGCAGCCTCCATAACACCGCCTGTAGCACCGAAGATAACAGCAGCACCTGTAGAAATACCGAGGGGCTCGTCAAACTTCTCGTCGGGAAGAGCGTTGAAGTTGATACCTGCGCGCTCAATCATTCTGCCGAGCTCACGAGTTGTAAGAGCGAAGTCAACGTCAGGAACACCGGCAGCGTTCTGATCGTCTCTGCCGATCTCGAACTTCTTAGCAGTACAAGGCATAATTGAAACAACAACGATATCCTTAGGATCGATGCCCATCTTCTCAGCGTAGTAAGTCTTAGCTGTAGCACCGAACATCTGCTGAGGAGACTTACAAGAAGAAAGATTCTCAGTCATCTCAGGGAAGTAGTGCTCGCAGTACTTGATCCAGCCGGGTGAGCAAGAAGTGATAAGGGGAAGCTTACCGCCGTTCTTAACTCTGTCGAGGAATTCGTGTGACTCTTCCATAATAGTAAGGTCAGCAGCGAAGTCTGTATCGAATACCTTATCGAATCCGAGTCTTCTGAGAGCAGCAACCATTTTGCCCTCAACATTTGTACCGATAGGCATATTGAAGCACTCACCGAGAGCAGCACGTACAGCAGGAGCTGTCTGAACGATAACGTGCTTAGCGGGATCAGCGATAGCCTCAAGAACGGGCTTAGTGTAATCCTTTTCAGCGATAGCGCCTACAGGACACACAGCGATACACTGACCGCATGAAACGCAGCTTGTCTCACCGAGGCCCATATCGAAAGCAGAACCGATATAAGTCTTGAATCCACGCTCATTAGCGCCGATAACGCCGATACCCTGAACCTTTTCACAAACTGCAACGCAGCGACGGCAGAGGATACACTTGTTGTTATCACGATACATATGAGCAGCAGAATTGTCGATCTCATACTGATTGATATCTCCGTCAAATCTTGAAGCATCTTCAACACCGAGGTCCTTAGCAAGCTTCTGAAGCTCACAGTTACCGCTTCTTACACAAGAGAGACACTTTCTGTCATGTGTAGAAAGGATAAGTTCGAGAGTTCTTTTTCTTGCGTCGAGAACCTTAGGAGAATTTGTAAGGATTTCCATATTATTAGTACAAGGATAAACGCAGGCAGCAACAAGTCTGAAACCTCTGCCCTCGTTAACCTCAGTAACGCAGATACGGCAAGCACCGATCTCGTTGATTTCCTTCATATAGCAAAGAGTAGGAATTTCTATACCTGCCAGATGAGCAGCTTCGAGAACTGTTGAACCGGCGGGAACAGACATTTCTATACCATTAATTTTAACTGTAATATTTTCCATCTTAGTTCCTCCGCTTATTCCTTGATAATTGCGCCGAATTTACATTTTTCGATACAAGCGCCGCACTTTAAGCACTTAGTTGTGTCGATTGTATGAGGATTCTTAACTGTTCCCTCGATTGCACCTGCGGGACAAACTCTTGCACAAGCAGTACAGCCCTTACACTTGTCAGCGATGATCTTATACTGGAGGAGATCCTTGCAGACGCCTGCGGGACACTTCTTGTCAACAACGTGAGCGATATATTCGTCTCTGAAGTAACGGAGAGTTGAAAGAACAGGGTTAGGAGCAGTCTGTCCGAGACCACAGAGTGAGTTAGCCTTGATGTGGTAGCAGAGCTCTTCAAGCTTGTCGATATCTTCAAGAGTACCCTGACCCTTAGTGATCTTATCGAGGATCTCGTACATTCTCTTAGTACCAACACGGCAGGGAGTACACTTACCGCATGACTCATCAACAGTGAATTCGAGGAAGAACTTAGCGATATCGATCATACAGCTGTCTTCGTCCATAACGATAAGACCGCCTGAACCCATCATTGAGCCGATACCGATGAGGTTATCGTAGTCAATCGGGATATCGAAGTGTTCAGCAGGAATACAGCCGCCTGAAGGACCACCTGTCTGAGCAGCCTTGAACTTCTTGCCATTGGGAATACCGCCGCCGATTTCCTCAATAACTTCACGGAGAGTTGTACCCATAGGAACCTCTACGAGACCTGTGTTATTGATCTTACCGCCGAGAGCGAATACCTTAGTACCCTTGGACTTTTCAGTACCCATTGAAGAGAACCACTCAGCGCCGTTAAGGATGATCTGAGGAATGTTAGCATATGTTTCAACGTTGTTGAGGATAGTGGGCTTCTGGAAGAGACCTTTCTCAGCAGGGAAAGGAGGACGAGGACGGGGTTCGCCTCTGTTACCTTCGATAGAAGTCATAAGAGCAGTTTCCTCACCACATACGAATGCGCCGGCACCGAGTCTGAGGTCGATATCGAAATCAAAGCCTGTACCGAAGATATCCTTACCGAGCATACCGGCCTCACGAGCCTGCTTGATAGCGATTTCGAGACGCTCAACAGCGATAGGATACTCAGCACGAACGTATATGTAGCCCTGCTTAGCGCCGATAGCGTAGCCGGCAATAGTCATAGCTTCAAGAACAACGTGGGGATCGCCTTCGAGAACTGAACGGTCCATAAATGCACCCGGGTCACCCTCGTCAGCGTTACAGCAAACGTACTTCATATCAGCATCGGGAACGATATTCTTAGCGAGCTTCCACTTCATACCTGTAGGGAATCCGCCACCGCCTCTTCCTCTGAGACCGGAGTCGAGGATAGTCTGGATAACGTCGTCCTGAGACATAGAAGTAAGAACCTTACCGAGAGCCTCATAACCGCCTCTGCCGATGTACTCATCGATACATTCGGGGTTGATAACACCACAGTTTCTGAGAGCAACACGGTGCTGTTTCTTATAGAAAGCAGTCTCATCGAGAGACTTGATCTCATCGCCGTTTACAGTTTCATCGTAAAGGAGCTCCTTAACGGGGTTACCGCCCTTGAGGTGCTCTTCAACGATACGAGCGATATTTTCCTTATTAACCATTGAGTAGAAAGTTCCCTCGGGATAAACGATCATAATAGGACCGAGAGCACAAAGACCGAAACAACCTGTCTTAACGATCTGAACCTTATCTGTAAGGCCCTGCTTTTCGAGCTCTGAAGCAAGAGCATCGATAATCTGACCTGAGCCTGAAGAAGTACAGCCTGTACCACCGCAGACAAGGACATGCTTTTCATATTTTGAAGAAGCGTTATCGTGGGTTCTGAGAGCTACTTCACCCTCCATTGCTTCTCTGACAACCTTGAGTTCTTCAAGAGTTTTCATATATTAACCTCCTAATTTGGAATTGTGTAATTATTCAGCGTATTTTGCGAGGATAGAGTCCACATCATCTACTGTAAGACGTCCGTAAACATCTTCGTTAACAGTAAGAACGGGAGCAAGTCCGCACGCACCGATACAACGACAAGCCTCTAAAGAGAACTTACCGTCAGCAGTGCACTCACCGCCGGCGATGCCGAGCTTTTCCTGAAGCTTGTTGTAGATATCGCCTGAACCCTTTACATAGCAAGCTGTACCGAGACAGACAGAAATTGTGTACTCGCCCTTGGGGAAGAGAGAGAACTGTGCATAGAAAGTAACAACACCGTAGATTTTCTCCATAGGAATACCGGTGTTATCTGAAATGATTTTCTGAACCTCTACCGGAAGGTAGCCATAGATGTTCTGAGCCTTCTGAAGTATCGGCATGAGAGCTCCTTTTTCATCCTTATGATCTTCAATAACCTGAAGAAGCTGAGCCTCCTGTTCCGGAGTGCCCTTGAAAGGAACTTTTGATGTTGATGAATTCATTTACTGAACCTCCTTGTTATTACTGTGATAGTGTTTCATAATATACTATTTATAAATATAAAAGGACACACCTCACATATCCTAAACATTATACCACAAAAGCAGATGAAATTCTATTTACATTTTCGACTAATTTTAACGTTGCTTTTTGTGCAGTTACTACACACAAACAGTATGAAAATGGTTTGAATTCCGTTATTTTACAACAAGATGTACAAAATTTTGTGAAGTTTTTTAATTAAACAAATAAATTGAAAGTTCAAATTTAAAAGTGTACCAAATATATTGACAACGGTGGGGATTTATTGTATATTTAGTTCATAAGAAAGAAAGGCGTTTGTAATGAAATTTCCCCGATAAAGCACTGATCGGGGGATAACGCAAATACGGAGAGCTGGCTTCCGCAAACGACAGCGGGCATTTTGCCTATGGAGTTTTTATATGGGTATACCGAATGATCCTGTTATTCTTCTCAGTTATATAAATACAATGCTGAGAGATAATTATGACAGCCTTGAGGAGCTTTGTAAAAGCCTGTCTGTTGATGAAAAGGAGCTCTGCGACAAGCTTGCATCAATAGGTTATAATTACGACGCCGAACAGAAACGTTTCAGATAATTAATCATGGGAGGGTTTATTTATGAAACTAAAGGCACTTTTAAGTACAGTGGTATCTGCTGTGCTGATCACCTGTACGATGGGTACGTATATCCCGTCGGCAGAAACAACCGTTGAGACCTATACTCTGTCCTTTGACATTTCCGATGAAGGATTTGAGACTGAGGACGAAAGCCTTTTTGCTTCTGTAGAGCTCAAGGCGGGCGGTAACTACATTATTCCCGAAGGAAGCTTTGAAACAGAGGAAAGACATTCAACAGGCTGGACTTACGATGATATCTACCTTTATGCAGAAGGCGACAACTTCGTAATGCCCGCACAGGACGTAGTACTCAGACCTGTATATGTAAGTGATGTGGATAATGCGACATATACGGTTTCGTACAATATCGAAGGATATACACATTCCGAAGAGGTTTCCTTTGATTCCTTCAAGCGTCAGCCGGGACGTCCTGTATCACCTACAACATACAAGGTAAATCTTGCAGGCGCATCACAGGCAGGCTGGTATTATAAGGGAAATATCGTACTTCCTACACAGAAGTTTGTAATGCCCGCAGAAGATGTTGTTCTCACACCCCGATTTCTGTATTACTATACGCTTACATACTCAGCAGGCGAGGTAGACAGACTTACAAGCACTTCAAATTTTGTTGCATTTGACAGATGCGAATTTGAAAGCCTTGACCTTGCTGCTGCAGACAGATTCGGAAGAATAGGATTCAATCTTGTGGGCTGGACATCAAGCATTGACGGTCTTGTTTACAAGCCGGGTTCACCTTATGTAATGCCGGGACAGGACCTTACCTTCACTGCTGTGTGGGAGCCTAAAACATACGTTGTTGTTTTTGCAGCCAATAACGGAAAAAGCGAATCTATAAAGATAAGCGGACAGACCGATACTTACATCACTGTTCCTGAGTGCACTTTCACTAAGAGCGGTTACAAGTTTGCCGGCTGGAGTTATAACGATGAGCTCTATCAGCCAGGTGATGAATTCCTTATTTACGGTGCAAAGCCGGGACTGGGTATTTCTCTGAAGGCAAGCTGGGTAGAGGATATCCCTGAGGTTCAGGAGCCTTATGACTCGCTTTCACTGGTGCTTCAGCGTAAAGAGTATGTAGCCGGAACAGCTACAGAGGAAGACCTTAAAGCAGGTGCAGATTTCCTTTTAGGCAGATAATAAGCAAAGCTCTGTGGAGTAAAATCTGCAGAGCTTTTTATTGTGAAAACTTTGTGAAGTCCTTGACTTGTATGTAAAAATATGCAATAATATATGTATTATCGTTTATTAAGGTTTAAGGAAGGAAAAGAGAAAATGGAGCATTTATTCAATATATTAAAAGGCGCTGTAATCGGTGTTGCAAATGCAATTCCCGGTGTAAGCGGCGGAACAATGATGGTTATTATGAAGGTTTTTGACCGTCTGATGGGGGCCGTTTCACTCAACATCAAGAAGCTTAAGGAGAATTTTGTATTTCTGTTTACAATCCTTCTTGGTATGGCAATCGGAGTTATACTTGCCGCAAAGGTTCTCAATATCTGCTTTGAGAATTACTTTGTACAGACTCAGTTCTTCTTTATGGGCGTCGTTCTCGGAAGTCTGCCTATGATTTATAAAGAAGCTGTAAAAGAAGGCAAGCTGAAACCTATTCACCTGCTTCCGTTTGCAGTAGGCTTCGGAATAATCATTGGTGTAACAGTTGTCAGTCAGTCAATGGACAACTCTGTTATTGAAACTCTTACAGTGGGCAATTTCTTCTACCTTGTAGCAATACTTATTATCGCGGCAGCCGCAATGATTATGCCGGGACTCAGCGGAAGTCTTGTTCTTCTTATTCTTGGCGGATATCAGACAGCCATCAATGCGGTTGATACAATGAATATCCCGATTCTTATACCGATTGCTATCGGTGCCGGTCTTGGAGTAATTCTTTGTGCAAAGGTTATCACAATCTGTATGAAGAAGTGGAGAAAGGGCACATATTCCGTAATCCTCGGACTTATCGTTGGTTCGTTTTATGCAATCTGGCCTCGTGAAACAACATCAACCGAAATTGTGAATGGCGTTGAAACTGTTGTTACTGAGGGAGCGAATTTCCAGTTCAACAGCACAGGAATTATCGCAATTCTTATCGGTATTGTGGGAGTTATCCTTCCTCTTTCAATGGAGCTTCTTGACAGAAAGAAGGGCTCTTCGGCAGAGGCTAAGGCTGAATAATAAAAACAAAAAAAGCTACCGTTTTGCGGTAGCTTTTTTAATTAATAAATCAGTATTCCCTTGTTGCCTGATCGTCAGCGAAAATTCTCAGCGCAATGCTTGCGTCATCGAGCGAAATTTCACCATCTTCATTAAGATCTCCAAGAAGCTTTACGCCGAAAGTGAATTCGTCAAAGTCCTCATAACCATAATCCAAGTTAAGAGTGTATGTCTGAGCGTCTACATAGTAGCTGAGTATACGTGCGGCGTCAGAGGGCTGAATGATACCGTTCCTGTTAACATCACCAAGGAGTGTTGTTTCCTTGAGATATGTAAGCAGACAGCTTGCGTCTGTTGCGTTGATTTTGCCGTCGCCGTTGAGGTCACCCTTTTCAGCAACGATATTCAGAAGCTCCTCTGAATGATCCCAACCACACTTCTGAGTGTATGCGAAATAATCGAGGATTAACTGAACGTCGGCACCGCCTACAAAACCGTTAAGATCCATATCATAGGAAAGGTCGGAATCAACGGCATTGGCAATACCAAGGGGCATAGCTGAAACAGCGATAGCTCCTGTTAAAATAGCGGATAATATTTTTTTCATAGAAAAGACCTCCTTACAGAAAGATAAAACCGTAATATATATTATTACAATTTAATTATATCACACACTTTGCGGGAAAGCAACTGTTTTTTTTTTTTTTTATTTAACTAATTCAGCTGTATTTAGTTAAATATATATATTTTATAAGAAATTATGCAAAAAAACAAAAAACACTGGACAAATGAAAATTAATGTGATATAATGTAATTTAGATTAATTACTTATTTGAGGTGATACTAATGGGTATTGGTTCTTTGTTCAGCAAAGGCGGAAAGTATTTTGATAAGGCAATAACTCCTAAGTGTGATTACTGTCAGTTCGGAAAAAGAGCAAAAGACGGTAACAAGGTACTTTGCGAAAAGAAAGGACTTGTAGACTGCAACTCATCTTGTAATAAGTTTGTTTATTCTCCTCTTAAGAGAATTCCTGTAAAACAGCTCAATTTCGTTGGAAGTCTTGCAGATGACGATATGTACAGAGAGACAGCAAGCGACATCGCTGAGAAGGAAGAACAGGAAGGCGTTAAGAAGCCTGCTGAAGCTAAGAAGGAAGAAAAGCCTGCTGAAGCTGTTGAGGAAAATAAAGAAGCTGAAAAGGAAGCAGTTACTGCAGAATAATATTCACTGAGAATTAAGGACGTACTTTTGTGTACGTCCTTTTCAGTATATAAAAATAAACCTGAGAGCATTTTGTGCCCTCAGGTTTTTTGTTTTTAAGCCATAGCCTCGGTAAATGCAGTGTAGAAGCTGTCTACAGAGTTGATACCGAAAACGTGGGTTCTGTCAATAAGCGCTCCGGAGTATTCTCCGTTGATCGCAACGTAAAGGAACTTATCATCAGCTTCATAAAGCTCAACCAGCATATCGGTGCCGTCAGTCTTATGGAAATTAACAGAAAGAACAGCATCGGCTGAAGTATCGGGTGAAGCCTCAACATCAAGCTTTACGATTTCCATATAGCAAAGGGAATCAAAGAAGTGCTCGAAAGCAGTGAAAGCTGTATCGCCCTTTTCGTTTACTGAAACATCTCCGCATTTTACAGTATCGGTTTCGGAGTCAAAGGTGAATGATTCTGAAGCGTCACCGAAAGTGAAGTCGAAACCTGTTGTGGTAGAGCGATTGAAGTTGCAGAAATACTCAAGCAGGAATTCGATGTAGGTATCCTCGATAAAGTCACAGTCGAAAGCGTTGTATGATGCAACCTGACCTGACTCTTCAAAGAGAACGTAAATGTTTTCGGGATTTTTCTCACCGTTATAGCTGAAAAGTCTCTTTACCGAAGTGCCGTCCTTGCCTGTAACAGTAAGCTCGCCGTCGGGATTATCAAATCCGTACAATGAATAATCGGTAAGGTTTTCCTCAAAGAAATTCTGAGCTTCAAGACGCATCATAACAGTAACCATAGATGAAACTGAGGTATTGCTTACTGTAAGACCATTGAATTTATCGGGAATGAGCCATGTGCCGTCTTCTGGATTTGATGAAAATTCAAGAGTTTCGTCATTTGTTGTACGAATCTTTATGTTTGCAATTTCCGCGTCAGAGTAGGGGATAAGGTAACGGTCCTTAAGGAGATCGCGTGTAGTTCTGAGAACAGTTCCGTATAGAGAGTCGATAGCATAGATCTTATCTCTGTTACCGGTCATAACGTAGTAGAATTCGCCTGTAGGGCTTGAACCTCCCACGTAGATTTTGTATTCATCAGAGCCGTTGGAAGCTGTGATGACCACAGGATTGTCCAGACTGTAGGTCTTTTTGTTTTCTTCGTTAGCCTCGCCGTAATCCTTTACAGCAGTGAGATTGCACATATAAGTGCAGACATTCTGAACATAGCTGTGTCTTACTTCGAATTCAGCGTCGCTTGTAAAGTGCCATTCAGAGTCGGTACTGTCAAGTTCTGCCACATAAGTCTGCCCGTCAAACTCGAAAGTAACCTTATTGATACTTTCTGAATTGAAGGTAAACAGCGCGTAATCATCTTCACGAAGCTTTGATTCGTGGGCGATTTCGTTCTGCTTGTTCTGAACGATAAAGAAAGCTGTAAGTGAACCTATACAGATCACAACAAGAGCGATAATGGGAATAATAAATCTTTTCATCAGGAGTATCTCCTTCTAAGCCATACAATAAGGCCGAATGCTGCGATAACGATGGGGAAGACAGTGAATATTCTGAGAGTTGACTCAGCCTTGTCAGCATTTGGGAATACCATATAGTCGAAAGCCATACTCTTTGATCCGATATCCATATCCATATCACTGTTGAAGAGCCAGATAAGAGAATTCTGAACAAGCTGCTGAGTCATAGCGATGGAAACAGAAAGCTTTTCACTGTCAAGAACGTCAGTGGTACCGACAGCAATAATTTTTGAACCGTTCTGTTTATTATAAGAATAGTATGCAGGGGAAAGAGTTGTGCCGTTCATAGCCTTTGCGTATTCAGCAGTAGTTTCGTTTCCGCCGTAGGGGATACTCTGTGTGGTATAGCTGTAAGCGCCTGTAAGCTGGTCTGCGGTAGCGGCAGTTGAAACGATGCTTGACTTTTCGATATACTGAGATCCGGCGTCAACACCTGTAAATGTTCTTGTGTTTGAGATACCGCCGATAAGACCGCTTGAAGCAACAAGGTTGTTGATTTCGGTTGTAAGGTCAACGGTATAGCTGTCGCTTGAAGGAGTATAATCAACTCTGAAGGTACGAGGATCCTGTTCACCGAGAACGTTATTAAGCATCATATCGGTATTTGTTTCCTCAAGAATGTTATACTGCATCTGGATCTCATACTGAAGAAGGATCTCTTCCACATTTTTGAAGATCACATCGCTGTCTGTGGGAGCCATAAAGAATGCCATAGCTCCGCCCTTTTCAGCGAAATCAAGGAGCTTTTCCTTTTCACCGTCTGAAATATCTGTCTGAGGTCCTGCAAGGAACACGATAGCAGCGTCCTCAGGAACAGCGTCTGAAGCTGAGAGGTCAAGCTCGCAGGCTTCGTAATTGTTTGTAGCTTTAAGCATTTCTGCATAAGCCTTGTAGTTGTCATTGATAGTTTTCTCGCCATGTCCTGTAAGGAAGTATATCTTTGGCAGAGTACCGTTTGTTACGATACGGATAGCTCCGGCAAGAAGCTCCTCACCGGCATAAACGGTATAACCGTCTTCACCGTAGGGGTAAAGAGCCTGAAAAGCGATCTTCTTGATAGTATTTCCTGATTTTACGAGAATGTCTGCTTCCGAAACAGTAAGGTTGCCCACAGAAGTAAGGGATTCCACAAGAGCGGGATCCTCATCGGGTACAACAGTTTTTAAAGTAACGTTATCGTATTCAGCGAGCTGATCGAGTGTGTGGTAGAGTGTAAGGAAGGAAGCGTCGTCACGGATATATTCCAGCTTACTCATAAAGTAGATTTCAATGGGAGTATCCGAAACCTCTTCCATAAGCTCTGTAGTTGTATCGCTGAGCGAGTAAAGACTATCGGGAGTCATATCATAGTTCTTGTCATAGATATTGAAGATGATATTAATGGGAACAACAGCCACAAGAACAAGCAGAGCCACAATAAATGCAAAAATTCCCGTTAAATTGAATTTACGTTTATTCATAAGTGATTACCCCCTGTTAAGACGTCTTTTTTCGATGGAGATAATGGTCCATGCAAGAGCAACCACTACAGCTGAAACGAAAAAGACAATATCGGAAAGACGCATAAGTCCCTGAGAGAAGTAAACGAACTTAGGCTGAGCTGAGAATGAATAAAGAACGCTCTGAAGCTTGGGGAACTGCGATATAAAAGCAGACTGGGAGAAATTATCAAGGAAGATAAGTGCAAGCATAGCGATTTCACCGAGTATAGCAGCGATAATAGAACTTTCTGTGAAAGAAGAAAGAAGCATACCGATAGCGATACACATAATACCCCATGCGAAGAAGCCTATGTAAGCGCAGATAAGCTGAGAAGCGATAACCTTACCGTTCATAGCAGTAACGATAGGGAACACTGAAGAGCAGGCAAGCATAAAGATGAAAACAGTTATGTTTGCGAGGAACTTGGCCATAACGATCTGGAAAACGTTAGCGGGCGAAGTCATAAGAAGAACCTCAGTACCGAACTTGCGCTCGTCAGAGAAGGTACGCATAGTAAGAATGGGGATAAGAAGAATAAAGTACGAGATAGCCGTATAGAATACATTAGTAAAGGTAAACTGAAGTGTATTCGAATCGATATTGGCGATCTGGTTATTGAAAGTATTTGTGAAGATAAACAGGAACAGAGCTGTAGCCACATAAGCAAAGGGAGTCAGAAAGAATGACTGAAGCTCTTTTTTATAGATAGCAAACATTATTTCTCCTCCTTTTCCGCTTCAGCTTCTGTATTTTCAGGGGTATCGCTGTTCATTTCGTCCACAAGGTCCTGAAGAGAAGCTTTTTTCGCAGGCTGATTTACAAGCTTGATGAAAACGTCCTCAAGATTAGGCTTTTCGGTGAAGATTTCAACGATCTGGAGGTTGTTGGAGATAAGAGAAGACATAATTCTGCTTCTGATATCGTCAGCGTCACCCTTGAGCTTGATTCTGAATGTATTGACATTTTCGCCTGAAGGAGTAGTATCGATGATAGATTCAACGCCCTCGACAGCACGTACAACAGAAGAAACCTGATTGATATTGCCTGAGATCTTGGCGTTGAGGACAAGAGAGTCCTTGAACGAGCTTTCAAGATTTTCGATAGTATCTATAGCCTTGATCTCGCCTTTATTGATGATAACGACTCTGTCGCATACAGCACTGATCTCACTGAGGATATGAGAGCTGAAAATAACAGAGTGCTCTTTTCTAAGGTCTGAGATGATTTTACGTACCTCGATAACCTGATTGGGGTCAAGACCAACAGTAGGCTCGTCAAGAATAAGGAACTTGGGGTTGCCCAGAAGAGCCTGAGCGAAGCCAACACGCTGTTTATAGCCCTTTGAAAGGTTCTTGATAAGACGGGATTTAACATCGGTGATCTTAAGAAGATCCATAACCCTGTTGATTTCCTTTTTTCTTTCTGCAAAAGGAACCTTTTTGAGTCCTGCGCAGAATGAAAGGTACTCGTTGACCTTCATATCGGGATAAACAGGAGGAATTTCGGGCAGATAGCCGATATTCTTCTTAGCCTTTGAAGGGCTTTTGGAGATATCGGTGCCATAGATTGTGACCGTACCGGAAGTCATTGGAAGGTATCCGGCGATCATATTCATAGTGGTGGATTTACCGGCGCCGTTGGGGCCGAGAAAACCAAGAATCTCATTATCCTTTATATCAAAACTGATATGATTTACAGCGCGGTTCTTGCCGTAAAACTTTGTTAAGTTATCAATAGTAATCATGAGTTTCTCCTTTCGTGTAAAAATATATAGAAACGCAGGGCGATTATATACGATTATAAATATAAAAGCATTCCTGACATACTATTCAATTATCGCAGAATATAATGAACGTGATATTAACAAAGTAAGTACAAATTATTAAAATAAGAAAAAACGAGGTAAAACAATTACCAAAGATATGGTAAAAACATAATAAATAATAAAAGGATAGTGTGAGAAATTTGTGAAAGTTAATTGTGAAAGCGATGAATGTTGAAGAATTTAAATAAAAATCGAAACAAATTCACAAAAAATAAATTATAGGGTATTTTGCCTGAAAATGCAACTGGACAAAATATACAAAAACGCTTCGCGGTTTGTGTGCATTGCACCAAAATAACAATGAGGGGGATTTGAAAATCTTAGAAACTGTTGACATTCATAAAAATGTAGAATATAATTTAGATGAAAATATTTTGAGAATTGTGTGAATTTCTATTGAAAGTCACATAGTGGCCGTAACGTTTTCGGTCACATTTTCGCCATTGTATGTTCCGGCGGATTTATTCTTATGTTTTTCTTTATTTTAATCCAAATCTAAATTTTATGAGAGGGGTAATTCTTATGATTAGTAAGAAGAACAAAGCATTAGCAGCAGGCGTTCTTGCTGCTGCAGTATCTGCATCATCTATTCTTCCTTCTTTTGCATCAGCTGCAACAGAACAGAGTAAAGAAACTCCCAGAAGCTATGCTGAATGGTTCGGTTCACTTTATGATGATGTAATCACAAACGGTCAGGAAAATGGCTATCTCAGCTCTAACACAAACGGCGATTCATTTGGTATTCCTTACCACGCTGTTGAAACAGTTATCGTTGAGGCTCCTGACTATGGTCACGAGACAACATCAGAGGCTATGTCCTACATCGTATGGGCAGCTTCAATGAGAGACGTTCTCGGTAAGCAGGGAACACTTTCAGCTTCAAATGACATTCCTAAGGCTTGGAAGACTATGGAAGCTCTTATCCCCGGTTGGTCAAAGGCTTCTACAGATGCATCAAGCGTAAACTTCAAGTCAATCTGGTCACAGCAGAGACTTAAGGCTGATACAGATAACGAGTATGATACTCCTCAGGAGTACAACGGCGCTAATCCTCAGGGTGACGCTGTTAACCCGCTCTATGAGAAGATGAAGAGTGCTTACTCATCAGATAATGGTTACTACCTTATGCACTGGCTCGCTGACGTTGATAACTGGTATGGTTTCGGCAACGGCACAGAGTTCACATTCATCAACACATTCCAGAGAGGTAAGCAGGAGTCATGTTTCGAAACAGTTCCTCATCCTTGTATCGAGAGATGTGAGTATGGTATGGACGGTCAGGGTATCAAGGCTTTATTCAATGGTCTCGGAACAGCTCAGCAGTATGCGTTTACAAACGCTCCTGACGCTGAGGACCGTGCTATCCAGGCTATCTATTTTGCTAACACATGGGGCGTAGATACAGGTGATGTATCAGCTCTCGCTGGTAAGATGGGTGACCAGATGCGTAACGACATGTTCGATAAGTACTATAAGGCAATCGGCTGTCAGGATATGATGTATGACTCATCAAATGTTGCTAACAGCATCAAGGGTCAGCACTATCTCATGGCTTGGTATACTTCATGGGGCGGAGCTCTCCAGAACTATGACTGGGCTTGGCAGATCGGTTGTTCACATTCACATGAGTTCTATCAGAATCCTCTTGCTGCATACGCACTTCTTTATGATGATGCTATCAACGCAGGTATGAAGTCTGACGGTGCTGATGTTGACTATACAGAATCACTCAAGAGACAGATCGAAATGTACCTCTGGCTCCAGTCTAAGGACGGTCCTATCGCCGGTGGTTGTACAAACAGCTGGAACGGTAGATACGATGATTATCCTGCTGGTCAGGCTACATTCTATGATATGGCTTACGTTGAGCACCCTGTATACGCTGACCCCGGTTCAAACCACTGGATCGGTAACCAGGTATGGGCTATTCAGCGTCTTGCTGAGCTTTACTACTACGTTACAAAGAACGGCGATGAGAGCGGCATGACATACGGCGGTCTCTCACTTGAGGAAGCTCTCGACACAATCCTTTCAAGATGGATTGATTGGTTCATCGAGAATACTCAGTTTGACTATGTAACAGAAGATGGTAAGACACTCTCATACGCTATTCCTGCAACTCTTGACTGGCAGGGCCAGCCTGAGACATGGAACAAGAAGTATCAGCAGAATGACAACCTCACATGTACAATCAGAAACTACGGTCAGTCAGACGTAGGTTGTGTATCATCACTCTGTAATACACTTATCTACTACGCTGCTGCTAAGAAGGTTCCTGCTTCAGCTGCTGCTGCAGAGGATACTTCAAGCACAGCTGCTCAGGGTCTCTACCTCGCTAACAGACTCCTTTCTGCTCAGTGGGATATCGGCCGTGATGACATCGGTGTATCACTCACAGAAAACAACGGAAGCCTTAACAGAATTTTCGAGCAGAAGGTTTATGTTCCCGGATTCTACAACGGTACAATGCCTGACGGAAGTAAGCTTATCGGTTCATACAGCTCAAATCCTGATGATTGGCAGAATACATTCCTTTCAATCCGTACAAAGTATAAGGAAGATGAGATGTTCCAGAAGCTTGAGGCTTACTACAATGAGAACGGCAACACAGAAGGCTTTGATCTTGATTACCACAGATTCTGGCATGCTGGTGACGCTCTTATGTCTTACGGTGCTATGGCACTTCTCTATCCTGAGGTTGATCCGCTTCCCGCTGAAGATGAGCCTACAACAGGCGGACAGGTTACACTTTGGGGTGACGCTAACGTTGATGGTCAGGTTAAGATGGATGACGTTATCAAGGTAATGATGTACTCAGCTAACGCAGCTAAGAATCCTATCACACCTCAGGGTCTCCTTAACGCAGACTGCTACCAGAATGGTGACGGCGTTGACACATCAGACGCACTTTCA
>SVNM01000092.1 GCA_015066875.1 Ruminococcus sp.
TTCCGTCAGGGGTGTCGTGGACAAGTATGACGGATACATACGATTACAGGGTTTGCAGGTTGATTGTAAAATCAGCCTGCTTCCTTCTATACATAGTTATTCACTATGAATAAAATAAAGGAAGGAAAATCCACCAATGGTAACAACTCAGAAGGTTTTAAGAGGACAAATTTACTTAGCTAAGCTTACCGGCAAAGGCTGTGAGCAGCGTGGCAAACGCCCCGTGTTGATTTTGCAGAACGATGTCGGTAACAGGTACAGTCCAACAACAATCGTTGCTCCGATTACTTCGTCAACGAAAAAGAAATTCCTACCTGTTCACGTTCCTATCGAAAGCAATCGTCTTTATAAAAATTCGATGGTGCTTTGTGAACAAGTTCAGGTCATCGACAAGTCAAGGCTCGGCAAATTGCTGTGCCGCATAAGCGACAAGACGCTCACTGAGGTCGATAAGGCTATGGCAGTAAGCGTTGGAATTAACAAGAATGTCGGAGGAAATGAAAATGAATAACGAAATCAGAATTTTTGAAAATGAACAGTTCGGTGCTATTCGAACTTATGAGTGTGAAGGTAAAATCTTCTTCTGTGGTAAAGATGTAACAAAGGCATTAGGCTATAAAGATAGCGTAAACGCCTTGAAAATGCACTGCCGTGCTGATGGGGTGGTAAAACACCACCTCATCGACAACATGGGCAGAAAACAATCAGCAAACTTCATCTCAGAAGGAAATCTTTACAGACTTATATCGCATAGCAAACTTCCATCCGCTGAAGTATTTGAAAAATGGATTTTTGATGAGGTTCTCCCGTCAATCAGAAAATATGGTGCTTACCTTACAGAAGAAGCATTAACACGGGTTACGGGCGACACTTCCGAAGCTGAAAAACTTTTCACAGAACTTAAAAAAGAAAAGCTCCGTGTTAAACAGCTTCAAAAGGAGTGCGACTCCCTTGAAAGGTTGATGGCGGTTACACGAGAAGCAAACGAGCTGTTGAGTACAACAAACGAACTTCTTGAAAAGCGTGTTGAGGTCTTGGAGCCAAAAGCTTCTTATTATGATAGCGTACTTGACAGCGAGGAACTTATTCCGATAAGCCTGATTGCCGAAGATTACGGCTTGACAGCTCAAAAGCTGAATGGCTTGCTTCACGGCTTCGGTATTCAGCATCCCGTAGGAAAATCGTGGGCAATCAACCGTGAATATCTCGATATGGGATATACTCAGACAAAGGTGTTGAAATATGGTGCTGAAACAATTACAGTAACGTATTGGACACAGAAGGGCAAGAAATTCATTTATGAGTTCTTAAAGGAACTTGGTATTGTTCCTTTAAATGAACGTAAATCGGCTTAATATAAGAAAGAGGTTAATATATATGAGTAAAAAAGTTATTATTGTCGAGAAAATTACAATCGAAAAAGCTTTGATTGAGCTTGACAAAGTTCTTGAAAAGACTTGCGACATTGCAGATATGCTTGTTCAGAACTACGGAATTGAAATAAATGACGAGGAATTTGAAAATATCCTCAATATTATCAATCGCTGACTTCTTTTTCTTGGCAATACATCCATTCAGTAGGGCAGTTCTTCAAGAGCTGCCCTGTTTACATAGCCTACCTAAAGTAGGCACAACCTCGCACTGAGCAAAAGTCAGGAAACGCTCTTGACATTTACGCTTTAAAGTGCTAAAATGTAAGGAGAGATAGAAATGACTAATACAGCACAAATCGAACGCAATTTTGGTATATGGGTGGCTCTGAAAGTTTTGCTCAAGCACGAACTTATCAATCAGGAAACCTTCGATAAAATTGTTAAACACGAACTCAGAGAATATATGGCATAAAGCCGAAGGAGGACATATTATGTATTATGGAACAAATCCGTTTTTTCTTGATAAAAACAGACCGAGAAAGGTCGTATTCTATGGACGAGTTTCTACAGAACACGAAGCTCAGTTATCCGCACTTGAAAATCAGATGCAGTGGTATGAAGATACTGCAAAGCGTTTTCCAAATTGGGAAGTCGTAGGCAGATACATAGACGAGGGTATCACAGGTACTCAGGCAAAGAAAAGACCCTCGTTTATGAGAATGATTGCTGACGCAGAAAAAGGTATGTTTGACCTTATTGTTACCCGTGAGGTATGCCGTTTCGCAAGAAATACCGTTGACACTCTCACCCATACCCGTGCATTAAAGGGGCGTGGAATTGAAGTATTCTTCGTTGATGATAATATCTGGACTATGGACGGTGACGGTGAGCTTCGTCTGACAATTATGGCTACACTCGCTCAGGAAGAAAGCCGTAAGGTATCCGAACGTGTCCGTGCAGGACAGCGTATCAGCCGTGCGAATAAACAGCTTTACGGAAGTGGAAACATTTTAGGCTATGACAGAAAGCCCGGTGAAACCTACACAATAAATCCCGAACAGGCTGAAACTGTTCATATGATATATGACCTTTATGAAGAAGGCTACGGTACGTTGAAAATCGCAAAGATTTTAATGGAGCGTAAACGCCTTACTGCAACAGGTACAACAAAATGGACTTGCCACAATGTAGGTCGTATTCTCCAAAATGCTACTTACAAGGGATATATCGGCTATAATAAGTCGTACAGCAATAATTACCTTGAACAGAAGCGTATCCATAATCTTGACAGAGATACCTATGAATATGTCAAGGGCGATTTTGAGCCGATTATTACCGAAGAACAGTGGGACAGATGTCAGGCTATCCTCAAAGAGAAGCGTAAAACCACGCTTGTTGAGAACGGTGAGGAAAAGAAAAAGAGCAATCGCACTTCCAGAGACATTTGGGTAAAGAAGTTACGCTGCTCTTGTGGTTCATCTTTCAGGAAAAACCGTTATCACAAAAACAAAGACGGTGTTGTGTCATACAATTACGTCTGCTACAATCAGGTGAATAACGGTAAGGCTTCTCAGCGTGAGAAGATGGGACTTGAAACAGACGGATACTGTAACGAACATTCCGTTACCGATTGGAAAATGGAAATGATGGCAAAATACTTCCTTAATGAAGCTTGGAAAAATCGCAAAGAGGATTTGATGATTGCCCTTGAATACATTAAGAAGTATTATACCGACGCAACACGAAACAATACTCAGCACAGCGAATTGTTCCTTGACGCTCAGATTGACAAGGCTGAAAGGAAGCTGAAAAATCTTATTGACCTTTTTACTGATGGTCAGATTAGTAAGGAAGAATTTGCTGAGTTTAAAGCAACCTATTCTGCGGATTTGCAGAAGTTCAAGGACGAAAAAGCAAGATGTGGTGAGCAGCAGGAACTCTTTGAAAACTGTATGTGTGATATGACAGCAGTTTCTCAGGCTCTCGCAGGAATGGTGGATATGAGTTCACCTGAATACACTCACGACCTTATGAATGAAATTGTAAATTCTATATTGGTTAAGGATAACCGCTTTATATGGAATTTCAGCTACAATAAAACAGAGAACGCAGATTCAAACATCAGCGTTGACGGAACCAAGAGATGCCCTGTAATTTCGATTGACGGCGAAATTATGGGGACTCCTTCGGGAGTCCCCGATTTTTTACATATATCAGAGGATAATTCTTTGAATTTACCTGCGGAAATCCGCAATAATCCGTTGTTTGCCAAAAACTTATCCCTAATACTCCACCTGCACACACAGGTGGAGATAACTCAATCACATTTCGTTACATACCCACAGCCATAAATACTGTGGGAGCAAACTCGTTCATGACGAGTCAGCATTTAAAAATGTGTACAATAATTCAGTATTTATTATACCACAAAATCTGTCAAATTTCAATATCTGAACGGGTTTTGCGGAAAATTTTGTCGAGGTGCAATCAGTGGATTTATAAGGCTTTGCAAGCTTTTATTCTCTTGTATATGAAATTATCCTACCATACAATTCACAGCGAACACAGCATATATAAAAGTGAAATTTCGCCCCCAAAATGCACAGTAAATTTCATACTGTCAGCGAACCCGAAAAAAGTTTTCAACTCACACAGAAATCACCATAATAGGATAATATCCTGCACCGAAATATCAGCATATCGTATCCCACGCCACAGAAATTTACGCAGGGGAAATAACGGGAGATATTAAAGATATAGGTAACTATCATCTAAAAACAAAAGAGCTATTATTAACAATCAATCCATCAATCTACGCAAACGGAAACTGCCGTA
>SVNM01000036.1 GCA_015066875.1 Ruminococcus sp.
CTCGTCAACGAGATCGCAAGCGATCTTGAGAGCAGCCTGAGCAGTTCTCTTACCGTTTCTTGTCTGGAGCATATAGAGCTTACCGTGCTCAACAGTAAATTCCATATCCTGCATATCTCTGTAGTGGTTTTCAAGTGTCTTGCAAACCTCTGTAAACTGCTTGAATGCCTCAGGGAACTTTTCTTCCATCTGTGCGATAGGCATAGGTGTTCTAACACCTGCAACTACGTCCTCGCCCTGTGCGTTTGTAAGGAACTCACCCATGAGCTTCTTCTCGCCTGTTGCGGGATCTCTTGTAAATGCAACACCTGTACCACAGTCGTCACCCATGTTACCGAAAGCCATCATCTGTACGTTAACAGCTGTACCCCATGAATAAGGAATATCGTTGTCACGTCTGTAAACGTTAGCTCTGGGGTTGTCCCATGAACGGAATACAGCCTGTACTGCGCCCATGAGCTGTTCCTTAGGATCTGTAGGGAAGTCAGAACCGATCTTAGCCTTGTACTCTGCCTTGAACTGGCCTGCAAGCTCCTTAAGATCTTCAGCTGTAAGCTCTACGTCCTGAGTTACGCCCTTCTTTTCCTTCATTTCGTCGATAAGCTCTTCAAAATACTTCTTACCAACTTCCATAACTACGTCTGAATACATCTGGATGAATCTTCTGTAGCAGTCCCAAGCCCATCTGGGGTTGTTGGAAGCTTCTGCCATATAGTTAACAACGTCTTCGTTAAGACCAAGGTTGAGGATTGTATCCATCATACCGGGCATTGAAGCACGTGCACCTGAACGTACGGATACGAGAAGAGGATTTGTCTTATCGCCGAACTTCTTGCCTGTAACTTCTTCCATCTTAACGATATACTCGTTAATCTGTGCCTGAATCTCGTCGTTGATCTTACGACCGTCATCGTAGTAAGCTGTGCAAGCTTCTGTGGAGATTGTGAAGCCCTGGGGAACAGGAAGACCCATGTTGGTCATTTCTGCAAGGTTTGCACCCTTACCGCCGAGGATTTCGCGCATATCTGCATTACCCTCGGAGAATAAATAACAATACTGATGTGCCATTGGTATATTACCTCCAATTTTTTACTTTTCCGAACACAACATTTATATGTACATATTCGGACTTATAATTATTATAACACATTTCTCTCCAAATTGCCATACAAATTTATAAAAAAATTATTTTACCTTTTTGTAGCATAATATACAAAATTTCGCCTGTTATTAAAAAATACCGTAAAAACACTTGCATTTATTGTTAAAGTTTGTAATAATGTATAGTGGTATATGCTGTGGAACTATCCCCTGCTTTACCTATATTTTTACCGGTTGTATATTTCCCGGTGCTTTGGAGGCATTGTTTATGAATAAAGTTGTAATCCTTGCCGGCGGTCAGGGTAAAAGAATGAAGGCTGATATGCCTAAACCGCTTTTTAAGGTTCTCGGCGAGCCTATGCTCGAATGGGTTATCTCTGCCTGTGAAGAATCAGGCCTTTCAGATATATGCGTTGTCAAGGGTTTTATGGGCGATATGATCGACGAGTATCTCGGCGGTAGATATCAGACTGTGCTTCAGGCTGAGCGCCTCGGTACAGGTCACGCTGTCATGCAGGCTGTCCCCTTCCTTGAAAATGATACCGATGGACATACCCTTGTGCTTTGCGGTGACGCTCCCTTTATCGATCCTACTGCTGTCAGCGAGGCTCTTGTTATCCACAAACAGCAGAATAACGCTGTTACTGTTATTACTGCCGAGCTCGATAACCCCTTCGGCTACGGAAGAATTATCAGATCAGCTACAGGTATAAGCGGTATCGTTGAGCAGAAGGACGCAAGCGATGAGCAGAAGGCTATACGCGAGGTAAATTCAGGCGCTTACTGGTTCAAGACAGCTGACCTTATCGACCTTCTCGGCAAGCTTCAGTGCAATAACGCTCAGAAGGAGTATTACCTTACAGATACTGTTTCTATCGCTATTGCAGAGGGCAAAAATGCCGGCGCTTACAAGTCTGAAAATCCCGATATCATCAAGGGCGCCAACGACAGAAAGGACCTCCTTGAGCTTAATACCTACGCAAGAATGGCTGTTATCAATAAGCACCTTGAAAATGGTGTTGAGTTTACCTGTCTGGACGGTGTTACTATCGAAAGAAGCGTTGAAATCGGCGTGGGAAGCGAAATCCTTGCAGGAACTATCCTCCGCAACGGCACTGTTATCGGCAAGGGAAGCAAGATTGGTCCCAACTGTATTATCGATAACTGTAAAATCGGCGACGAGGTTACTCTCAACAACGTTCAGGCTTACGATTCTTCTATCGACGCAGGCGTTAAGATCGGTCCCTGGGTACATATCCGTCCCGGAAGCCACATCAAGAGCGGTGTTAAGATCGGCGACTTCGTTGAAATCAAGAACTCTACCATCGGCGAGCAGACTGCTGTTGCTCACCTCACTTATGTCGGCGACAGCGACGTGGGAAGAAAGGTTAACTTCGGCTGTGGTACTGTTACTGTAAACTACGATGGCATCGTAAAGAGCCGTTGTACTATCGGTGATAACTGCTTCATCGGCTGTAACACCAACCTTGTTGCTCCTGTTAAGCTGGGTAAGGCTGTTTATACCGCTGCGGGTACTACTATCACCAAGGACGTTCCCGATTACGCTCTTGCTATCGACAGAGGCGTTCTCAAAATCAACGAGGGCTATTCCCTCAGAAAGCTTAAATCCAAGCTTGATAAGTAATTTTTTCAGAGCTGTCACTTCTGTGACGGCTCTTTTTTTGCGGTATAATCGCATTTTGTAGGGGACGATGCACCCCAAGAGTACTTCCTTCGGGCGCCCACATCGTCCCGTTAAAACAACGTCCCGATATTTACGAAATTGATTAATTCAATCTGGTGTAGGGGCGAACTGCGTTCGCCCGTTGTATTTTTATTTGATTTCACTTGTATGTATGGTACAAAATTTATGTTTGTGGGCGAACACTACCACAGGCATACGCAAAAGGGCAAAATCAAAGATTTTGTTTTTTGCGGAAGTTCGCCCCTACATAATTTTTACCTACGTGTTTTTTTACGGGACGATATTCCGCAATCGTTGGTTAAACCCATTTTGTAGGGGCGGATGCCCACATCCGCCCGCCAATTTGCATTTTCGTTTTGTATCTGTTTCGAGACGCCCGTTAATTCACATTTTGGGGATTTGTTTTTCTGCGGACACGGCACGCCGTGTCCCTACAATTGCTGATTTACCATTTACGTATGTTCGTTTTAGGACGTTGTGGGCGGAGTCCCATACAAATTACACGTGTATGGCGGGACGATGTGGGCATCGTCCCCTACGAATTTGAATCCCACACATACAAAAAGGGCGGATATATCCGCCCGATTTAATTATACCTGTGGTATTTCAATATATGCGAAAATGTGGGCGAACACAGTTCGCCCCTACAAATAAACAATTCAATCAAATTCCTGTATTAAGGGACGCCGAAGACAACCTCCCCTACAAATCAATAAAAATCACGTATACGGCGGGACGATGTGGGCATCGTCCCCTACGAATTTGAATCCCACACATACAAAAAGGGCGGATATATCCGCCCATACAGAATGTTTTTTCTTATATTATTCTCTGAATTCCAATAGTTTATACGGCTCGATTTTCAAAGCCTTTGCAATATTGAACAAAACCTCAAGCGAAATATTGTGCACTATATTCGGTGCCTCAATTGCACTTATGTGGGAACGACTTATACCCGAAAGCTCAGAAAGCTCTTCCTGTGTATATCCCTGAAGCTTTCTGTAATAGGCAATATTCAAACCTATCTGAACATATTTAAACTCATTTTCCTTTGAAATCTTCGTTGACTTTGACAATCTTATGCACCTCTCTTCTATATAATTTTAACAAAACAAAAGAGACAGATACACTTTTTATCAATATATTATTGCTTATTATCAATAAGCGTGATATTATTATAATAAAACATCAACAAAAGGAGAGTCTGTATATGACAGAAAACATTTTTAAGCTCACCGCCGAAAAATACGGTGTGACTGAGGAAGAAGTACGCTCTGAAATACAAAAAGCCATTGCAGAGGCCTGCAAAGGCTCTCACGCTTTAGCTGATAAAATCTCATCAGCTGAAGAAACGCCAACCCCTGAAGAGGTTATTGCCTACATTATTTCTCAACTGTACAAAAACAGGCTGATTTAACATTTCGTGAGTATAAGGGTCGTCGGGGACAGACACGGGCGGGACGATGTGGGCATCGTCCCCTACGAATTTGAATCCCACACATACAAAAAGGGCGGATATATCCGCCCTTGATTTGTTTATTTATTCAGTAATGCCTGATACCGCAGAGTCTCCCCTGCTGTTTTGCCTTTCGGCAATCAGCCCATTACTACCTCAACTGTGTGAACTCCGCCGTCCATAGCAGGAATTACATTACCCTCAACTGCATTGCCGTCAACAGTCATGCTCTTAACGCCCTTGCATACGTGATCAGGGTTCTTAACTGTGATTTCGTATGTAGCGCCTCTGAACTTTCTTGAAGCTGTGAAGCCGTCCCACTCGTGAGGAATTGAAGGATCAACCTTAAGGCCGTCCCAGTCAGCTGCGATACCGAGAATGTACTGTGAAACTGCTACGAAGTTCCATGCTGCTGTACCTGTAAGCCAGCTGTTCTTAGCTTCACCGTGTCTCTTAGCGTCCTTACCTGCGATCATCTGAGCATATACATATGGCTCTGTTCTGTGGAGGTCGCTGTACTTCTCTTCTCTGTATGCGGGAGCAATCTTGCTGTAGTACTCGAATGCCTTGTCACCACGGCCTGCATAAGCCTCAGCACAGATGATCCAAGCATTGTTGTGACAGAAGATACCTGCATTTTCCTTGTATCCGCCGGGATATGTTGAAATCTCGCCGAATTCAGGATAGTACTTTGTGAATGCGGGGTTGTTGAGTACGAGACCGTGCTCTGTGTTAAGGTACTTGTCGATGCTGTCGAGAGCCTTGATATCTGCTCCTACTTCCTTACCAACTTCAGACATTACCATAAAGCCCTGGGGTTCGATGAAGATCTTACCCTCTTCGCACTCCTTAGAGCCCATCTTTCTGCCGAGGTCATCGTATGCACGGATAAACCAGTCGCCATCGAAGCCGTGCTCCATAATGTTAGCCTTCATCTTGTCGATTTCAGCCTGTGCAGCAGCTGCACCTTCCATATCGCCAACCTTCTTACAGAGGTCAACGTATGCGGGACCTGCGTATGTAAAGAGACCTGCAACCATCAGTGATTCAGCAACCTTAGAGTACTTATCCTCACCGTACTTGGGTGAAGTTGAAGTCTGGAAGCTCTCGCCGGGCTCATATGACCAACAGCTGAGGTTGATACAGTCGTTCCAGTCTGCTCTCATTGCAAGGGGAAGTCCGTGAGGACCAACGTTGTTTGCAACACGGTAGAAGCTCTGCTTCAGGTGGTGCATCATAGGCTGAGCCTTTGACTCATCATTATCGTAAGGTACCATTTCATCGAGGATACCGTAGTCGCCTGACTCCTTGATGTAAGCTGCAACTGAAAGGATCATCCACAGCGGATCGTCTGAGAAGTCTCCGCCGATTTCGTCGTTACCCTTCTTTGTAAGGGGCTGATACTGGTGGTAGCATCCGCCGTCCTCAAACTGTGTTGAAGCAAGGTCGATAAGACGCTCTCTTGCTCTGTCGGGAATCTGGTGAACAAAGCCGAGAAGGTCCTGGTTAGAGTCACGGAAGCCCATTCCACGACCGATACCGCTCTCAAAGTATGAAGCTGAACGGCTCATATTGAATGTTACCATACACTGATACTGGTTCCAGATGTTAACCATTCTGTTCATCTTGTCATCGGGAGTATTTACATTGTACTTTGAAAGGAGCTCGTCCCACATCTGCTTGTTAGCTTCAAATGCAGACTCAACCTTTTCTACTGTATTGTACTGCTCGATCATAGCGTAAGCTCTTGACTTGTTCATTGTGCCGTCTGCGTTGAACTTCTCCTCGTAAGGATTCTCAACGTAACCGAGAATAAAGATAAGATCCTTTGACTCGCCGGGAGCAAGTGTTACCTCTACAGAGTGTGAAGCGATAGGTGACCAGCCGTCAGCGCCTGTGTTTGTTGATGCGCCTGCAACTACTGCCTGAGGAGCTTCAAAGCCGTTGTAAAGACCGATAAATGCTTCCTTATCTGCGTCAAAGCCTGCGATTTCTGTGTTTACTGTATAGAATGCGAAGTGATTTCTTCTTTCCTTATACTCTGTCTTGTGGAAGAGTGTTGAACCTTCTACCTCTACCTCACCTGTGTTGAAGTTTCTCTGGAAGTTTGTGCTGTCGTCCTGAGCATTCCAGAGACACCACTCGATGAATGAGAAGAGTGTGAAGCTCTTTGACTCGTCGCTCTCGTTCTTGAGAGTAACCTTCTGGATTTCTCCGTTGTAATTCTGGGGTACAAAGAACATTACGTCTGCTGAAAGACCGTTCTTTGAGCCGTGAATCTTTGTATAGCCCATACCGTGACGGCACTCATAGCTGTCAAGCTCTGTCTTTGCAGGTGACCAGCCGGGTGACCAGATTGTTCCGTTATCGTTGATGTAGAAATAACGTCCGCCCATATCTACGGGGATGTTATTGTAACGGTAACGTGTGATACGTCTGAGACGTGCGTCCTTGAAGAAGTGGTATCCGCCCGCTGTATTTGAGATAAGCGAGAAGAACTCCTGTGTTCCGAGGTAGTTGATCCACGGATAGGGTGTCTTGGGGGAATTAATTACATATTCCTTATTAGCGTCGTCAAAAAATCCGAACTTCATAATACTTTACTCCTTAAATAATATAGTATAATAAGCTTTACGCTTCAATACACTTAATAACATTATAGCACATACTGTCAAATATTACAATAGGTTTGCTCGTACTATTTTTGCAGTAATATTTGTGCATTTTTACACATCGCACAAAGCAAGATGTATCTGTTTATGCAGATTGCCTCAGACTATTCTGTTTACATATCTGCCGTTTTTTCTGCGGGCATAATTTACATTGACTGTATCTCCCACATGGCGATAGCGGTTGGCGTCGGAATAGTCCTCAAAGGTATGCTCGTTTCCTTCTGCGTCGGTATATACCACCTTTGCTATCCAGAAGGACGTGTTTCCTGCTCCGTCACGGCGTATTCCCACTATTCTTCCACCGGAAAAAGCTCCCTCTTCGGTCATTAGCTTCTCATCAGCCCTTGTTCTTAATCCAAGAGCCATAATTGCAATTCCGCCCATGACAAACAGAAGCGATACTCCCATCAAAGCGCACGTAAGCCATACCGGAGTCTTAAGAAATACCTTGCCCGGCTTATCGGGAACGATAAAGCCTTCCTTTACGTCTCTTACCGATGGCATTACAGTATTTATAATTTCAGCTTCTATTTTGTTTCCGTCATCGTCGGTATAAAATCCATAGACCGAGCGGGCTTTTTTCGTGCCCGAAACAGATGTTATGGTACAGGTCACAGGCTTTCCGTCGGTGATTTTCTCTTTTTCGCCTCTGATGAAAATGAACATCATTACGATTCCCGCAATAATCAGGATACTGCTTATGGCAATCAGTCTGAAAAGACTGCTTTTTTTACTCATTGCACGTGTCCTCTGTTAAAGCTTTGTAAAGAATCTCTGATGTGTTTCATATGTATCGCCGGGCTTTACCTCGCAGTAGCCTGTAACGTCTGCGGGAAGGCTGAGGTTCGGTGCGTCGATCATTGCTGTCATAGGTTCGGGACAGAAATATCCGTTGAAGCCCTTGTCATTCCACACGATCCAGAACTTGTACTCGTCTGAAACCTGATAGCAGATCTTCTTGCCTGAAGCGATATCCTCGGCGATTACTCCGTAGAACTTTTCGTGGTCAAGCTCAGTGTGCTCTGCGGTATACATATCGTTTGAAATATCCTGAAGAACGGGACACTTGTTGCCTGTCTTATACTCAAGATCGTACATTGTAAGCGACTTGAGACGCTCTGTGGGAAGACATCTGTCGTTGAGCTCGCACTTCTTTCCTGCGGGAACTGTAAGACGGATATCGCCCTCCTTGCCTCCGTCAACAAAGGGAGAGTTGATTGTTGTATGTGATGCAAGTGACATAGGAAGCATCTTGTCTGAGCAGTTTGTGAACTTTATTGTCTGCTCAAGACCATACTGTGAAAGAGTAAAGGTGTACTCTGCGATGAACTTCACGGGAAGATACTGGAAAAACTCGTCATTCTCGTCATAAACATAGCGTGTCTTTACCCATGCGCAGTTGTCGTCAGCCATATGCTCTACCACCTCGTGCACTCTCTTGTGGATAAAGCCGTGAATGTGGTTGTTGTAGGGAGCTTTTTCGTTTACGGGAAGCTGATAAACAGCGTCCGAAGCCTTTAAAACTCCGTCTGCAAAGCGATTTGGCAGATAAAGTGTGGGAAGTCCCCATACCTCTGCTGACTGTCTGATTGTATCAGCGGAATTATCTGCCTTGAAGCGGAAGAACTCTACCCCGTTCTTGTTGTCTCTCAGGCGGATCACGTTTGAACCGATCTCATAGGCAACGAGAGCCTCGTATCCCCCTGCTGAGAGCTTTACACAGCTTGTTCCGTTGAAGTTGATGAATTGTGTGCTGTTCATTTATATCATTCCTTTCGGACAGTCCCGTTTTTTGTATCCGCGGAACTGCTATATTATTTTCTCTTATCAATATTACTCGGCACGGCTTTCCATATCCACATATTCTCTGAAATCGGAAACTGCCTTGTATGCGGGTCTGATGATCTTGTTTGAGTTGATTATCTCCTCTATTCTGTGAGCCGACCAGCCTGCTATTCTTGATGTAGCAAACAGAGGTGTGAAAAGCTCATCGGGAATTCCCAGCATTCTGTATACAAATCCGCTGTAGAAGTCTACATTTGCGCACACGCCCTTGTAGATACGGCGCTCCTCTGCAATAACCTCAGGCGCAAGACGCTCAACAAGAGTATAAAGTCTGAACTCTTCCTCTCTGCCCTTTTCTGCGGAAAGCTTTTCCACAAAGCTCTTGAACACCTTTGCTCTGGGGTCTGACATAGAGTAGACTGCGTGTCCCATACCATAGATAAGACCTGCCTTATCGAATGCCTCTTTATGAAGGAGCTTTCTGAGGTAGTCTCTTACTTCATTCTCATCGCTCCAGTTCTTTACCTGCTGTTTCATATCGTCAAACATAAGAGCAACCTTGATGTTTGCTCCGCCGTGCTTTGGTCCCTTAAGCGAACCCAGAGCTGCTGCGATTGCGGAGTATGTGTCTGTACCTGATGAGGATACAACGTGTACCGTAAAGGTAGAGTTGTTTCCGCCTCCGTGCTCTGCGTGAAGTACAAGAGCCAGATCAAGAATTCTTGCTTCAAGCTCAGTGTAACTGCTGTCGGGACGAAGCATATAGAGAATGTTCTCGGCTATTGAAAGCTCGGGACGGGGCTTGTGTATGAAAAGGCTTTCGTCGTTTTTATAGTAGCTGTACGCCTGATATCCGTATACCGCAAGCACCGGGAAAAGTGTTATAAGCTCGGTGCACTGTCTCAGCACGTTGGGTATGGATACATCATTTGCGTTGTCATCGTATGAATAAAGGGCAAGCACGCACTTTGCAAGCGTATTCATCATATTGTCGCTGGGAGATTTCATTATTACGTCCCTTGTGAATGTTGTGGGAAGAGTTCTGAAATCCGCAAGAATTTTTCTGAATTTCTCAAGCTCTGAAGCTGTGGGAAGCTTTCCGAATAAAAGAAGGTAGATTGTCTCTTCAAAGCCGAAACGCTTTTCCTTCATAAAGCCCGCAACGATATCCTCCACGTCGTAGCCTCTGTAGTAGAGCTTTCCTTCGCCGTGATTTTCCATTCCGTCGTTTGCGTCGTTGTCTATTACTTTGATTGTGCTGATGTTGGTAAGTCCTGCTACTACGCCGTTGCCGTTAAGATCACGCAGACCTCTCTTTACGTCGTGCTTAAGGTAAAGCTCAGGCTCGATTCTGTATCCTTCTATGGAATTATCCGCAAGCTTCTTTACCTCTGGAGTTACTTTAGAAAATCCGTATTCTGACATTTTCATCTACCTTTCCTGTTTTAAAATCTGCTGAGCCTTCCCCCTCATTTCCCCTTGAAGTATACCTTCTGTAAAACAAAATGTAATAGTTAGCTCAGTTTATACTATATAAAAATATTATAATTCATTTCCCCTTTTTTGTCAAGACAGCCTATAGTATTGTATGTGACAGCGCGGTGAAAATATTATATTTTAAATTTCTCTTGCAAAATCGCGCAATGTATGGTAAAATATCTGTGTACGGTATGATATCGCTCTGCCGTAACGTAACTTTTTTTACGGAGGTATTTGATATGGGTTTAATTAAAGCTGCTGTTGGTGCTATCGGTGGTTCACTTGCCGATTCATGGCTTGATTTTATTGAGGCCGATAAAATGGGTCCCTCTACCGCTATGGTAAGAGGCGTTCAGGTCGATAACAGAAGAAGCAGCAACACTAAGGGGACTGCAAATTACGTTTCAAACGGTTCTAAAATCGTTGTTGGTCAGAATCAGATGATGATTCTTGTTGATGGCGGTGCTATTGCCGATTATTGTGCTGAGCCGGGCTATTATGAGGTTTTCTTCGGCTCTTCACCTTCACTGTTCAACGGCGAATTCAAGGATTCTCTCAAGGATACATGGAATCGCTTTAAGTTCGGTGGCCAGCCTTCAAGCAAACAGGAAATCTACTTCATCAATCTTCAGGAAATCAGAGATATCAAGTTCGGTACAAGAAATCCGCTGAACTATTTTGATAACTTCTATAATGCAGAGCTTAATCTGCGCTGTCATGGTACATATTCAGTAAAAATCACTGATCCTCTCAAGTTCTTTAAAGAGGCTTGTCCCAGAGGCGCAAGCAGAGTCGATCTCAATGACTGCGGTGAACAGTATCTTCTTGAATTCACTCAGGCTCTTCAGACTTCTATCTCCAAGATGTCTGTTGACGGCAAGAGAATTTCTCACCTCAACGCTCAGACTATGGATCTTTCAAAGTACCTTGCTGACGCTCTTGACGATCAGTGGAAGGATCTCAGAGGTATGGAGATTATGAGAGTTGCTCTCGCTACTATCTCCTACGACCCTGAAAGCCAGAAGCTCATCAATATGCGTAACCAGGGCGCTATGCTCAGCGATCCTACTGTCCGTGAAGGCTACGTTCAGGGTGCTGTTGCAAGAGGCCTTGAGGCTGCAGGCTCTAACAAGGCCGGCGCAGGTCAGGCATTTATGGCTATGGGTATGGGTATGCAGGGCGCAGGCGGATTTATGCAGAGTGCTTCCGCTACTAACGCTCAGCAGATGATGGCTCAGCAACAGGCTACTCAGCAGGCAAATGCAGGCTGGAACTGCTCTTGCGGTCAGGGTGGCAATACAGGTAACTTCTGCCAGGGATGCGGTGCAAAGAAACCCGCTCCCGCAGGTCAGTGGAACTGCTCTTGCGGTCAGAACGGCAATACAGGCAATTTCTGCCAGGGCTGTGGCGCTAAGAAGCCTTCTGCTGACTGGACTTGCTCTTGCGGTACTGTGAATACAGGCAACTTCTGCCAGGGCTGTGGCGCTAAGAAGGCTTAATCAAGGTACAATCTTTTCGGGAGGGAACGGATTCTCTTTGTCCGCTTCCTCCCTTATTACTTTATTTATGATTAGGAGTGAATTTATTGGAGGCTGTTCAGTATAAATGTCCAAACTGCAGTGGTGAGCTTACCTTTAAGCCCGATAAACAGGCTTTCGGTTGCGATTTCTGCCTCAGTACCTTTACCGAGGAGGAGATCAAACAGGCTTGCGCTGACGCGGAAAACAGTATTCCCTCGCCTGAGGCTCTTCAGACTCAGCAGGAATTCTCAGAGCATACAAATGTGTATCACTGCGGAAGCTGTGGCGCAGAGGTTATCTGCGAGGAAAACGAAACCGCTACTTTCTGCTACTACTGCCATGAGCCTGTTATTATGTCAGGTAAAATGTCAGGAGATTATACTCCCGATAAGGTTATCGGATTTAAACTTACAAGAGAAAATGCCATCGAAAAATTCAAGGCGTGGTGCGGTAAGAGAATCTTCCTTCCTAAAGATTTCAATACCGATACACAGCTTGAAAAAATGACAGGACTCTATGTCCCTTTCTGGATCGCTGACTGCGATATGAAAGCCGATTTTATGGGCTCTGCAGAAAAAATCAGAAGGTGGACTTCGGGTAGTTACCGCTATACCGAAACAAAATATTACGAAATCGTCCGTTCGGCTAAAGTTTTTACCGACGGTATCCCCGCAGACGGCGAAACTAAAATCGATGATCTGCTTATGGAGTCTATCGAGCCCTATAACTACAACGACGCAAAGGACTTCTCTATGTCTTACCTCAGCGGTTTCTTCGCTGATAAGTACGATGTGGATAAGGCTGCTGTTTTCCCGAGAATACGCTCACGTGCCGCTGAAGCAGCTAAAAATGTCATCCGCAACAGCATTGTCGGCTATGACAGAGTTTCCGCAAGAAGCGAAAATTACCGTATACTCAATACTAAATGGCAGTATATGCTTCTGCCTGTGTGGTTTATGACCTACAGATACAACGGCGAGGTCTACTCCTTCGCTATTAACGGTCAGACGGGTAAGCTTGCAGGCACTCCGCCTCTCGATAAGAAAAAGCTTGCTCTCTTCAGTGTGGGATTCGGCCTTATTTCCGCTCTCATCGCCTTCCTCATAGGAGGTGTGCTTTGATGAAAAAGTTTTTCAGAATTTTATCCGCACTCCTCGTTGCTGTTGTTGTGCTCTCATGCTGTGGCTGTAGCTATTCTGATAATACCGCAAAAGGCTATGACGAGGATAAGCTGGAGCTCTGCCGTGTTATCGACGATAAGGGCATTTTTTCCGAGGAACAGGTTGAAGAGCTCTCAGAGCTGGTAAGAGAAACCGCAGAAAAGGTTGATATGCACCTTGTAATCTATATCAGCGGTACTTTCATCGGCGAGTATAGTACTCCCGATTTCGCCGGCGACCTTTATGAAGAAATCTTCGGCGAGGATACAGACGGCGCTCTCTATTATATGGACCTGGGCGAAGGCTCTTACGCTTACGATTACATCTCTACTCACGGTAAGGGTATTCTTATGTACGATGCTGACGCTATGCTTGATGTGATCTACAACTACCTTCCCTCTACAGGCGAAACCATTTATGCCAACGAAATATACTCTGCAGTCAAGAAAATCTGCGAAGAGTTTGAAAAACACGGCAAGGGTGATCCGGGTGCGCTCAGCTTCGCATATGATGAATATACCGACAAATACATCTTCTTCAGAGACGGCAAGACTGTTGTAAGTGCTACAAAGCCTCTTGTCGCAAGGATACCTTCAATGTTTATAAGTCTTATTATCGGCGTTGTCGCCTCATTGCTCTTCTACTTTATCACAAAGAGTAATTATAAATTCAAGGCAAGCTGTAATCCTCACGTTTATGTTGCCGGCGAGCAGACTCAGTTTACCGCTAAAGAGGACCGCTATATCCGTACTGCTACCACAAGGACTAAAATCGAGTCAAGCAGTGGTGGCGGAAGAAGCGGTGGCGGAAGAAGCGGAGGAGGCTCACGCGGTGGTGGCGGAAGAAGAAGATAAGCTTCACCTTTGTTTCCCGTTATACAAAATATTAAAGGACACGGTTTTTCCGTGTCCTTTTTTACGGGACGTCGGGGACGCCGTCCCCTACAATTTAAAAGAGAACACCGCGCTTTTGTAGGGGCGGATATCATCCGCCCGTTTTAAATATGCCTGTGATATTTCAATACATGTGGAAAATGCGGGCGAACACAGTTCGCCCCTACAGAAATGGTAACCCACGAATTGTAGGGGACGATGCCAACATCGTCCCGCACAAATAAAACAACGTCACGTATACACGTTGTTCAATAATGGGCGGATAATATCCGCCCCTACAAATTAATGAAAATTTACGTGTACGGCGGACGGATTATATCCGCCCCTACAACAGATTATTCCGACATTTTCAAAATATGACGGGACGATGTGGGCATCGTCCCCTACGGATTGTTTTCCACACATACAAAAAGGGCGGAAATTATCCGCCCCTTAAGTGTTTATTATGAGTTCATTCCAAGCTCGATAGCTCTGAAATTGTTTGCGATAAGCTGTGCCTTTGTGGGAGGTACAACCTTCTCGATTGTCTTTTTCATTGTCTCAAGTGTGAAAAGTCCTGTTTCCTTGATAAGCTTTCCGAGAAGAATGATGTTTGATCCGCCCTTGAGCTCGTTCTCGTCTGCAAGCTGTGTTGAAGGAATTGCAAATACCTCGATATCATCTCTTGTGCACTCTGATGCATCAATGAGTGTGCTGTCGATGAATACCTTTCCGCCGGGCTTTACAGCGTTGATGAACTTGTCAAATGAAGGCTGATTCATTGCTATGAGAAGGTCGGGTGTAAGTACCAGAGGTGATCCGATAGGCTCATCTGAGATACATACTGAACAGTTTGCTGTTCCGCCTCTCATCTCAGGACCGTATGAAGGAAGCCATGAAAGCTCCTTGCTGTCCATAAGTCCGCAGTATGCGAGGATTTTTCCGGCAAAGAGTACGCCCTGTCCGCCGAAGCCTGCAAGAAGAATTTCTGTTGTCATTACTTATTGCCCTCCTCATCTGCTGTTATATCCTTATATACTCCCAGAGGATAGTAAGGAATCATCTCGTCCTGAAGTCTCTTGATAGCCTCAACAGGAGTAAGTCCCCAGTTTGTAGGACAAGTTGAGAGAACCTCTACGATTGAGAAGCCTCTGCCTGCCTTCTGATTTTCAAAAGCCTTGCGGATTGCCTTCTTTGCCTCACGAACGTGAGCTACGCTGTCAACGGCAACTCGCTGTGCAAGAGCTGTACCTGTGAGAGTTGAAAGCATTTCGCATACTCTTACGGGATAACCTGCGAGCTTGGGATCACGTCCGAAGGGAGTTGTCTGTGTAACCTGTCCGGGAAGTGTTGTAGGAGCCATCTGACCGCCTGTCATTCCGTAGATAGTGTTGTTGATGAAGATTACGACGATATTTTCGCCTCTTGTAGCGCTGTGAACAGTCTCACAGGTACCGATGGCAGCAAGGTCGCCGTCGCCCTGATATGTAAATACAAACTTATCGGGATTTGTTCTCTTTACGCCTGTTGCAACTGCCGGAGCTCTTCCGTGAGGAGCCTCGATCATATCGCAGTTGAAGTAATCGTAAGCCATTACGGAACAGCCTACGGGACATACGCCTACTGTATCGCCCTCGATACCCATTTCGTCGATAACCTCGCAGAGAATTCTGTGAACGATTCCGTGAGTACAGCCGGGACAGTAATGTGTCGGAATATCGGCAAGAGCCTTAGGTCTTTCAAATACTACAGCCATTACTTAGCACCTCCGTATTTCTTGATTTCCTCAAGCACCTCAGCAGGTGTGGGGATTACGCCACCTGTTCTTCCGTAGAAGTGTACAGGCTTTGAGCAGTTGATTGCAAGCTTTACGTCGTCAACCATCTGTCCCATTGACATTTCCACATCGAGAATACATGAAGCTGTCTTGCAAGCCTCGTTAAGCTCCTTTACAGGGAAAGGCCAGAGTGTCTTGGGACGCAGCATTCCTGCCTTGATACCCTGCTCTCTTGCAGCGTTTACAGCTGATTTTACAACTCTTGCAGTTGCGCCGTATGCTGTAAGGAGGATATCGCAGTCCTCAGTGAGATAAAGCTCAGCGTCTGTTTCAGTTGCCTTGATTGTCTCGTATCTTTCGAAACGCTCCTTAACAGACTTCTCAAGCTTATCGGGCTGGAGGTAAAGTGAGTTGATAATGTGGTGCTCACGGCTGTTCTTATGGCCGTCTGCAGCCCAGCTGCTCTTATCAACGTTATTTGCTGTGATTTCGGGGAATGATACAGGCTCCATCATCTGACCGAGAAGTCCGTCTGCTAAAATCATAGCGGGCATTCTGTACTTATCGGCTGTATCGAAAGCCTTGATTACCATATCTACCATTTCCTGAACGGAAGAGGGTGCAAACACAAGAAGGTGGAAGTCGCCGTGACCTACTGCCTTTGTAGCCTGCCAGTAATCTGCCTGTGAGGGCTGAATTCCGCCCAATCCGGGACCGCCGCGCTGAACATTGATAATTACAGCGGGAAGGTCTGAACCTGCTATGTATGAGATACCTTCAGCCTTGAGTGATACTCCGGGTGAAGATGAAGATGTCATAGCTCTTACGCCTGTTGATGCAGCGCCCAGTACCATATTGATAGCTGCGATTTCAGACTCTGCCTGAAGGAAAACTCCTCCTGCCTTATTCATACGCTTTGCCATATAAGCGGCAAGCTCTGTCTGGGGTGTAATGGGATAACCGAAGAAGCACTTACAGCCTGCACGGATTGCAGCCTCAGCGAGAGCTTCGTTACCCTTCATAAGATTTCTTTCCAAAGCCTAACAGCTCCTTTCAAATTAATTTTCTTATTTTTCAACGGTAATTGCGCAGTCGGGACACATTATCGCACACATTGCACAGCCTATGCAAGCGTCGTCATCTGTACAGACAGCATAGAAATAGCCCTTCTTGTTACGCTTCTCCTTCTGGAGTGAAACAATTTTCTTGGGGCACGATGTTGTACAGAGTCCGCAACCCTTGCAACGCTCTGTAATAACTGTCATCTTAGCCATATTTACAGCTCCTTTCAGTATATTAGATTAATCCGGAATTCCCACAGTCTGTCGGGACGTCGGGGACAACCTCCCCTACAAAGAAAAACCGATACGAAAAACGGATTTGTCTTATTTTATGATTACTGCTCCCACAAAGGCTTTACATATACCTTTACGGGGTAGATATCTTCGATTTCAATATCCTCGGCAAGCTCCTGCGGACAGGTTGTGAACATCAGCGGAAGTCCTGTAAGCTCTGCCGTTTCCGAAGCAAACTCCATTGAAGCCTCAATAACTTCTGCAGTTGTTTCGTTTCCGAGATTTGTATTATTTACTATTGCCGTATGCTTCATTCTTGACGCTGTTTCTATTTCTCTCATAAGCTCGGTAACCTCCTGAGCCGTTGAGGTAAGATAGCGTCTGTGGTTGATCACATAAAGCATTTCAATATCATCACTGAATTCTTCCAGAGCCTGCGCATATCTTCCCAGAGCCACAGCACCCGCGTCATCTCCGCCCACGTCAATAATAAGCATATCGCTTGTCATTGCAAGCTGTTCAACATCAAACTGTATTGACGGAACATCGAGGTTTGAGTTTGCAAAATCGGGGGCGATAAGAGTTATTCCCTTTTCGCTGAAAAGCTCCTTAAAATCGGCTGTTCTGAAATAAGGGTTTACTATATCAAGATCCACAACGGTAACCTTTTTGCCCTCATAAGAGGCATTTACCGCAAGATTTACCGAAAGATTTGTCTTTCCGCTTCCGTAATGACCTGTAATAATTGTAATCTTCTTCATATTTCCTCCTGAACAGGCACAAAAACACCTGTACTTTACTATTATACCACATTACAGCAAAAATGCAAGAAAAAATTTTTATATCCTGTGATTTTTAGATTTTCCTCCAAAAAAGCAAAGCTGTCGCACGTATTTGTGCAACAGCTCTCACGGCATAGCTGAGATTATTCAGCGTCTGCGTTCTTTTCGATGTAGTTAGCGATATCGCCGACTGTCTTGATTCCCTCTACTGCTTCATCGGGAATTGAAAGATCAAACTCGTCCTCGATTGTTGTGATAAGGTCTACGATGTCGAGTGAATCTGCGCCGAGATCCTCCTGGATATTAGCCTCCATTGTTACTTCGTCCTCATCAACGCCAAGCTGATCAACGATAAGTTCCTTAAGCTTGTCAAAAATCATCAGAAATCCTCCATTCTCTATTGAAATATATAAATGATGGCAGTGCCATATTTTCAGTAAAACCGATTACTCCATGAAGTCACCGATTTTTCTAAACTTAGTATAACGTTCTTTCAGTAAAACGTCAATATCTTTTTGACATTTTTCAGAAATTTTATTTGACAAATATTCCTTGATATTTTCTGAAATTTTGTCTAAATCGTTGTGTGCTCCGCCCAGAGGCTCCTCGATTATTGTTTCCGCAACGCCCAGTTCCACCAGATCCTCTGCTGTAATCCGCATTATATTGCTGGCTTCTTCCTCGCGGGTTGCGTCCTTCCAGAGGATACTTGCAAATCCTCTGGGAGATATTACGGAGTATATTGCGTTTTCAAGCATTGCAAGCTCATCGCATACTCCGAGAGCCAGAGCTCCTCCGCTTCCGCCTTCACCGAGTATCACCGATATAACAGGAGTCCTCAGCGTCATAAAGTCTGCTATACTGCGTGCGATAGCCTCGCCCTGTCCACGCTCTTCCGCTGCAACGCCGGGATATGCTCCGGGGGTGTCTATGAAGCAGATTACGGGACGATTGAATTTTTCAGCCTGCTTTGCAAGTCTCATTGCCTTTCTGTAGCCTTCCGGGTGTGGCATTGCAAAGTTGCACTTCTTGTTTTCGTTGATGTCTCTGCCCTTTACCTCTGCGATAACTGTTACAGGACGTCCGTGAAGACGTGCAATTCCTCCGATAATAGCTCCGTCGTCGCCGAAATAACGGTCGCCGTGCATTTCATAGAAATCTGTGAATATCAGCGGAATATAGTCTCTTACGGTAGGGCGCTCCTTCAATCTTATAAGCGCAAGTCGCTCATAAGCTGTTTTGTTATTATCCATTCTGCACCTCCGTATCTGCCGTATATCCGTGAAGCTTCAGAAGATGCGAAAGTGTACTTCTCATCTTTTTACGCTCTACAATCATATCCACAAAGCCCTTATCCTGCATAAATTCAGCAAGCTGGAAGTCATCGGGAAGTCTCTGCTTTATTGTGCCCTCGACAACACGTCTGCCCGCAAAGCCCACAAGCACCTTAGGCTCGGCGATGATAATGTCTCCCAGCGAAGCAAAGCTTGCTGTTACACCGCCTGTTGTGGGGTCTGTAAGCACTGTGATGTAGAGTCCGCCCTTATCGCTGTGGAGCTTTACTGCGCCTGAGGTTTTAGCCATCTGCATAAGAGATACAATGCCCTCCTGCATACGAGCTCCGCCCGAAGCGGTAAACATAATCACGGGAAGTTTCTTTTCTGAAGCTCTTTCAAAGGCACGTGTAATCTTCTCGCCCACAACGCTTCCCATAGAAGCCATCATATAGCGCGAGTCCATAACTCCGATAACCACAGGCGAGCCCTTTATTTTTGCTTCACCTGTAATAACAGCGTCACGAAGTCCCGTTGCCTCTCGCAGAGCCTGCTGTTTTTCCTCATATTCGGGGAAATCTATAGGGTTACAGCTTATCATATCAGCATCGTACTCAACAAAAGAGTCCTTATCAACGGTAATCTCAATACGCTCCTTAGCTGAAATTCTGCCGTGATAGTTACAGTTGGGACAAACGCTTCTAAGCTCTTCATATCGTTCAAGGGTAATGGTGCTCTGACAGCGGGGACACTTCAGCGAAGGCTTTTCAACCGCCGATTTATCCTCGTCATCGTTGAAACGTTTTTTTACAACGTTAAAAATATCTTCAAGCATCTTTTTTCACCACAATTCATTTTTTCCTGCGGGCTTCCATATATCTTCCCAGATAGCCGTTGTCGTAGTTGCCCTCAATAAACTCCGGACGCTTGATAAGCTCAAGCTGGAAATCTATATTGGTATCCACGCCCTCGACGATAAACTCGGAAAGAGCCCATTTCATCTTTATTATAGCCTCGTCGCGGTTTGCTCCGTGGGCTATCAGCTTGCTTATCATTGAATCGTAATAGGGAGTTATTGTGTATCCCTGATAAACAGCGCTGTCTATTCTTATTCCGGGTCCGCCCGGTGTGTAAAGCGACCTTATCGTGCCCGGTGAGGGACGGAAGTCAAGCTCAGGGTTTTCCGCATTAATACGGCACTCGATAGCGTGGCCCGTAAGCTTTATATCCTCCTGTTTTACGGAAAGCTTTTCACCTGAAGCAATGCTTATCTGCGCTTTTACAAGGTCAAAGCCCGTAACCTCTTCGGTAATTGGGTGCTCTACCTGGATTCTGGTGTTCATTTCCATAAAGTAGAAGTCGCGGTTCTCGTCAACGAGAAACTCGATTGTTCCCGCATTGCAGTATCCGCTCTGTTTTGCCGCAGTTACCGCCGCCTTACCCATTTTCTTTCTCAGCTCTTCATTCACGATAGGGCTGGGGCACTCTTCAAGAACCTTCTGGTTGCGTCTCTGCATAGAGCAGTCACGCTCGCCCAGATATATGCAGTTTCCGTAAGTATCTGCGATAATCTGTATCTCAACGTGGTGGGGGTTGATGAGGAATTTCTCGATATACACCGAATCATCGCCGAAGAAGTTTTTAGCTTCCTGCTGAGCGGCAATTATCTGAGCCTCTAAATCCTCAGGCTTATCAACGCGTCTTATACCTCTTCCGCCACCGCCTGCCGAAGCCTTTACAAGCACGGGATATCCCGCTTTTTCAGCGATTTCCTTTGCCTCTTCCAAAGATTTCACAGCTCCGTCTGAGCCCGGAATTACAGGCACGCCCGCAGCAGCCATGGTCTGCTTTGCGTTTGCCTTGTCGCCCAGCATCTCTATGGATTTGTACGACGGACCTATGAAAACGATGTTGTTTTTCTCACAGAGACGGGCAAACTCAGCATTTTCGGATAAAAATCCGAATCCCGGGTGAATAGCCTCGGCTCCTGTATTTATTGCCGCCTGTATAACGGCATTCATATTAAGATAGCTGTCCTTTGTTGCGGCGGGACCGATGCATACCGCTTCATCGGCAATCTGTGCGTGAAGAGAATTCCTGTCTGCCGTTGAGTACACTGCTACACAGCGCACACCAAGCTCTCGGCAGGCACGGATTATTCGTACAGCTATTTCTCCTCTGTTAGCGATCAATACTTTTCTGAACATTATTATTCTTCCTTATTTCCGTCTGCTACAACGAATGTGATCTCGCAGGATACAGCCTTTTCTCCGCCTACAGAAGCAAGAGCCTTACCTGTGCCCACAGGACCTCTCTGCTTGATGATTTCAACCTCAAGGTCAAGAACATCGCCGGGAACAACCTGTCTGCGGAACTTTGCCTTGTCGATGCCTCCGAAAAGACCGATCTTGCCCTTGAATTCAGGCTTTGAAAGCATACATACAGCTCCTGCCTGAGCAAGCATTTCAACCATAAGCACCCCCGGAGTTACGGGATAGCCCGGAAAATGTCCCTTGAACCAGAAGTCATCTTCCTTTATATATTTTCTTGCCTTTACCCTGACTCCTACTTCCATTTCAACTATTTCGTCAATAAGAAGAAACGGGTCACGGTGAGGGATTATTTCCATAATCTGTTCTTTGTTCATAAGTATTTCTGACATTATTCCAACTCCATTCTGAAGTAAATATTAATTCAACCCCAAGCTCAAAGTTTTCGCTTGAGCCTTTTTCAAAAGGCTCGTGGGGGTCTCGGGGGCAAAGCCCTTGAGTCGCTCTCCGCAGAGAGCGAAAGCCCTGAGCTTTAAAAGCGCTCCGCAAGGGGTGAATTTCAAAACAGTCCGGTGGACTGTTTTGAAAGAGGGGAAGCCCTGCAAGTGAGGGCGTCCCCTCTGAAACCGTATTTTTATCTGATTATCATAATCGGCTGGTCAAACTCTACAGCGTCGCCGTTGTTCACAAGAATTTCAGCTACTGTGCCGTCGAAATCAGACTGTATCTCGTTCATAAGCTTCATTGACTCGATGATCATAATAACGTCGCCCTTCTTTACGGTATCGCCCACCTTTACAAAGGGTGCCTTATCGGGTGAGGGCGCAGCATAGAAGGTTCCCACGATAGGAGACTTTACGATATTTCCGCTGAGCTGTTCTGCCTTTTCCTGTACAGGAGCAGTCTCTGAAACAGGTGATGCTGTCTGCACTGCGGGAGCTCCCATAAAAGGCATAGGCGCCGGAGGCGGAGGACACTTTCTGCCCTCGATACAAAGCTCGAACTCATCGTTTTTGATTTCGATTTTGCCGAGCTCGTAGTCCTTTACCATTTTTGCAATTTTTTCAAGGTCTGAAATTTCAAGACCGTTACCGATAAATTTCTTTTCCATAGCTGTCTCCTTATATTTTCTTGAGGCAGATTGTTGCGTTGTGTCCGCCGAAGCCAAGCGAGTTTGAAAGGGCTGCTCTTACTTCCTGCTGAACATTGCCTTCAACGCAGTAGTCAAGGTCGCACTCTTCATCGGGAACCTTGTATCCCACTGTCTTGTGAATGAATCCTTCCTCGATTGACTTTGCTGTTACGATAGCCTCTACAGCGCCAGCAGCACCGAGAAGGTGACCTATCATTGACTTTGTTGAGTTGATCTTAACGTCCTTTGCCTTGTCGCCGAATGCGTTTTTGATAGCTCTTGTCTCGTACTTGTCGTTAAGACCTGTAGATGTTCCGTGAGCGTTGATGTAGTCCACATCAGCGGGAGTAAGTCCAGCCTCCTGCATTGCAAGAGTCATACCCATTCCCGCAGCGTCGCCCTCAGGTGAGGGTGATGTCATATGGTAAGCGTCACAGGTTGCTCCGTAGCCGGCGATTTCACAGTAGATCTTAGCTCCTCTTGCCTTTGCGTGCTCGTACTCTTCAAGAAGAAGAACTCCGCTTCCCTCGCCGAGAACAAAGCCGTTGCGCTCCTTATCAAAAGGAATTGAAGCACGCTCTAAGTCTTCTGACTTTGTAAGAGCCTTCATATTTGCAAAGCCTGCATATGTAAACTCTTCGTGAGTGCTTTCTGTACCGCCGGCAAGGCACACATCAAGGTAGCCGTCCTTGATTTTGCGGAAAGCTTCGCCGATAGCGTGTGTAGCTGACGCACAGGCTGTTGAGACATCAAAGTTAGCTCCCTTAAAGCCTGTTTTCATTGATATTGTACCCGCAGCCATATTGCTTATCATCATAGGAATGTAGAATACAGAAACTCTGCCGGGACCCTTTTCAAGATATTTTGAATATTCGGAAAGTGTAAGGTCGATACCGCCTATTCCACAGCCTACGATAACGCCTGCCTTATAGGGATCAACGTCTGTAAAATCAGAGCCTGCGTCTGTAAGAGCCTCGTGTGCGGCAACTACAGCATACTTTGTAAAGGTATCCATTCTCTTGGCTTCCTTCTTATCGAAGCAACCCTTTTCCTCAAAATAAGCTGTCTCGTCAAAATCTCTTACAACACCGCCGATTTTCACACCTGTACGCTCTGTATCGAATGCGTCGATATAAGAAAATCCAAGCTTGTTTTCCTTGATTCCGTTCCAGAACTTTTCTACTCCTGTACCAAGAGGAGTAACAGCTCCCATACCTGTAATAACAACTCTTCTGCTCATATTTTATCCTTTCCCATTGAAATTTGCTGTTGTGTCTGTGAATTTTGCTTGTATTTTTACCCCTCCCCTTGGGGGGAGGCTAAGGATATTCCCACAGCCGTTATATTTGGCGGAGGGGGGACAGCGCCACCGCAGGCTCTGCGGCTCTTCTGCTCATATTTTATCCTTTCATTCTTCCAGATTCATTGTAGGGGTTGATGCCCACATCAGCCCGCTGTATTATGTAATTTACAACGGGACGTCGAGGACGCCGTCCCCTACAATTTGTAACGATTTACCTTTTTGACGGGCGGATAATATCCGCCCCTACAGTCCACTGTTTTATGTGATATATTGCGGAATTACCAGCGGAGGAACTCCGCAAAATTGCCACCGCAGGCTCTGCGGTTACATTGAAAGTCCGCCTGAGATTTCAATTACCTGTCCTGTTACGTATGATGCGTCGTCAGAAGCAAGGAATGATACAACCGATGCGATTTCCTCAGGCTCGCCGTATCTCTTGAGAGCTACTGCGTCAAGCATCTTTGCCTTGAGCTCATCTGAAAGAACGTCTGTCATCGGTGTATGGATAAAGCCGGGAGCCACTGCGTTACAGGTGATATTTCTTGAACCGAACTCCTTGGCTGCTGTTTTGGTCATACCGATAATAGCTGCCTTTGTTGCGGAGTAGTTGAACTGTCCCGGATTGCCGTAAAGTCCCGCTACTGAAGAAACGTTGATTACTCTGCCGTGTCTCTGCTTCATCATTACAGAGCATACAGGCTTCATCATATTGAAGATGCTCTTCTGGTTTACTGCGATTACCATATCGTAGTTTTCCTCGGTCATTCTTGCAAGCAGACCGTCCTTTGTGATGCCCGCATTGTTTACAAGAACGTCGATTGTGCCGAACTCTGCCTTTACAGCCTTAACCATTTCGTCACACTCTGCAAACTTTGAAACGTCCGCAGAAAAGCATACTGCCTTTACGCCGAATGCTTCGCACTCCTTTGCTACTGCGACAGCCTTTTCCTTGTCGCTTTCGCTGGGGTAGTGGTTGATTGCAACGTCAAAGCCGTCC